>JBEKEB010000033.1:0-26272 GCA_050014055.1 Anaerolineales bacterium | reverse complement strand
ATGAGGCCAATATCTTCGGCTTCATGGATAAAATCCTGTGGTAGGAGCAGGCCTTTTTGAGGATGCATCCAGCGTAGCAGTGCTTCGATGCCGTTGATTTCACCGCTTTCCATCGAGATGATGGGCTGATAATAGACCTGCCATTCCTGGTTTTTCACGGCGCGCTTCATATCAGCTTCCAATTGCAGCAGCTCAACTGCTTTGGTATGCATGGAAGTGTCAAAGACCTGGTAGCAACCCCCTCCCTTTGCTTTGGCGCGATTCATTGCGGTATCTGCATCGCGCAAAATATCCTGCGGTTGTGCATATTTTTCATTAAACAAAACGATGCCGATACTGACCGAGGTGGTTCTGCTGACGGATGAAAGTACGGCGGTTTCCTTTATGCGCGCCTGGAATCTCTCAGACACCCGGATGGCATCATTGACATCCTTTACTTCATGAAGCAAGACAGCAAACTCATCTCCACCGAAACGGCATATGGTATCTTCAAGCCGCAGGCACATTTGCAGGCGACGGGACATGCCTACCAGCAGTTGGTCTCCCATGGCATGGCCAAGGCTGTCGTTGACCACCTTGAAGCGGTCAATATCCATGAATAAGACCGCAAACAATGAACCGGGATGATGTTTCGCAAGGTCCAACCTCTGGCTCAGCTTCTCCATAAAGAAATCGCGATTGGCAAGCCCGGTCAACGTATCGTGGAGGGCGCCATATGCCATGCGCTCTTCAGCCAGTTTACGGGCCGTTACATCTGTTTGCGATCCCGCCATGCGATAGGCTTTCCCTTCCTTATCCCTGACCGCTAAGCCGCGCGTGAGTATCCACACATATTTGCCGTAGACATCCTTTATTCTATATTCACACTCGAAGAAAGGAGTTTCTCCTTTGAGATGCAACCCAAGATTTTTCCAAAGGCGTCTCAGGTCGTCGAGGTGCACCCGGTTTAACCATTCGTCCGGGCTTTTTCCGATTTGATTTTCCCTGAATCCGAGCATGGCTTTCCAGCGCGGTGAGTAATTGATTTCATTGCGCTTTAGATCCCAATCCCAGACGCCATCATTCGCGCCACGTACGGCCAGGTTGTAGCGTTCCTCGCTGTCGCGCAATTTCCTTTCCATTTCATGTTTGGTGATTGCCATTTCAATGGCAATAAAGAGTTCGCGTTCATCATAGGGCTTGAGAATATAGCCATATGGTTCCGCCTTGAGGGCGCGCTTAATCACGGAATTATTGCCGAATTCTGTCAGAAAAATGACAGGCAGATCGAAACGTGCCCGGATTTGCGAGGCGGCTTCAATTCCATCTATTTCACCCGCAAGACTGATGTCAATTAAGACCAGGTCGGGATGCAAATTCCCTGCTAATAGGATGGCGTCTTCTCCTTTATCAGTGTGACCCGCCACTATATAACCATCGTTTTCGATGCTCTTCTGGAGATCCAAAGCGACAATCAACTCGTCTTCGACGATTAATAAACTGGCTTTTTCCATATGAATCCCACGGTTCAATATTTATTGCGAAACATGCAAGGTTGAAGCCGGAGCGCTTTCAAGAATAAGTTTGCCATCCACCTGCTATACCGGTCTGTTGTCCTATTGTAACCCTAGCGAACTGGTTTTGTAAACATTAAAATCATCTTAAGAATTGAACCGTGAAGTTGCGAAAAAGGAACCCTCCCTGCCTTACCCCCACTTCTTGAGAGGATATGTATTCTTATTAATAATCCGAGTTTAGAAACTCTTCATCCAGGAGTTTGGAGGTTGTTTTTTAGGAAACTTGTCAGATCATCGGCAGGTAATGGTTTACTGAATAGAAAACCCTGTACCTGGTCACAGAATAGATCTTTTAAGAATCGGTCTTGTTCGCTATTCTCCACACCTTCAGCAACGACTTCTAGATTAAGCGAACGAGCCATCGCAATAATTGCCACGGTTATTGCCTCGCTGTTTTTATTGACCATGATATCCTGAATAAAGGACTGGTCAATTTTGAGAGCTCGTAGAGGAAATCGTTTCAAATAACCAAGGGATGAATATCCATTCCCAAAATCATCTAGTAAGACAAGCACACCCAGGGTATTCAACTCATTCAGAACCTCGACACTGTAATTAAGATCTTGCATGGCGACCGTCTCGGTTACTTCCAGGCGTAGGCATTCGCTGGGCAATCCGGTCTCTGCCAGGATCCGGCTGACTTTCTGAGTCAGATTACGGTCCTGGAACTGGCGCCCGGAAAGATTCACGGATATCCATAATTTGGAAAACCCGGCATCCCGCCAGACTTTGGCTTGCAGGCAGGCGGTTCGCAATACAAATTCGCCAATTGGGAGAATCAGGCCAACTTCTTCGGCTTCATGGATAAAATCATGCGGAAGGAGCAGGCCGCGCTGAGGATGCTTCCAGCGCACCAGGGCTTCGGCACCGCACATCTCACCGCTTGTCATCGAGAGGATGGGCTGATAATAGATCTCCCATTCCTGGTTCTTCACGGCGCGTTTCATATCCGCTTCCAATTGCAACAGCTCAACTGCTTTGGTATGCATGGTTGTGTCAAAGACCTGGTAGCAGCCCCCTCCCATCGCTTTGGCACGATACATGGCAGTATCTGCATCGCGCAGAATGTCCAGGGCTTGGGTGTATTTATCATTGAACAAAACGATGCCGATACTGACCGAGGTGGTTCTGCTGACGGATGAAAGCACGGTAGTCTCTTTTATCCGTGCCTGGAATCTATCTGCCACTTGAATGGCATCATTGACATCCTTTACATCGTATACCAGCACGGCAAACTCATCCCCACCAAAACGGGATACGGTATCTTCCAGACGTACAACAAGCTGCAAGCGCTTGGCGATGCCGGTCAGGAGCTGGTCTCCCATGGCATGGCCAAGGCTGTCATTGACCACCTTGAAGCGGTCAATATCCATGAATAAGACCGCAAACAATGAACCGGGATGATGTCTCGCCAGCTGCAATCTTTGGCCCAACCGGTCCATGAATAACTCTCGATTGGGAAGCCCGGTCAGCCCATCGTGAAGAGAGCCATAAGCCAGGCGCTCTTCGGCCATTTTCCGGGCGGTTACATCTGTTTGCGATCCCGCCATGCGGTAGGCTTTCCCTTCTGCATCCCGCACGGCCAGCCCACGGGTAAGGATCCATATATATCGGCCGTTTGCATCTTTTATTTGGTATTCACACTCGAAGTGAGGGGTTTTCCCCTTGAGATGTAACCCAAGATTTTGCCAAAGGCGTTTCTGGTCGTCCAGGTGCACTCGTTTTAGCCATTCATCCGGACTTTTGCTGATTTCATTTTCCTTGAATCCGAGCATGGCTTTCCAGCGCGGCGAGTAATAAATTTCGTTGCTTCTTAGGTCCCAATCCCATACGCCGTCATTTGCGCCGCGTACGGCCAGGTTGTAGCGTTCCTCGCTGTCGCGTAATTTCTTTTCCATTTCATGTTTTGTGATTGCCATTTCAATGGCAATAAATAGTTCGCGTTCATCATAGGGCTTGAGAAAATATCCATATGGTTCCACCTTGAGGGCGCGCTCGATGATGGATTGGTCGCCAGATTCACTCAGAAAGATGACAGGCAAGTCGAAACTTGTCCGGATTTGCCTGGCAGTCTCGATTCCATCCATCTCCCCCTTGAGTCCGACATCCATCAGAACCAGGTCGGGATGTAAATCCCCCACCATTTGAATGGCAGCTTCTCCGCTGTCAGTCTGACCCGCCACTATATAACCATCGCTTTCAAGGCTTTTCCGTACTTCCAAAGCGCTCAGCGACTGACCCTCAACGATCAAAATACTGGCTTTTTCCATTAGGTAGGTTCCCGCTACTCAATATCCGTATGAAAAATCTACGTTCAATCCTGTAGAGTTACCCAGTTCAATCTAGCCATCCACCTGTTTCACCCAGTAACTGTGTAATTGTAATCCAATCGGATTGGTTTTGTAAATATACCGCCTTGTGGGGAATCACCTGGATAATGGGGAAGATATGGGAGTGTGGGCGTGTTGCGCACCACCCCGGAGCATCCCGGTGGCATACCTGAAGGGTCCTATGCCCGCCTGACATCCCGCTTTTACATCCCCACTCCGGCGATTCCGGGGCAGCCTAACCTTTAAGCTGTTCACTTTTGGAGTACAATGGATTTATGGAAGTACAGATTGCGGCGGCAAAAACGAACAAATACGCCGTGACCGAAAGCGGAGATACGCTGGAAGTGGTCGAACGGCCTAATGGTGGCTTGTCTGTTGTGTTGGCAGACGGACAGACCTCCGGGCATGGCGCCAAGGCTGTCTCCATGTTGGTGGTGCGCAAGGTCATTGCCCTTCTGGCCGAAGGAGTGCGTGATGGGGCGGCCGCACGGGCTGCCTCCGATTTGCTCTACACCGATAAAAAAGGCAAAGTCTCGGCTACCCTCAATATCATTTCAGTTGACCTGCACACCGGAACGGTGGTGCTGACCCGCAACAACCCGGCCCCCTTTTTTATTGCGCACGGTGAGAAGGTGGATTGTATCAGCGAAGAAAGTTCCCCGATCGGCTTCAGCCGCAATACCCGCCCGATCATCAGCGAGATTCCAGTCGAAGCAGGGCTGGTGCTGGTGATCTATACCGACGGTCTGGTGCATGCCGGTTCACGGGTAGGCCGGCCCATGGATGTATGTACTTCCTTAAAAGCCATGCTGGAAGACCAGGACCCCTCCCCCCAGGCCATTGCCGATGCGCTGTTGGGGGAGGCAGTCGCCCTGGATGACGGACGTCCGGTGGACGACATCAGCGTGGTGGTGTTGAAGGTGCGCAAACGCGCGGGGGATGATGTGCGCCGTATGACTGTTCGCTTGCCAATCGATTTGGTGAAATCGTGATTTGTATTCTTCAAACGTGCGCGACATTAATGCACGAATCCGCCTGATCTTCTCTTATCTAATTCATTCACACCGGTTGGTGAAGATTAGTGGATTTTGATCTGCGCTGAGCATGAAATTCTAATTGATGGCAACCAATAACCAAAAGGATGAACCTCCCGGTAAGCCCCAGACCTTGATTGGGGTGGTCGGCCCATGCGCGGCCGGGAAATCCACCTTGATCGCCGGTCTGACTCGCCTGGGCTATCGCTCCCGCCACATCGCCCAGGAGCACTCCTACGTCAAGGATATGTGGCTGCGGCTGACGAACCCGGATGTGCTGGTCTTCCTGGATGCCTCCTACCCCATCACCTGCCAGCGTGGCCAGTTGGATTGGACAATAGCAGAATGGCAGGAGCAGCAGTACCGCCTGCGGCATGCCAGGGAACACGCCGGCTTATACCTGGTTACGGATAGACTATCGGCCGAACAGGTTTTAGATCGGGTGGTGGAGTTTGTCAGGCAGACAGAGCATGCAGGAACAAACCAGGGATAATTAAAGCCATCCCGTCCCAAAAGGACGGCGGATTGGCGTTCCGGCGCAAACTACGCGAAATATTAATTCGGAGAACACCTCACCTGGCGCACTCCAAATACGTACAATGTCTTCTTTGACAGTCCCTAATTAATATTCTCTGCTCTGTCCTTTGCGCTTTTCTCTCTTCTCTCCTCCAACTGCTCACTAAAAACTTTACTCCCTCTGGCATTGCCTGCAGGCATTCGTTGTCAGGTTGCTAGCCACCTGTTGCAGATGGTACCGGTCGGCATCAAATCTGCGGTTTCAGCGATATCTGTAAATTATTAAATTAAGGCTCTGCATCCGGGAGTTCCTTCTTTCCTTTCCTGGCTTGTTTCTGAGCGTACATTTGGGCATCTGCCTGGGCGATCATTTCATTAATCGTGCAGGCAGTCTCGGGATCATAGCAAACCATACCGGTACTGAGCGACAGTGAATAAGTCCGGTCGGTCTTCTGGTTGCGTGCCTCCAGGGCCTCTTGGATGCGCATGGATAGGATTTCCGCGCTTTCCAGGGCGGCGTCCACTGCCAGGGCTACAAACTCATCTCCTCCATAACGGGCGATGATATCTGCTTCGCGCAAACTGTTTTTCAAAAGGGCGGATACTTCCTGTAAGGCCAGGTCGCCCAATGCATGCCCATGCGTATCATTGATTGTCTTCAGACCATCCACATCGCCGAACATCAGTAGCATGTCTCGTTTTTCACGCCGCGCCAGTTTCACCTCATGTTCGGCCAGAAGCGTAAAGCCCCGCCGGTTATACAACCCGGTCAGCTCATCCGTCAAAGACAGGCTGCGTATCTCCTCCTCCATGCGCTTGCGCTCGATCGCCTGGGCCACCTGGGTGGAGACGAATTCCAGCAGGTTCAAATCCTCCTGGTCGAAATGGATCCCCTTTGAATAACTTTGTACTGCCATTACACCGATCGTGCGTCCTGCCGTTTTTAATGGCGCACCCATCCAGTCCATGAAAGCTGTCCCTACCGGCTCCACTTCTCCTTGTCCGACCAGCTGGTCGTAAATCTCCCGGGTTACCAACATGGGACGCCCCTTACGTAGGATATATCCGCTTAGACCCTGGGTATGATTTATCGGGGAGGGTGCTTCATCATATTGATCAATATAGTAGGGGAAATTGATTAAACCGTTGACCGGGTCGTACAATCCTATGAAGAAATTCTCCGCCGGGATCAATTCGCCCAGGATGGAATGGATGGAGTGGTAAAGGGCATCCGTCCCCTCGCTGGTTATGGTAGCCTGGGAGATCCGGTAAATTGCATTCTGAACCAATTCAAATTGCTTGCGATTGGTGATGTCGTGCGCTACCACGATTGCGGTCGTTTCCGAAAGCCGCGAGGCGCTGGCAGAAAAGTAGATATCCTTGCCATCGATCGGCAAGGCATATTCACCAATGACCACCTGGCCGGTTTGGATGGAGCTGCGGATCATGGAAAGAATCGTGTCAGCCGGCTCTTTCGGCAGGATTTCATGCATCGTCTTGCCCAGCATTTCGTCCGGTGGGCGGTAGAGGTTGGCCGGGTTGGTGGGAGCGATCTCGATATAGCGCCCGTCGATATCCAGGACAATGACCACATCCACCATTCCGGCGAACAGGGCGCGTAGCTCGGCCTCGGATTGAAGCAGCGCCTGCTCTGCCTTTCTGCCGCGCTCAATTTCTGAACCTAAGGCATTCGCGATGAGGGAAATGAGCAGGATGACGATCCAACAAGCCACAAGTGCCGCAAGAGCCACCCTTACTGCCGGATTGATGATCCAGGTTTCGTCCAACTCACTAAGAAGACCCTGAAGCAGGACAATAAAAAGCGAGGCGGGTATAAATGTCCGCATCAAACGCGCCTTCAAGGAAGGGCCAACGTACCTCCTGGTCGGCCAAACGGATGGCCCCGCAGTCATCAGCAGCCCCAGGCTAAGGAACCAGAAAGAGAACGCGCTCGTGATTGCCACCGGCGTGAGCGTGCCTCCATAAAAAGGCGGCGCCCCATATAGGTACCCCAGGCAAATTAAACTGCTGAGGATAAACAAAGCCAGAGACAGGGCCGCGGAAACACTTCTCATGCTCTGGCCCGGTCTGTCTCCGGTCATTAAAAGAAACGCCATGATCGCCAGGAAGAAACCCAGGGCAGACATCGGCGACATGCGGGCGGAAGAAAATTGACCGAACATGGGCGGAGCCGGGTAAAGTATTTTTTCAAGGTCGGGTCCGAGTCCGGTAAAATACCTGAGCGCCAGGAAGATAACAATGATCAACATCCCCACCAGTGCGGCCTGCACCAGCCTTCTCATCCAATGCCTGGCCGGGAAAATCCTCTGGTACAGCCACGCCCCGCATAATCCCAGGAATATCAAGGCTGTCACGGGAGCCATGGGAATGAAATTGGGGTTGAAGGAAGCCAGCACCGGCCGGTTGAACAACCAGCCTATGCCTGCCAACAGGCTGATTATACATGCGCACGCCACGCAGAGTGCCTCGCCCCGGCCAAATGTCATCCGTGGCAAATGAACTTTGCTCATAGGGTTATCCTGCTTGCATGATTCATGGCGATCGAATCTTAGAGCAATAATCCTGACAACTCATTATATACCTAAAGCTCCCGCGGCCCCTCTTCATGAATTATCCCCAACCCCCTATCCTCCCAAAAAACCATCAGATCTTTGAAATATTCATCTACCTGCTTATCCGACTATCGGTCTATCCGACTCTTTTCCTGCGCTTCCGTTTCCCCTTCAATCAGAGTATAATGTTCCCCGTCGCCAGCCGAAGGCTGGCATTTTTATGAGCGGAGAAATCACACATGACCCGACGACCCTATTTAACGCTAGTGATCATCCTCCTGTTGGTGGCTTTTGCCGCCTGGGTGGACCTGAGCCAGCAAATTATTCTATCTAATCCATTTAATGGCAAAGCACTGGTGGACAAGAACGTGCCGATCCAACTGGGCCTGGACCTGCGCGGCGGTCTGCAGGTGTTGCTGGAAGCTGACCTGCCAGTCACCGCCACGGTTAGCTCGAATGACCTGTCGACCACCCAGCAGATTCTGATGAACCGTGCCAATGCCTTGGGTGTGAGCGAAGTGGTAATGCAGAGTGCCCCGCCCAACCGCATCGTGGCACAGTTCCCGGGTCTGACCAACTCGGACCAGGTTGTCGCAGCCTTGCAGGAGACCGGCGTGCTTGAATTCGTCGATCTGGGCAACACGCCGCTGCCCGAAGGTACCGTTATCCAGACCGATTACCGTTCCGCTGCAGCCGGGCCCAATGGCATTGTCACCCTCACTCCCACCAGCGTGGCTTCCCCCACCCCCACCAGTGCTGCCACTGATACAGCCACGCCCGCCCCCACCGCCTCCGCCGCTGCCACTCCCGGGGCCACTCCTGCCGCTACTCCTGCCCCCGCACCCACCATCTACCACACGGTCATGGCTGGTACTTCCCTTGCCACCGTGGAAGTGGCCGCCGGGTCCACCGTCGGCTCCACCGGTTATGTGATCAACTTCACCTTGAAACCGGATGCCACCACCGCCTTCGGCGATTACACCGGCAGCCACATCGGCCAAACCCTGGCGATCGTTCTCGATAAGAAGATCATTTCAGCCCCCACCATTAACGCCAAGATCGATAAGGGCCAGGGCTATATCGAAGGCAACTTCACCTCCGATAGCGCCAACGCCCTCGCCATCCAGTTGCGCTACGGTTCCCTGCCCATCCCGGTCAAGGTGGTGGAAAGTGAAACCGTCGGTGCAACCCTGGGCGCCGACTCGATTCACCGCAGCCTGTTCGCCGGCATCATCGGCCTGCTGGCGGTTGTTTTATTCATGCTGCTCTACTACCGCCTGCCCGGTTTCATTGCCGACCTGGCCTTGATCTCTTATGCCTGCATCAGCTTGATGTTATTCAAACTCATCCCGGTGGTGCTCTCCCTGCCAGGCATCGCCGGTTTCATCCTGGGTATCGGCATGGCAGTGGATGCCAACATCCTGATCTTCGAGCGGTTGAAAGAGGAGATCCGGGCGGGCCGCACCTTGCGCCAGGCAATTGACTTGGGCTGGAGCCGGGCTTGGCCATCCATACGGGATGCCAACATTTCCACCCTGATCACATGCTTCATCCTGTTCATCTTCGGTAACACCTTTGGAGCCAGCATGGTCAAGGGCTTCTCGATCACGCTCGCACTGGGTGTCATCGTTAGCCTGTTCACATCCATCATAGTCACCCGTACTTACCTGCACGTGGTGCTCGACAGTATTAAATTCACCGAACATCCGCGCTGGTTCGGTATCACGGAGGGTTCGCGATGAATCTCATTAAGTATCGCTACTTGTACTTTGCCATTTCGCTGCTGGTCATCATCCCGGGTGTTTTTGCTTTGATCTTCTGGGGTTTACCGCTGGGCATTGACTTTACCGGCGGCAGCCTGCTGGAAGTCCAATTTAAATCCGGCACTCCCCCGACCATCGCCCAGGTTACCTCCATTTACAGCAATCTTTCCACTTCCACCATGGATATTTCCAATCCGGAAATCCAGCCGCTTGGTACGGATGGTCTTTCCATCCGCTCCCGTGAAATGAACGATGCCACCAAGACAAAAGTGGTGACAGCTTTGCAGACCCAGTATGGCGGCGGACAGGCCGTGGTCATCCAAGACTTCAACCAGGTTACGGCCTCGGTCGGCGCTGAAGTGGCGCGGGCTGCCGCATTGGCAGTCGTCATGGCTTCCTTCGCGATTTTGATCTACATCTGGTACGCCTTCCGTAAGGTCAACCACCCCTTCCGTTTCGGCGTAGCCGCCATTATAGCCACCATCCACGATACGCTCGTGGTGCTGGGTATGGGTGCCATCCTTGGACACTTCCTGGGCTGGCAGGTCGATTCGCTCTTTCTGACCGCCCTGTTGACCGTGATCGGCTTCTCCGTGCATGATGATATCGTGGTCTTCGACCGCATCCGTGAAAACTCCAACATTTACCGTCGGGTGGATTTCGAAACGGTGGTCAACCACTCGATCGTCCAGACCATGGACCGGTCGATCAACACACAGTTGACCGTCATGATCACGCTTCTAGCGCTGGCCCTGTTCGGCGGCGACACCATCCATCATTTTGTGGTCATCCTGCTGATCGGTGTATTCAGCGGTACCTATTCGTCCATCTTCAATGCCTCCCCCATCCTGGTCGTCTGGGAGAATAAAGAGTGGCGCAATTGGTTCCGACGGAAAGATGAATCAGTAACAACGCTGTCATAAAACCTAACCCGGGCTTGATACTTAATCTGACAGCCACCTTCATTTCAAGGTGGCTGTTATTTTTCTTTGGACCAGACCATCCAAATTCCGCCTCACAAACCTTCGGGATGTTGTTAGCAAAACAAAGCTCTATTTCTCCAAAAGCAGCTCTCGGATTTCCGCCGGAATGAACGGGACATCCAGGCCGGGATAAAGTTCCCATGTCTCGTTCAGTTGCACTTCCTGTCCGGGTGCAATCGTCCCTAGAACTCCCAGGCTTTCCAGCTCTACAAAACGGTCGCCGCAGTACACCTCGGCGTTGCAGCCTCCATCCGGGTAG
Source organism: Anaerolineales bacterium (assembly GCA_050014055.1). Lineage (GTDB taxonomy): Bacteria > Chloroflexota > Anaerolineae > Anaerolineales > Villigracilaceae > UBA877. Next base: position 15,258 of record JBEKEB010000033.1, on the reverse strand, counting down.
ACCGCGCTGGCTCGCATTTCGAAACTCTTGCGAAACAGGATGCCATTCCTCCAGTAAGCCAGCCAGCCGGCGCGGTTTGCATATCCTAGTTTCATCGGCGGCAAAGCGGCTTCGGCGCGAATCAGGATGAAGTCATCCCGCAGCCTCAGGCGAGCGTCATGGATGCAAGTATACGGCCAGAGTACCAGCAGGCGATTTGGTAGGAAACCTTGTGGATCGGTATTTCCAACCGGCTGGGGCAGCAACACTGTGCCCCCCAGGCAGAACTGGGTGATGCTCCACGGGGCAAATGACAGCGGGCTGGGGCTCTCATTCACGATGGTTTGGTATAGACGAAGGCGCGCGGCTCCCGGTTCCAGTTCGATCCGCACACTCTTCCGCACCCCGGAGATGGTTTCGCTGGCCCCGTTTAATTCCACGCCCTGGGGTATTTCCCGCACCGACAAACCGGTTCTATCAGGCACGTAGGTCTTTTCAGGCAATTCAGGCGAGATCCACAGGCGGTGCCCGCCAAGCGGAAAATACTTGCCATTGGGAGTATCCCAGGCCATATCGAACACATCGGCCAACAGATTGGGCGAGCCGTGATACGAGAATCCTACAATGCGCGGACCGGCAGAGGTTAAATATTCCAAACGGATATGGTCATTTTCGAGAACAGCTATCGGGAGGCCATGAAAATTATTCATGCATATATTTTATCAAAGTTTACGCTGGGAGCCGATTGGAGTTTGCGCTAAAAACTCGGCTTGCTGGATTTCCGTTAATTGGGAGATTTCATCTCGACGTCATGCTGGGCGCATTGTTTTTTTTAAGGTACTCATCGGGCGTTTCTCGGTTGAATTATTAAAATAGGTGGACCCTGAAAATATATTAACAAATTAAGCTCGAAACTGCCATAGCATGGTATAAATATAGGCCTGAGAAAGGAAACTTGCATGACATTCGGAATCCAACCAATCCATATTGTCATAATCATACTGGTGGCATTGCTGGTCTTTGGGCCTAAAAGATTACCCGAAATTGGACGAACCATCGGCAAGGCGCTCAATGAATTTCGCAATGGAACCAGGGAGGTAACGGACAGCCTGCGCGCAGAAGTCAATGGCAGCGGGGATTCGGCAAATACGAACAACCCGGCCGCCTCGAGAACGACCGGCCCGGCCCCTGCTCCATCGTTCACTATTAAGACCCCCTCGAACGTCTCGGCTCCGGCCGGAAATTTCTGCATCCACTGCGGAGCTGCCAACCCGCCCGAGGCTCTTTTTTGCAATCAATGTGGTACGAAAATGCCCGAAAATACTATCAAGCCTTCCGACCCGTCCATCCTGGGCCAGCAGGATTAACAGAAAAGGAGATTGCTATGCCTTTTGGAATCCAACCCATCCATATCGTGATTATCATTCTGGTGGCGTTCCTGATCTTCGGAGCCAACAAATTGCCCGAGATGGGACGCAGCCTGGGTAAAACGATCACCGAATTCCGCAAGGGCACCAAGGAAGCCGCCGAAGGCTTCAAAGAGGAAATTCAAAAACCCACTCCGGCCCCGGCAGCCCCAGCCGTCACAGCAGCTCCTGCAGCACCAGCAACCCCAACAGCCCCTGCCGCCTCTGCACAGGCTGCCATCTCATCGACCCCCCCGCCGCTGCAACCGGCCGGAAATTTCTGTATCTATTGCGGATCCCCCAACCCACCCGAAGCCCGTTTTTGCGCCTCCTGTGGGGCAAAACTGCCTGATAAAGTTGCATAGATTGATTTAAAACAATAAAGAGAGAAACATAAAACACAAAGTGCACCAAAGGCTTCCTTTGTGTACGACTGTCCCGCGCTGCAATTCCGCGGGATTGTGTTAATAAAAACTCACATTACTATCTTGTCAAAGCCGGGCTTGAGCGCCGGGTACAGTTCTCGATAGAGCGGATAGGCTTTGCGGTAGGCCGCCGCCTGCGCCGGGTCGGGCCGGGTGCTGCCGGTGATCCGCACCGCCGCCGCGCACGCAGCCGGTACATCTCGCCAGGCTTTCACACCTACCCCCGCCAGCAGGGCCGCGCCGAACGCCGCTCCTTCGGTTGTGTTGACCGTCACCAGTTCCGCCTCCAGGACGGAGGCCAGGATCTGCCGCCATAAAGCCCCTTTCGTCCCGCCGCCCGAAGCCCGCACCTGCCTGATGCCCCCCAGGCCGGCGTTTTGGATCAGCCTGAAACTATCCTTCAGGCCGAACGAAACCCCTTCGAGCAGCGCCCGCGTCAGGTGGCCGCGCCCGTGTCGCAGGGTCAGCCCCACAAAAGCGCCGCGTGCCAGCGGGTCGGGGTAAGGGGTGCGCTCGCCGCTCAGATACGGCAGGAATTGCAGGCCCTCGCTTCCGGCCGGTACCGCTTCGGCCTCGTGCAGCAGCTCGTCAAAGCTCATGCTGGGGGCCAGCGTATCCCGGTACCATTGCAGGCTGCCGGCTGCCGAAAGCATGACTCCCATAAAATGCCACATGCCCGGAACGGCATGACAGAAGGCATGCAGGCGGCCTTCAAGTTCTACCAGCGCAGAGGGAGTGGTCGCAAATACCACCCCGCTGGTGCCGATGGTCAATGCCACTACCCCCGCCTCCACCGCCCCCACCCCCACCGCCTGGGCCGCCTGGTCGCCGCCCCCGGCTGCCACCGGTGTACCCTCCTTCAAACCGGTTGCATTGGCTGCCTCCTTCGTGATGGTCCCGGTGAATTCCGGCCCTTCGAAGGTCGCCGGCATCCACCCGGCCGGAATGCCCAACGCCGCCAGCACTTCCGTTGACCAATTACGCTTCTTCAGGTCAAACAACACCGTCCCGGAGCCGTCCGCCTTGTCCATCGCATATTCGCCGGTCAGTTGGTGGCGGATGGCATCCTTGGGCAGCAGCACGTGCCGTGCTTTTGCATACACTTCCGGCTCGTTCTCCTGCACCCACAGGATCTTCGGCGCGGTGAAACCCGGTAACGCCACGTTGCCGGTGATCTGGATGAACTTTTCCCGCCCGATCCGCCGGTGGATTTCATCGCATTGCGCCTGTGTGCGCTGGTCGTTCCACAGGATCGCCGGGCGCAGAACTTCTCCCTGCTCGTCGAGTAGCACCAGCCCGTGCATCTGCCCGGTCAGTCCCACCGCCAGTATGCTTTCCCCGCTCACCCCCGCCTGCTGGAGCGCCGCCCGCACCGCCGTAGAGCTCGCCTGCCACCACTCGCGCGGGTCCTGCTCCGACCAGAGCGGCCTGGGCGTCTGCAGCGTGTGCGGCGCCGCCGCTGTGGCTGCCACCGCCCCGTTTTCATCCACCAGCAGTGCTTTGCTGCCGGTGGTGGATACATCGATGCCAAGGAAATAGGCTTTAGGCATATGGGTCGCTCCTGGTGAGATGGATATCAGGGAAGAAGGAAATCAGCATTTCAGAGTAAAAAATAAAATAAGAGACGATCAATTCATCTTGGCGTGTGCCCGTCACCTTTACGATGACGGGCACAATGCAAAGGAGGAGAATAGTTTTTGAAGTTAACTAATTTTCACCCGCCACACAAACGTCGGGAAAAGACCTCAGCGCGCCCCCAACAGCAAATCGATCGTCAGTTGGTCCAGCCGCTCGTATTGCAGCCCCCGGCTGGCGATGCCAGCCCGGTCGAAGGTCTGTGCCTGCAGAGCGGCCGCCTTGGCAGCCGAATACTTGCCGGAATAAGCCGCCATGCTGCCATCGCTGGCATTCACTTCGGACAGCACCGCTTGGATTTCCTGGTCTGCGTTCCATTGCGCGGCCTTTTCCTTCAAAACCAGGTAGGTGCGCATGCAGCCGCGCGCAAAATCCTTGACGCCTTCGAAATCTTCAGTGCGGTAGGCATGCGCATCGAAGTGCCGCGAGCCCTGGTAGCCCACCTCTTCCAGGAACTTCACCAGGAAGAAGGCCGCTTTTAGGTCACGCGAGCCGAAGCGCAGGTCCTGGTCATACCGGCCGGGATACTGGTCGTTCAGGTCGATGTGGAACAGCTTGCCGGCATCCCAGGCCTGGGCCACGCCGTGCATAAAGTTGAGCCCTGACATATGCTCATGCGCCACTTCCGGGTTGACCCCCACCATTTCTGGGTGATCGAGCGTCTCAATGAAAGCCAGCATATGGCCCGTGGTGGGGTTGTACATGTCGCCGCGCGGCTCGTTCGGCTTGGCTTCCAGCGCCAGCTTCAGGTCATATTTCTTGTCCAAAACGTATTCACACAAGAAGTTCATCGCCTCCCGGTTTCGCTGGATGGCTGACAACGCGCTCTTGCTGGCATCTGTTTCCGTACCTTCTCGCCCGCCCCAGAAAACATATACCTTGGCGTCAAACTCCGCGCCCAGGTCGATCGCCTTCATGGTCTTCTGGATGGCATACGCGCGCACCTTGGCATCGTTGGATGTGAACGCCCCATCCTTGAAGATCGGGTCAAAGAACAGGTTGGTGGTCGCCATCGGCACCTTAAGCCCGGTCTCCTCCAGCGCCTTGCGGAAATCTTTCTTGATCTTGTCGGCTTCGGCCGCTGAGGCATCGATCGGGATCAGGTCGTTATCGTGGAAGTTGACGCCGTATGCCCCCACCTCGCCCAACAGGTGGACCAGTTCCGCCGGAGTCTTGGGCTCGCGTACCGGGCCGCCGAACGGGTCGCGGCCGATATTCCCGACCGTCCACAGTCCGAAGGTGAATTTATGCTCGGGTTTAGGCTCGTAGGCTGCGCTCATTAGCGGCTCCTCTTGAAGTAAAAATCGAGCAGCACAGCCAATACCAGGATGATGGCTTTCACCACATACTGCCAGGCCGGCGCAAAATTCATCATCTGCATGCCGTTGGTGAGACTGGCAATGATGAGGGCGCCGATCAGGGCCCCCGGAACAGTCCCGACGCCGCCCAGCGGCGAAGTACCGCCCAGGATACAGGCGGCAATGGCGTCCAGCTCATAGCCGGTGCCGGCCGCAATCGTCCCGTAACCGACATAGGAAGCCAACACCACGCCGGCCACACCGCATAGGAAACCCATCAGAATGAATACCCGGAACAAAACGCTTGTGATATTAATCCCCGAGAGGCGGGCGGCTTCCCGGTTGCCGCCAATGGCATAAGCATAGCGGCCAAAGCGCGTGTTGTTGGCGATATATACCATCACCATCGCCACGACTGCCAGCAGCAGGACCGGGACCGGGATACCCTTGTAGGCATTAACACTAAGGATATAGGCCAGGATCAACACCGCCGGGATGACCGCTCCCACCAGATCCAAGTAAAGCGGGCGCAGCTTAAAACCATATTTCTGTTTGCCGGCTCGACTGCTAAAAACGTTCCATCCCAGGAACACCAGAATTAATACGAATATCACAAAGCCCCAAATGGCCGGGATGTAACCCTGGGCGATATCCGAAAATACGGCCTGGTTGGCAGCAATTGTTTTACCCTGGGTAACCAGCAGAAGCAGGCCATTGAACAGCCACATGCCGCCTAAGGTCACGATGAACGCCGGCAATCCCTGGTATGCAATAACGTAGCCTTGTAGCAGACCGGCCAGAACACCGACCGCCAGGCCGCAGATAACCGAAAGGATGGCTGGCAGCACCAATTGGTTGGGGAATAAGGCGAACCAGACATAGAACTGCAAATAGGCTACCACCACGGAAACAAAACCCGCCAGCTTGCCGACCGACAGGTCGATGCCTCCGGTGACGATCACCAGCACCATGCCGATCGACAGAAAAGCCGTCACAGACATCTGGCGGAAAAGGTTGGAGATATTTTGTGGATCCAGGTACTTGCCGGTGGTGGTAATGGCAAAGATCGCCCAGATGACGACCACAGCGATGATGAGGGTATAGGTCTGAATATTCTGGCGGATGGCCAGGAGGATCCTGGAACCTAAACTTGCGGCTGGTTTCATTTCAGTGACAGAAGAGCTCATGGGATTTACCTCGCTTTATTCTCTGGGTTGGTTATTAATTTGTTGAAATACCGGTGGCCAATGCCATCACGCGTTCCTGGCTGGCTTCCGCGATCGGCAACGTGAGGGTGGAATGACCCCGGCACATTACCATGACCCGGTCGCTCATCCCCAGCACTTCTTCCAAGTCACTCGAGATCATGATGACCGCCACGCCCTTCTCGGCCAGCTCATTCATCAGCTTGTAGATCTCGAATTTCGCCCCCACGTCGATGCCGCGCGTCGGGTCATCCATGATCATGACCTCCGGCTTGGACATCAGCCATTTTGAGATGACCACCTTCTGCTGGTTGCCGCCCGACAAGGTTTCCGCTTTCACTTCCAGGTTGGGCGCCTTGATGGTCAGGCTTTTGGCCTGCTGCAGGCTCGCCTGCATCTCCTCATTGGCATTGATACTGAAGAATTTGGAAAATTGATCCAGGTTGGGCAGGGAGATGTTCTTCAGGATCGATTGGATCAACACCAACCCCATCCGCTTACGGTCTTCCGGCACCAGGCTCAAGCCTGAATCGATCGCCTGGCGGGCGCTTTTTGGCTCGATCGGCTTTCCATCGAGGCGGATCCGCCCTTTGGTGATTTTCGCATACTCGCCAAAGAGCGTCAGCACCAGCTCGGTGCGGCCCGAACCCATCAACCCGGCAATCCCAAGTATTTCGCCCTTGCGCACATTGAAACTGATCCCATCCAGGATCTTGCGGTTGGCGTTGTTGGGGTCGGCCGCTTCCAGTCCTTCCACTTCAAATATCACTTCTCCTGGCTTGCGGTTCCCCTTGGGGAAGCGCTCTTTCATTTCGCGCCCGACCATGTATTTGACCAGGTCGCCCTGGGTCACATCCCTGGTTGGCTGTGTGGTGATTACCTTGCCATCCCGCATCACGGTGATACGATCGGTAATATGGAAGAATTCCTCCAGCCGGTGGGAGATATAGATGCAGGTGATGCCGTGACTCTTGAGCCCCCGCAGGATCTCCATCAACTTCTCGACTTCGGCTTTGCTGAGGGCGCTGGAAGGCTCATCCAGGATCAGAACCTTTGCATCTTCGGAAAGCGCCTTGGCGATCTCGACCATCTGCATTTTGCCGACGCCCAGGTTTCTAACTGTTGCGCGCGGATCGACATCCAATTGGTACTTGTCCAATATTGCCTGGGTGTCTGCATACAACTTATTCCAATTGATCAAGCCATGTTCGACCGGTTCCTTGCCCAGGAAGACGTTTTCGCCAACCGTACGGGTGGGTACCAGGGTCAGTTCCTGGTAAACGATCGCGATGCCCTCTTCCACTGCTTCCCTAATGGAACTTTGACTCAGATGTAATTCCTTATCGTTGTATATTACGGAACCTTCATAGGTTCCAAAAGGATATACTCCGGAAAGGATTTTCACCAGGGTGGATTTGCCGGCGCCGTTCTCTCCACAAATGCCGTGGATTTCTCCACGGTTGATGGAGAATGAAACATCATCCAACGCCACCACACCCGGAAAGCGTTTGGTTACGTTCTTAAAATCGAGAATAATATCATTATCCACTGCGAACTCCTTCGGGTAAAGGCTTTTCCGGCACGCCTTTCAAAAAGACGGGGTTTTCTGATTTGAATTACAAATGAGGCCCCCGGCCCCCCACATTACATCTTAAGGGGGGCCGGGGATTGGTTAAAAAATATTAATTAGGGTGTCAGCGTGGGAGGCAGTTGATCGGCAGGAACACCACGATAAACATTATCGTAGGTCTGGAAGCCGCTCTTTACCACCACATCGTAGACATTCGCCTTGGTGACCTGCACAACCGGCAGGAAGGCAGCCTGGATGCTTCCGGTCAAGGTCTTATCGCCGGTCAGGATAGCCAGTGTGTAGCTGGTGAGCCCGGTAAGAGCCTGGCCCTTGATCAGCTGATCGATCATGGTGACGGCCTTCGGGGCCAGTAAGCGGGTGTCTTTGAAGACGGTCACGGTCTGTTGTCCCTTGACGATGCTGTTGCAGCCATCCGCGGTGGCATCCTGGCCTGAGATCGGCACCTTGCCGGCCAATCCCTGGGCAGCCAGCGCCTGCAGTTCGCCCAAAGCAGTACCATCGTTCGAGGCGACTACGGCATCGATCTTGTTCTGGTTGGCGGTGAGGATGTTTTCCATCATGGCTTCGGCCTTGGCGGGATCCCAGTTTTCGACCCACTGATCGGCTACGATCTTGATAACGCCGGAGTCGATGTAGGGTTGGATTACGGACATCTGGCCCTGGCGAACCAGGACAGCGTTGTTATCGGTCGGGGATCCGCCGGAGAGGACTACCTTGGCGGGATTATCTTTCGTCCAGGTGGTGCTGCCGGGCAGGCCCAGGGCCGTCATGACGCCCAAAGCTTCCTGCTTACCCACTTCGACGTTATCGAAGGATAGGTAAGCGGCGATCTTGGAGGTCTTGATCAGGCGGTCATAGGAGATCACAGGTACGCCCGCCGCAACAGCCTTTTCCACCGGGGTGACGGCGGCTGCGCCATCTTCTGCGATGACGATCAGGCCCTTGGCGCCCAGGCTGACCATGTTATCGATCTGGTCGCTCTGCAGCTTGACGTCATGATCGGCTTCCTGCGCGATCACCTGGTAGCCCATTTTCTGAAGCAATTGGGTCATCTGGGCCGATTCAATTGGCCAGCGCTCGGTCGCGTAATCGGAGAAGGAAAGACCGACAATGGTCTTTCCAGTGGTCGTGGAGGCTGCCTTGGGGGCGCAACCTACCAAGCTGGCTACCAACACGACCAGGATTGCTAGGTAAAAGATTTTGCGAGACATCATTCAACTCCTTTTGTTTGGAAATATAGATCGAATATGATGAGATTGGAAATTACATATATCTTGCTTATTTTTTTTCTAAACCTCCTTTCCGGGCCATGGAGTCAGGAAAATTTATGAAAACAACCTTTTTAACCCATCCGCTCAAAATGCGGTTTTCCTCTATTTTCTTGGATGGTTACTTAATTCGTTTTGATAATATACAACCGTACAGAGTCTTCCAAAATAAACATCCTGGCAAAGGTTGGACACGCAGCGGACGTGGTTAAAAATGCCTCAAAATTGAGCGCGCTGGCGGATCACTTCATCCAGAACAAGCGCTACACATCCCAGCACACAGCTATTTGAGCCCAGTCCGGATGGGATGATCTTTATATCCTGCTGGTGTTGGAACAGACTGTTCTTTGCAAAAGTATCCCGGGCGATCGGAAGGATCTTGTCTGAGACCTGATTTAGCGCCCCTCCCACGACTATACAGCGCGGGGAAAATATATTGGCCAGGTTGCCGATACCAATCCCAAGCGCCAGTCCCATTTTCGTAATTATTTCGAGGCTGGTTGGATCATTGGCTCTGACGAGTTCAACCAGCTCTTCAAACGAAACCTCCCGGCCGGTACGTGTCTTGTAGTTCTGCACAGCCACGCGCGATCCGACCTGGGTCTCCCAACAACCCCGTTTTCCGCACATGCAGGCTTCCCCGTCCGGATCGATGGTCATGTGTCCAATTTCACCGGCATAGCCATTCCAGCCCCGGAACAATGTGCCCGCACTGATTATCCCGCCACCCAGGCCGATACCAGTATTCACATAAATGAAATCATCGACATTTTTCGCCGCACCCAAATAGTACTCCCCCATGGCAGCAGCGTTGGCGTCGTTTTCCACAAAAACCGTCAGCCCAAAACGGCCTTCCCATAGTTTCTTGAGCGGAATGTCACGCCATTTAAGGTTTGGTGCAAAACGAACCTCTCCTTTTTGGATATCCACCAGTCCCCATACCCCCACCCCGATCCCGAGTGGCTGAAATCCCTCCACCTTGGCAACCTGCAGCGCAGCATAGATCAATTTTTCAGCCTCCCGCAGATAGGCCCGGACATCTAATCCATCCGGCATGCTGACATGTTCTCGCCACAGGATCTGGGCAACAAAATTTGTCAGAATAATGGAAACAAAATCGACCCCAATCTCAACCCCCACGGCTGCTCCCCCGGCGGGATTAAGCTCGATCAGGGTTCCCGGCCGGCCTACTTTTTCCTGTTGCGCACCGGCCTCACGGACCAGGTTTTCAGCCTGTAATTGATCAATGATCCTTGAGACAGTGCTTCTGGTAAGACCGGTATATTTTGCCAGGCCGGCCCGCGAAACAGGGGCATGCAAACGAAGATGATCCAGAATCGTCGCACTGTTGTACTTGCGGGCCAGACTTTGATCTACACCAATTTGCCTGTTCATGCATTTGTATACTAATGCAACATATTAATTACTTTTTACAACTTTGTGGTTGTATATTCAAGTGACATTTGGCACTACCTGTTTATTACATTTTCTCTGCCATATCATTTGGAACAATAATTGCTCGAATTAGCCCCTACATTAATATTCTTATTAAGGAGCCATAAAATTCTGCAAATTATGTACACGGGTGCCCGATATGGTATTCGTGATAGAAAACCCTGCTTCGAATGCTCTCGTTAGAAAGCAAAACGTATATATTCAATCAACCGGTGCGAAAACACCATCGGGTGCGTCTGCCAGGGAACTGGTGGTTTACCTCATTTGCAAAAGAGTTAATCTTTGGATTGAAACCTTCCGCTGTAAAGCCTGCCAATGCAACTATTTTTATATCAGCCACCAGGACCCATCCATGTTTCTATCTGCAGAATGCAGCAGCAAGCAACAGGCGGAACAAAAGGCTGTCCGCTACTCTTCGACAACCTGCACGATTAAATACAGATTGGCGAAGATTGGTAGATACTGCTCGTCGCCATGCCAGCATTGCGCTGTACCACTAGCCGCCAAGCGCGCTAACAGATGGAGCCGGAAATAGATACAGGCATTCGCTATCCTTGCCCCCATGATCGCTTTGCTCGATCGGAGCCAGCACCGTATCCACCGCGCGCTGAAGCAGGGTTCGGTAGCGCCGTATATCGATGCAGCGCGTATCTGGTTGTTCCGGTACATCCCAGGCCGACACGCCCGGTTTTCCGAGCGTATATAGAAAATGTACGCGCTGTCCGGGCCGGACCACCTTGCCGGCCGCCTGCATCTGCTAGACAGCTTGGGCGGCCGGCGATGGGCTGGAATATTCCCCCAGTTCCCGGCTGAGTTTTTGCGATACCAGCAGCTTTTCAACCGGCACGCGCATCATCCTGAGCGCGGTCATTTGCTTTTGAACGAAAGCCTGTGCCTTTGGCAGTACATCCTTTAGGCCGTCTGCATCCTCGGCCTTGGCCAGGATCTCCAGGAGGCCGAGCTGTGTCTCCACGATGAATGGGGCGCTATCCCGGCGGCGTGCCTCGATCCCGCGTACCTTGATCGAACCATCCTGGAAAACGCCAAAATAGCGGTTGGCCACCGGGACACGCTCGTTCACGCGTGATGGCAGGAACACCACCCAGCGATAGATTCCATCCATGGAAATGGGCAGGCCGGTCCGATCGGTTACTTCCGCCAGCAAGGCTTGGAAATCTGCCGGGGTCTTGCAGCCTTCCTTGTGCATCCACAACCCATCCACGTACATGTGCAGGATCTCGAAATTCATATCTTCGGCGGCTTCTTTCGCGCGCAGCAGCGCTTCACGCCCATAGGCCGTCACCGCCTCATGCGCTTCGATCCGACCGAAACGGGCATTCTTATAACCCAGGTAGCCAAAACAAGTCACGAGCAGCCACTTTTCAGCCGACGCCAGCGCCTGGTAGACCGGCCTCCGGCAGTCGTACTTGTTCAGTGTAAGGAGTGCCGACTTGAGCGCCAGGCGCTTGTTTAGGATGGGAGCCAGCATCATTGGAATGATGCCCGGTTCGCCGGGGCCAGGTTCCAAATCTGAGCCTGCCCTTGGTACTTCCGGCGAGATATTGAATCTCACCATGATTCCCGGGTACATCGAAACAAAGTCGATCCCGCCCACATCCCGGTGCAGCCCTACCGTCGGTTGATAGACCATTCCGCCCATGTCCGATCGAATCATTTCTAGGGCGTTCTTGGGTCTCTCCGCTTGTTGCTTGTGCCAGGGAATAAGAATACCCTTTTGCATGGCGGTGACGAATTGCATCGACGAAATGCCTGTGCCCGGAGACAGGCGCGCCGCTTCCTGGACCGGCTGCCGTGTTACCCTTGCCATCTCCAGCACCCCCGTCAGGCCATAATCTCCCCACAGCATGGCATTATGCCGGTCGAGGTGCCAGCGCTCGCGCAGCTGCACTTGCCGGCCGCGGTAGACGATCTGGCCGTATGAAAAATAGGTGTGCTCTTTTCGCTCCACCAGTGATTCAGATTCATCCCGGTTCAAGGGCAGCAGGATCCCGCTTTCCTTGGAGAGTTTCATCAGAAGCGGAAATAGCCAGGTGTCACCCCAAGAGGTCAGGATCACATCCGGGTCATAGCGCCGGATATCGGCGCGCAGGCCGATCAGGAACGGTTCCGTTTTTTCAAAAGGCAGGGAATAACTCACCCGCTCAGCTTGCCCACGTAGTGGGTACGAAACCAGGATTGCTTTGGGTTCCTTGCGCGCCGGGTCGCAGTCCGGTTCGAGGCTCATAATGCGCAGGGGTGCTGCTTCTGGTTCGAGTTCCCAGGGCGTATCCAGAGGGACAATGCTGAGGATCTTTTCGCCGCGCACTTCCAGCCGGCAGCGCGCCAGCGGAAAGGTATCGAATTGCGCGGCATGTCGCAAGGCAATGGATATATCCGCGTCGTAATATGTCAGATCTGGAAATGCATCTACCATTTTCCGGAATAGCTCATCCAGCTTTCCGGGCTGCAGGACTTCCACCGCCAGGACGGTAACCAGGCCATTGACTAGCCGAGCCGGCAATAAGCCACTATCGCGCAGCAGCTTGTCCCCGAAGGGGATCCCCGTGGGATGAGCTACCGAAAAGACATCCTTGCGCTCCGTCCGTGACAGGTGCATTGGAATGGATTGGGCTTTCAGCCACCTCAAGAGTCCTCTCAGCCGGTTCGCCGGTCCCGCCGCGTAGATGGTTGCGGCGAAGTCCTGAATGAAGTGATGCCGCTTCCCATCCTCTCCGATCAACCAGATGGACAGGTTGGTCTCATTCGGGTATACGTCAAACAACCATCCAGTAATTGTTTGCATCATATTGACCAGGCATTCAAACCACTAGCCGAGGCGACCTTCGCGAAGCAACTTGTCCCCGTAGGGGATCCCCGTGGGACAAGCCACCACCGCGCAGCGTCCCCGTGGGATCGGCTGTTAGACGATCGCGTAGCATCCCCGAGGGACAAGAGTCGTCGCCCGGAGATTGTTTCAGTCATTCTTACCTTCCATCGCTTGCGAATCCTGTTCCATAGGACGAACATCCTCCTGGGACATTCCGGGCAGGGTCGAAGGGTTGTTCATAGGGGTTACTGGCCGAGGCGGCTTCGAGCCGCCACCGCGCAGCAGCTTGTCCCCGAAGGGGGTCCCCGTGGGATTGGCCGTATCGATGATCGCGTAGCATCCCGGAGGGACATGAGTCGTCGATATCGCTTCCACTAGATCCCTCAACTTCATCACTTCTTTATGCTCTTCCAGCAGCATCGCCAGCAGGAATACCTCGAAGGGCAGGGCGTGCGTCGCGTACTGGGCAGCCGCCAGGTGCTGGCGGGCGCTGGTGAACAGGTCGTCCAGTGCCAGCTGGTCGGAACGGCGCAAGGCGCGCCGGAAGCGGGAGAAGGCGGCTTCTTCTTGTAGGAAAACTTGTGTTGCGGAAGGAAGGGTACGGCCCATATCTTTACCTGACTTTCTTTTTCACCAAACGGTATTCATTATTCGGGTTGGAAATTATGCCATTCATCATTCCACGTGCGCGGTTGCCAGGTCTTATCTGGCACACGCACGGCCGGCTGCTGGGTGGCTAATGCAAGACCAGTATCGAATGCAATTTTATAAATCTCGGCTATATGTTGCCAAGGATCCTTAACATTAGCATTCAGGTTTACCACCTCAATCCGGCTGGCTGCGCGCATGACACAGGCATAATAACAGGCACCATCCAACAGGACCACATCCCACAAATCTGCCAATGTACTTTCGACGCCTGCATCCAAGCCATTGACGGTATGTGGGATTAGATAGCGAATGATCAGATTGCCAATTCCCAACGGCCTGACCAATCGTATCCATGCACGGCCATCCTCGAAAAACGGCGTAAATTGCAAAGGAATATGGTTCTCCTGGGTTACATCGGTTCCCTCGAGCAGCACATCCAGCACCTGAATAGTAGTCATGTCAGTTAACTCATATTCATATTGGCCGGAAACAACTGCTTGGGTCTCGGCTGCTCGCACCGGTGCAGCGGCGTTGAAGTCTTTCAATGCCTGGCGGACAGCGGCTGTGATGGTATCGACAGTAAAACGGGTGCCATCATCGATGAACATGGCCTGGACCTGGCTAATAAGTTGGGTAAGTGTTTGTGTCATGATAATTCTCCATTCCACACGGCAAGACAGATGGACGGTGCGGCTTTTCCAACGATGCTGGCCGGGAAGCCATAATAGGCCCCTGGGGCCGAAGCAGTGAACTGCCACGCATCCCACGTAGTGGGAGCCCAAGGCAAGGGAACATACGGCGCTGGCAATCCCCAATTGGCAATCACCAGCCCATAATCTTGCAACCAAGTCTCTGCCACCCAACCATTGAATAAATATTTACTGACATAGGAAAGATTGGTATAAATGCGGGGTTTCACATGGAGAATGGTCTCAACGATTTGCAGCCAAATATGGATATAACTACCAACCCCGATAAATCCATAGATCCCTGGAGCATCTTCAATATCGATCATCGGACCCAATTCACCTACACCATTATTTATAACGGTATTAATAAAACTAGTAGCCTGGTCGACCGGCGGACAGAACTTATATCTTGGGTCGAACCAAGCATAACTCATCCGTTTGACCTGAGCATCCAGCATCTTCTTGCTATTCAATGCGAACATAGTATCTTCTTTGATCACCGGCTTGCCTGCCACCCATGCACCGGTAGTGGTAGCGCGCACAATGCCGAAACTGATACCGCGGCTGGCTGCCAACTTCCAATCCGTATATTGATTGGTATCGTTCTCGGATGCATCCCCAATTCCAATTGGATTTTTCATAATTTCTCCTGGCTATATATGGTGTTAGATGATCATCAGCTCGAGCTGCGATCGGAGCTGGTAAAAACCCCTGCTTGTCTTATTAGTGAGGGGGGTGTATACTAGAGCCGAGAACTGACTAGCAGGAGCAAAGCGCATGGAGAAACAACCTCGGCATCGACCGTATCGCCACTTTGAAAAACAGCAGC
>JBEKEB010000032.1:0-26365 GCA_050014055.1 Anaerolineales bacterium | reverse complement strand
GTTGTGAAATTGCTGAAACGACCCAGGCGGATATCCACAAAACGTTCATAGTGACCCAGATCCAGGTCAGTTTCAGCTCCATCATCGAGTACGTAGACCTCGCCGTGTTGGTACGGGGACATGGTACCGGGGTCGACGTTAATATAGGGATCCAATTTTTGTACGGTAACCTTGAATCCGCGCGATTTTAATAATAGTCCGGTGGCCGCGGCCGTTACGCCTTTCCCAACAGAACTGACTACGCCGCCGGTGAAAAAGATGTATTTGGTTGGCATATCAACTCCTTATATGGCTCTCCCTTTCGTGGGGGAGGAAATGAAGTGTGATAAATATACAAAGGGCGTGGGGAGGGCCACTGACTGGCATCCTCCCCACGCGGGTTGATGTTCTGGATTGGTGAGAGAATATCATCTGCTCGTTTCATCCGACCAATTTGACCAGGTCCTCTGCGGCCCGGCGCATTTCCAAAAAAATAAGTCCTAACTTGGCATCCTGGCGTGCCAGAGAAGTCAGAACAGCCTCCGCTCCTACCGATGTCAGGACGATAAAGCCGGTATTGCCTTTGATATATACTTGTTCCAGTCCACCGCGGCCCAACTCATTGGCGATCCGTTCCCCGAGGCTGAGCATGGCGGCCGACATGGCCGAAACGCGGTCTTCTTCCACATCGGCGGGAAGAGCCGATGCCATGATCAATCCATCTACTGAGACAATGGCAGAAGCTTCAATATCCGGTGCGGCGGCTTGCATGGAGCGCAAGCGGTTTACCATCTGTTCGCTGCGAGTTTGACTCATTCTGAAAACTCCGGAGTTTGCATGTTCAAAAGATATTCTCATTATAAGGGAAACTTAGAAATTGTGTGTCACTTTAATCGAACAGTCCACGCACAAAAAGTCAGCCAGCGCATCCATAAAAACACTTCCTTATGAAGTTAAAAACCTACATTTGTCTAGACGGGTAATAATCTGCACGATTGTACTGTATTAATAGACCCCGCGTGGTGATTTTTAGAGCAATGGACCCATCCTACTGACAAGCGTAAATCATAACCGTGACATTTTACACGTCCAGATCCCTTGATGGTTCCCTATAATGGGGATATTCCACAATACATGAATAATAGCCATTTGCAAAAGTCATTGCTACTCTTTACCTTGTTCATTTGCCTGGTGATTCCTGCGCAGTCTGTTAGCGCAGCCGGGGGGGGGACCCTACCGGCATTTTCAGTTTTTGTTGGTTCTGAAACCAACGGACAAGCAAAAGTGGTTAGGGGTGTCTATAAGTCCCGGGAACTTTGGCCTTGCGGGTGATGCAGCAACCGAGGAATGATCCAGGATCTGTTTTGCATATAGATGGGGTTGCCCCTCAATTTGAATCGGCTGATCGCAACCACGTTATCGGGTTGTTGGCTCACAACGATCTTGCTGGAGCTTTCTTTTCGAGTTTGAAGATAGGTCAGGAAGTGCGCATTGTATATGGGGACGGCCGGGTGGGTTATTATAAAATCAACCGGATTGCCCGATTCAAAGCTCCTCAGCCAGACAATAAAAATGAGAATTATGTGGAGTTAAGTTCGAATATCATCTACTCCGCTCAGGATCTTTTCACAATATTCTACAACGGAGATGCTCACGTGACTTTCCAGACCTGCATACTCCAGGATGGAAACTCGGGCTGGGGACGATTGTTTGTGACTGCCATTCCTGTTTTTTCGATAAGCCTTTGGGAATACCAATCGCTTACAAGACAAACGGGACAAGATTTCATGAAGGCGGGGGAGATGTTGCGTCCATTGTTTGGGGATCTGGGTTTTCGCTAAAACGGCTCACCCCATTTTATAAATCACATCATCAATCTCCACAAGACCCACGACTTTTGCGGTCAAGGCGTATCAAGCCGTGTCAAGCCGTTGACCCGCGTCCGCCTTCGTGTTAAACTTACCTGTTACAAACTGCCGGGACAAGATGACTCGAATTGGAAAATTGCTCCTCCTGATCCCTTTTCTGGCGGCGGTTGCCGGCGGATCAGTTGCCGCGCAAGGGCTGCCTGCCATTATTTCACCTCAACAAGGCGAAGTCCTCCAGGGTGTGGTGACAATCCGGGGTTCCAGTACAATCACGGGCTTTCAATCTTCGGAAGTGGATTTTGCTTATACTGGCGATCCTAGCGGTACCTGGTTTTTGATTTCCCAAAGCAGCCAACCTGTCGATTCGAATACACTGGCAACTTGGGATACAACCTCCATCACAGATGGAAATTACAATCTACGCTTGAGGATTTACCTGAACGATGGAACGCATCTCGATGTGATTGGTTCAAACTTGCGGGTACGTAACTATACCCCGGTTGAAACGCCAACCCCTGCTCCAACCGCTATAAAGCCGACCCTGGCCCCGACTTATACACTTACTCCCACCCCATTCCCGTCGCCGACTCCATTGCCGGTCAATCCGGCGGTTTTAACCCCGGCGGATATCTCTACCAGCCTTGCGTACGGTGGCTTGGGAGCAGTGGTTCTTATTATTATTGTTGGTATTTATTTCTGGTTGAGGCGGAATTAAACATGAATGAGGGCTTCCTGGTTATCGGTCTGGGCAATCCGGGACGCGAGTATCGCGAAACCCGTCATAACGTTGGTTTTATGTTGCTGGACCGGCTGGCAGCGAAGCTTAATGCACGTTTTACCCGCCTTCAATCCAGGGCATTAGTGGCGAAAGCCACATATGCTGAAAGGAAGATTATCCTGGCCAAGCCGCAGACATTTATGAACCTCTCTGGCCAATCTGTGCAGGGGCTGGTCCATTTTTACAAATTGCCTTTAAACAACCTCCTGATTGCCCATGATGACCTGGACCTGCCGCTCGGCACCATCCGCATCCGTCCGGATGGCGGATCGGCGGGGCAGAAGGGTATGAGCTCCATCCTGGAGCGTCTCGGCACGGATGACTTCCCCCGCTTGCGTGTTGGGATTGGCCATCCGCCCGGACAGATGCAAGCCCCCGATTATGTTCTGCAGGAATTCTCGAAATCAGATCTTACGATCATATCCGAATCCCTTGACCGTGCCGTGCAGGCCGTGTTGATCTTTGCTGTCGAAGGTCTGGACGCGGCGATGAACAAATATAATGGTGGCATTGAAAAATAACTGGTGCTTAGAAATTTTTCATTAATAGCCGGTTCAATTCTTACCCATCCCGATGGTGCAACCTTTGCTTGACTCGCTCCGCCAGGTCTCTCCTTACCAGCGCCTTCTGGCTGGTTTGCGGGCTGGAGATCAACTCCCTGGCCTGGCTTTGCCACGGGCTGCCCGCTTGCCGCTACTGGCAGCCTTGTATAGCGATTTGGAACGGCCGATTGTAATGATAACGGAACGTTCTGACCACGCCTTGCAGTTGCACTATGAACTATCTTTCTGGCTGCCAGATGCCTCCCGGTATATCTTCTCTGAACCCAACCCGCTTTTTTACGAAGACGCTGCCTGGGGGACTGCCACCCGTCGCGAGCGTCTGCAGACCTTGACTAGGCTGGCAGCCTATCATCTGCCCTTTTTGGAGGAGACCGGATCTCCCCCAATCGTTATCACATCAGCGCGCGCCTTAATGACTCGTACCTTACCGCGACGGGATTTCCTCAAAGCCTCAACTCAGATCAAAGTCGGTCAGACCCTATCCCTGAACAGCCTGCTGGAGGTGTGGGTGCAGATTGGTTACCAGCCATCCGATACTGTTCTTGAGCCAGGACAATTTTCTCATCGTGGCGGCTTGTTGGACATCTGGCCACAATCCGAGCCCAATCCTGTCCGGCTGGATTTCTTCGGCGATGAGATAGATACCATCCGGCGCTTCGATCCAGGATCGCAGCGAACGGTCGATAAGTTGGCGAGTGTATTGATTACCCCTGCGCGCGAATATCTATTGCCTGAAAAGTCGGATAAGGTTGACGGGTTGGCCAGGTCGGACCTGCTGGACATATCTGGTCGTCTCTCAGAATTTCATTTACCTTTGCTGCATCCATTCTCCGCTAATCTCTTGGATTATCTGCCTCAGGAATCCCTGGTAATGGTGGACGATTTGAGCATTTTGGAGAGCACAGTCTCCGAATTTGAAGAACAGGCCGTCAAATTGCGGGCCGAATCAATTGTGGAAGGAACGCTGGCAGAGAACTTTCCAATCCCGTATATCACCTGGTCGGAGCTGTCCGATGCTTTGAGCAGTTGTTCCTGCCTGGAATTGGGCTATTCCACTGCGGAGCAAGCGACTGATAACCAGGAATCACATCTCACTGATTCGCAATCAATCAATAATTTGTCTGCACAGTTTGGTAGGATCGAAAGGTTTGGCGGGCGTCTCAAGCCATTTACTGAGTATCTGGCTGGGATCGTAACTCAAGATAATTTTGTTGTCATCGTTTCGCGACAGGCCTCTCGTCTGGAAGAACTATGGATGGAACATGAACAACCATCTCCTGCGGCTTCGGGCGAAGCTGTCGATAATCCGGTATTTATCGAATCGTCACTTTCTGAAGGCTGGAGCCTGGGTAACTCGTACCTAATTACCGATTCAGAAATCTTTGGCTGGGAGCGCCCTCAGCCTCGTCAGCGTCCTCGGCCTGGTGCAGAAACCCCTGAATCGGCTTATGCAGACTTGCATCCAGGTGATTGGATTGTTCATGTGGATTTTGGCCTAGGCAGGTATGTCGGTTTGGTCCAGCGAACTCTTGAAGGTTTGGAACGTGAGTTCTTGTGTATCGAATATAAGAACGGCGATCAGGTTTATGTACCCATTCATCAGGCTGACCGGCTGACCCGTTACATAGGACCTGATGGTTCACCGCCATCCCCGGGTAGTCTGGGTACGCAGGAATGGCCCGAGACCAAGCGCAAGGTCCGGGAAGCTGTGCAGGAGGTGGCACAGGACCTGCTCGACCTGTACGCACGCCGGCATGTTGCTGAGGGTTTCGCCTTCAGTCCAGACACTGCTTGGCAGAGTGAGCTGGAGTCTAGTTTTCCATATGTTGAAACGGATGACCAGGTCAAGGCTTTGGCAGACATCAAGCATGACATGGAAACACCCCGACCGATGGATCGCTTGCTTTGTGGTGATGTTGGCTATGGCAAGACTGAGGTGGCTTTGCGGGTGGCTTTCAAGGCAGTCATGGACGGCCGCCAGGTGGCGGTCCTGGTTCCAACCACCGTGCTCGCACAGCAGCATTATGATACGTTCAGGCAACGCCTTTCGGCTTTTCCGGTAACTGTCGAGATGCTTTCACGCTTCCGCACGCCCCGTGAGCAGGGCCAGATTTTGTATGCCCTCTCTGAGGGTGCAGTCGATATAGTCATCGGTACGCACCGGCTCATTTCAGCAGATGTTCAGTTCAAGGATCTTGGTCTTGTTATTATTGATGAGGAGCAGCGTTTTGGGGTGACGCATAAGGAACATTTGAAAAAATTGCGAACGGAAGTGGATGTGCTTACGTTGACGGCCACGCCTATTCCACGAACGCTCTACATGGCTCTGACCGGTGTGCGTGATATCTCCAATCTCAACACCCCTCCGGAAGAACGCCTGCCAATCATCACACACGTTGGGCCGTATTCACCGAAACTTGTCAGGCAGGCCATCCTGCGCGAGCTTGAACGTGGCGGTCAGATCTTCTTTGTGCATAACCGCGTTCAGACCATTGATGCAATCCGCATGCACCTGGAGAAACTCGTCCCTGAGGCGCGCATTGCCATCGGCCATGGTCAGATGCCGGAAAATGAACTAGCCAGTGTGATGCACCGCTTTACCGCTGGTGAGATCGACATCCTGCTTTCCTCCTCAATTATCGAGTCTGGCCTGGATATCCCCAATGCCAATACGCTTATAGTGGATCGGGCGGATGCCTTCGGGTTGGCTCAGCTTTATCAGCTGCGCGGGCGCGTCGGGCGTGGGGCAGCGCGTGCCTATGCCTACTTTTTTCGCCATCGGAAATTTGCACCTACGCCTGAAGGCCAGGAGCGCCTTGAAGTTATTGCTGAAAATACGCAGCTGGGCGCAGGTTACTCCATTGCCATGCGTGACCTGGAAATGCGTGGTGCGGGTGAATTGCTTGGCACCCATCAATCCGGCTACATAGCCGCGGTTGGTTTTCACCTATACACACGCCTGTTGGCTGCCGCAGTCAAACAGGCCCGCACCCGTGGCAGGTTTGAAGGGCTAAAAATCGACCTGAAAACTGCCAGCCTGGAAGCTCTTCAACCCATGGGCTTGCCGGTTAATGTGGATTTGCCGCTAGCTATAGGTATTCCCGAAACCTATGTGCCCGATACGAACCTGCGCCTGCGCCTATATCGTCGTTTGGCCGATCTGACCGACGAGTCCGCGTTGGATGCTCTTGCCGCTGAGTTTACCGACCGCTTCGGGATTCTGCCGGAAATGGTTACCAATCTGTTCTACCAGATGAAGGTCAAGCTGCTTGCAGAACGAGCCGGGTTGGTCTCGGTTGGTATGGAAAGCGGGCAAGTCGTCTTGCGCTACCCGGGTCTGCAGGAGGGCGCGGAGTCGAAAACCGGCTCGAATCTGCCAAATGGGCACCTCCCGGATCTTGGCCCGGGCGTAAGGGGTGGAAAAAATGCCTACTGGTGCATGTTCGGGAAGGAGGCTGATTGGCAGACCAAGTTGATGGGAGTTCTGGAAAAATTGGAGAAATTGCAGAAATAATTGCTGGAAAATACCATTTCTTCAATGGTTCTTTGCGAGCGGAATGGCTGATACGATTAGGATAACCCCCAGTCTCATAGCGCCTCCTGGACAAGTCCTTCAGAAGGAAACTGTTCTTGCCGCTTTGCATCAGGGACTGGATGGGTATTTTCATGCGCAAAAAGTGCTTATTCTCATCCCGGACCATACACGCTCCCTACCTCTTCCTTTTCTGTTTCAATCGCTGGTCGACATTCTTCGGGATGCTCGCCAACTCGACATTATGGTCGCACTGGGCACGCATCCACCGCTCAGGGCGCCAGATCTTTATCAGTTGGTTGGGATCACTGCTGATGAACACAGAACTATCTACAGGCAACTGGGCTTGTTTAACCATGTCTGGAACGACCCTGCAGTGTTGTCTTGGCTCGGCACCATTCCGCAGGAACAAGTCAAGGTTGCGGCTGGAGAGCACTGGCACCCGTCGCTGGTCGGGGATGTTGAAGTTCGTATTGGTAAGGCTGCTTTGGAATATGACCACATTTTGATTCTGGGGCCGACTTTCCCGCATGAAGTGGCCGGTTTTTCCGGTGGGGCCAAGTACCTGTTCCCTGGCATCTCAGGTCCCGAAATGATCAATGCTTCGCACTGGCTGGGTGCGCTCACCGGTGTCGTCGATACCATTGGTATAAAAGATACCCCTGTGCGCTCTTTGATCCATACTGCCGCAGGAATGTTGAAAACACCGGTTACGTTGGTAAGTTTGGTGGTGGAAGGGTATGATCTCAGCGGCTTATTCATCGGTGATTATCTGTCTGCCTGGAACGCTGCCGCGGATTTATCCGCTCAGCGCCACATCCGCTGGGTGGATAAACCATTTCAAAGGGTGTTATCGTGTGCTCCAGCCATGTATGATGAACTCTGGACTGCCTCCAAGGCCATGTATAAGCTGGAGCCGGCCGTTGCGGTCGGCGGAGAAGTGGTCATCTATGCCCCGCATCTTGAGGTGGTCAGCCGCGTCCATGGCAGATATATTTTCGAGACCGGCTATCACATCCTGCCTTATTTCCTTGGCAACTGGGATCGCTATCGGCATATTCCCCTTGGTGCCTTGGCCCATAGCACGCATTTACGTGGCTCCGGTCATATGGAGGGAAGCATCGAGTGTCCTAATGTGAAAGTGACACTGGCCAGTAAAATTCCTCCCGAGGATTGCGCCCGTCTGAACCTGGGTTATCTTGACCCCGCCCATATTAACATAGCTGAGTGGCAAAACCGGGAAGAGCAAGGTATTCTATATGTACCCCGCGCGGGTGAGATCCTTTATCGTGTTAACAATGTAGATTCTTAACACATCATGATAATGAAAGCGGTTGAATTTCTCCTACCGCTTTCATTATCTTTAATATTTTATACATTTTCTGATAACCACTCCTCTATATTCGAGCAGAGGAGTGGAAATCGAATCCTGCTTTGCTGATTTGGCGCGTATTTGTTAAGGCATTTTCCGAATATTAATCTCGATACCCTTATCCGCTTTCAGCAACTCCACCAATTTACTTGCGTCGGTATTGCCGTAATGATAGGGATACAGGATGCGCGGCTTGAACATCCTGGCAGAATCTGCGACCATCTCGGGAGTCATTGTGTAAGGCAGGTTCATGGGCAGGAAGGCGATGTCAATATCATGCAGGTTCTTCATTTCTGGGATGATCTCGGTGTCTCCGGCTAAATAAAGGCGTGTTTTGCCAAAGGTCAGGATATAGCCGTTCCCGATGCCTTTCGGATGAAAAGGATTCCCATCCTCGCGTTTATGGAGGATGTTGTAAGCCGGCACGGCCTCAATTTGTAGTCCGTCCACGGTTTGTTTATCCCCGTTGCGCATAGCAATACTATTGTTCACTTCTGCCGCACCAGCCGGGTTAAGCACCAGCTTCGTTCTTGGAGTGCGGATAGATGCTAGAGCCTGCGGGTCCAGGTGGTCGCGGTGCTCGTGCGTGCAGATGATAACATCTGCTTTGGGGAGGTTGGAATAATCCGCCACCTGGCCAAATGGGTCGACAAAGATATTCTTCCCGTTAAAAACGATCAGAAGACTTGCATGTCCGAGGAATGTGATGGAAAGATCCCCGGCAGTTGTAGGAAACAAATCGGTTTCAAATGATCCTGTGGGTGTCATGGCTTTCTTCCTTGGGTGATTTATCGGCTATTTACCGTTTGTATGCCTGCCGTCGCAGAAAGGCTTATTGGTGGACTTGCCGCAGCGACATAGTGTAACACGGTTGCGGATTTCATATACGAACCCATCCGCCGATTCGATCGGGATTCCACCGCGCACCCATAATGGACCCAGCTCGGCAACCACCGGATCGAGCACCAGCCCGATGGACGGCTCGAATTCAGGTTCGATCAGTTTTCCGTCTCTATCGTGCAGGACCAGCCGGCCGGCTGGACAGTCGCCCACTTCCTGTAGGGCAATTTTTTTTGCATCCGGGTTATCGGATGCACGCGTGTTGTCCCAGACGCCGCCGGCCCGATCACAGAAACGTGCCAGGGCGCATAGAGCCACCACATCTGTTAATTCCAGTTCCGGACCGACTGTCTTTGGCTCAGACTGGCTGTCGAATGTTTCCCGGCTGGCCGCCTCTTCCCCGTCGAAGAAGGTTTCAGAATGGCTCAAATCACAAAAAGGCTTGGTATTGGATTGCCCGCACCGGCAAAGGTCGTACTCTTCCTGTACCGGATAATCCTTGCCTTTGTGCCAATGGGTCGAAAGTCCCTCTGCATCCGGGACGAGGATCTGTTCCGTTAGAGGGACTCCACCATAGACGGTGTAAGGTCCGTCTTTGCATATCTTTATTCTCATTTTGCTGTTTTTAATCACCATCTATCAGCCTCTTATCATAATAAAATAAACGGACTAAGTTGATAAAAATATTTGTTGAATTAATGATAACTCAATCTCCGAACTTGCGATAGAACCAGGTTTTGACGATTTGTGTCAGGAGCACATAAATTATTAGCATTGCCAGTAGCCACAGCCAGAATGACGCAGGGAGCGGAACGAAGCCGAGCAATCCTGCGAGGGGGGAATACGGCAGGAACGCGCCGACTGCCACAATTGCAAGCGAAGCAAAGATAAGGGATTTGCTCGCCCGGCTTTGAATGAACGGGATCTTTTTCGTCCGGATGACATGAATGATTAAGGTTTGGGTGAACAGACTTTCCACAAACCAGGCGGTATGGAAAAGAGTCTGGTGCGCCAGATCGGGATGCGCCCATGCGCCATATATGAACATCATGATAAAGAAAGTTGCATAATCGAAAATGGAGCTGATCGGGCCAATGAAAATGATAAAGCGGCGCAGCTCGCCAATCGCCCATTTGCGTGGCTTCTTAAGCCAATCGGCATCCACTTCGTCGGTTGGGATGGCGGTTTGTGAGAAATCGTATAAAAGATTATTGGTCAGAACTTGGATTGGCAGCATCGGCAAAAATGGGAGGAAAATGCTGGCGCCCAATACGCTGAACATATTGCCGAAATTGGAGCTGGCGGCCATTTTAATATATTTGGTGATATTCCCAAAGACACGCCGGCCTTCCATGACTCCGTCCTGCAGAACCAGCAGGCTGTTCTCCAGCAAAATGATGTCGGACGACTCCTTTGCGATATCCACTGCGCTGTCCACCGAGATACCGACATCCGCAGCTTTGAGTGCCGGGGCATCGTTGATTCCGTCGCCCAAGAAACCAACCACGTGCCCTTTGCTCTGCAGGGCATGGATGATACGTTCCTTGTGCGATGGCGAGAGCTTGGCGAAGACAGTATTCACTTCGGCTGCCTCGCCGAGTTGCGCTTCGTTCATCTCTTCGATCTGGTTGCCAAGCAGCATATGATCAATAGGTAACCCGACCTGTTTGCAGATGGTCGCGGTCACAATGTCGTTGTCACCGGTCAAGATCTTGACCGCCACGGAATGCTCGTTTAGCTTGCTTAATGCCTCGGATGCAGTCGCTTTAGGAGGGTCCAGGAAGGCCATATAGCCCAACAATGTCAGGTCTGATTCATCCTGGTTGGTGTAATGAGGCGTATCATCTGTCCCGGGAAATATTCGGTAGGCGATCGCAATTACACGATACCCTTCTGAATTCAATTGCTTGACGCGTTGTTTGCGATGCTCGTCGTGTTCTGCGGTTACTTCGAGGACCTCATTATTGACTTCCACATGCGTGGAGAGTTGCATCAGCTCCTCGACCGCCCCTTTGCAGATAAGGATGTGCTGGTTCTTATTGTTTTCCACTATAACCGACATGCGCTTGCGCTGGAAGTCGAATGGCAATTCATCGATCTTTCGATACAATTCATCCACTTGAAGATCGTCGTTCAGGTTTACATGGTTGAGAATGGCCTCATCCATTAGGTTCTTCAAGCCGGTCTGGTAGTAACTGTTCATGTAACCATAGTCCAGCACCCGTTTGCTAGGATTGGCCAGGACGTCCAGGTGTTTTTCCAGCACGATCTTACCCTCCGTCAGGGTGCCGGTTTTATCGGTGCAGAGTACATCCATGGCTCCAAAATTCTGGATGGAATTCAATCGTTTGACGATCACCTTCTTCTTGGACATGGAAATGGCGCCCTTCGACAGATTGACCGTCACGATCATCGGCAGCATTTCAGGTGTCAGGCCCACTGCCACTGCCAGGGCGAACAGGAAAGCCTCTAGCCAGTTGTGCTTGCTGAGTCCATTAAAGATGAAAACCATCGGTACCATGACTATCATAAAACTGATCATCAGCCAGGTGAACTGATTGACGCCCTTGTCGAAACTGGTCAGGATGCGTTGCCCGGTGATGCTGTTCGCCAGGGAACCGAAATATGTCCCGCTGCCCGTCTGAACGACCACTGCCGTTGCCGTACCGCTTTCAATATTGGAACCAAGGAAACAAATATTGGTCATTTCCAGCGGGTTCTGTAAAGTCGCATCGACTACGCCAATGGTTTTCTCCACTGGGAGCGATTCCCCGGTCAGGGCAGATTGGTTGAGGAACAGGTCTTTGGCTGTCAGTACGCGCACATCTGCCGGGATCATATCGCCAGCCGCCAGGGCTACAATATCACCAGGGACCAATTCTTTTAAAGTTATTTCTCTCCGTTGCCCGTCACGTATGACCGTGGCGGTCGTCCGGACCATGGACTTGAGTTTCTCTGCCGCATTGTCCGCCCGGCTTTCCTGCACATAGCGCAACACTATCCCTAGGATCACCATGGCTAGAATGACGATGGAACCGGGCGTGTCGCCGGTTGCAAAGGAGATGATTCCCAGAATGAGCAGCAGAATGACTAATGGATTCTTGACGTTGTCCCACAGGCGCAGTAGCCAGGTACGACGTTTTTCCCTGGCAACCTCATTCGGCCCATATTGTTCGAGTCGGTTATCGACCTCGGCCTGGTTAAGGCCGTTGGGTGTGGTATTCAATTGTTGTAAAACGGTTTGGATATCTGTACGGGCGCTATCCACCAGCTTTTTTGAGATTTCTACCCCGTTTGTTCGCCCGCTGCCAAGCGACCGGATGGGAATTTTGATGTTGGGCAAGAAGCTCATGGTTCATCTCCAAAATAAAATAATCTGCCCCCGCGCTGGTGGAGACACGGGGGCAGGCGAGTTTAACCATTGAAACACGGTTTAACAAGCCATTAAAGCGGGCGATTTCCATCCAACGGGCAGGGATAGGGGTTGTGGTCTATGATCAGGGTCGAGCGAAAGAGTTGTATCCATATTCTTTTTGGTTTTCTTCGTCGGCAGTATATGCCTGCTAAGGGGTCATGTCAAGAGGTCAATTTCGTTGTTTGCTGTGACCGGAATATGCTCTATTATTGGATTTAATCAGGAATTAATACTAGTAAAGAATTCCCACCTTCACTAAAACCGCTTCAACCGGACAGGGTGGTAATACCGATCTTCGGAATACAACGAGGTATCCTAGATGCGGTAAATTTTGCCCGGTCCATTTCAGATGAGGGGACGGCTGTTTACGTGGAGTTGGAATCGGATGCAGGCGAAAAAGCCCGTCTAGAATGGGAATCCTGGTGGTCGGTTGCGCCCATGGTGGTTATCACTTCACCATATCGTTTGATTGATCGCGCCGCTGCTGCAATTTCTCGAAGAGACCGACCAGCAGCATAATGATGGCCAACTCGCTACCGTTGTTCTCCCCGAATTCATCCTAGGTCGTTGGTAGCAGTCCTTGCTCCAGAATCAGACTGCCTGGTTGCTAAAAACGGCCTTGCTTTACAGTCGCCGCCAGTATGGGCTGGAGCGGGTTATTATTGATGTTCCGTTCCATCTGACTTAGATTATAATTATTTGAACATGTAAAATGGAGGTCAACGATGAAGCGACCATTCGCTATAATAGTTTCAGTTCTATTAATTTCATGCCTGGGCGCTTGCAATTTGAAGAATGCAGCTACTTCGGGCCCGGTCAATTCCGGTGAAATTGCTACGCAAGTTGTTTTGACTCTGGCAGCTTTCACCCAGTCCGCACAACCTTCGTCGTTATCTTCCCCAACATTGAATCAGCTTTCTTCTCCCACGTTGGCACAGCCAACCGGTACCCCGACAGTTGTTCCCTCTTCAACCTTTACGCCGACTTTCGGACCCTCAGCGACTATGACTTTGACACCGCCTCCTTCCTCCACGCCTATCCCAAAACCAGGTTCGATAGAGGGTGCCATTTCAGGCTATCCTGTTGGTTCCCTGCCGAGCCTAGCGATCGTGGCATACGGCAAGGATCCGCCCTATTATTACTCTTATATAATCACCACTCCGGGATCCTCATCGTACTCAATGAGCAGCGATTATTTGATTCCCGGTATGTTTCAAGTGGTCGCATATGATAGCTCCGGCAATTCCGGCGGGTGTCCCGGCTTGGTAACGGTGATCAGTGAACAGACCGTGACTTGCAACATCACCGACTGGGCCGGAAGTTACCCTCCCAAACCTTCCAGCGTTCCTAACCCATGAGAAATCATATTTTCAAGTTTATAATAAAAAGCGGAGTGGATACATAATAGGGATTGACGGTTTTCTCCCCCTGACGGTGAAATCAGCGTCCCGAAGGCTTGCGGTACGATTGCAAATGCTCAAGAGCCCTTCGGGACGTTTGTTCTCTTTTTCGATGTCCTTGCGGAAAAATTACCGGCAATCTGTAAAATATTTACATGGAGAGAAGTTTTATTATTTCACAACCCTTTGTGACCATTGTGTTTAATTCTTTTTTTTTAGAATATTCGGAGCCTGATATAATCGACCCATGCCAGAATCATCTCAACGCTTGCTGGACCCTGAACCGAAACCGGACGACCACCTTGACCAGACCCTGCGGCCGCAATTCCTCTCTGATCTGATCGGGCAGGAAAATGTCAAGGAGAACCTTGCCATCCTGATTGCGGCTGCCCGCCAGCGCAGCGAGCCACTCGACCATGTCCTTTTTTACGGGCCTCCCGGTTTGGGCAAGACCACTCTTGCCCATGTGGTGGCAAACGAGATGAGTGTCAACATCAAGATCACCTCTGGCCCGGCTATCGAACGTGCCGGTGACCTGGCCGCTATCCTGACCAACTTGCGTGCCGGCGATATCCTCTTCGTCGATGAAGTCCACCGTTTGGGAAAAGCCGTGGAAGAAGTTCTCTATCCGGCCATGGAAGACTACGCCCTTGACATCGTCATTGGTAAGGGTCCTTCGGCCCGTTCCATCCGCCTGAAACTGCCACGTTTCACCATGGTTGGTGCCACCACTCGCCTGGCCTTGATGACTGCACCACTGCGGGCACGCTTCGGGGCGGTCTATCGGTTGGATTATTATGATCTGAAGGCCATGCAGGCTATTGTGCGGCGCGCCACAGCCAAGCTGCAGGTACAGGCGGACGAAGGTGGCATCGAAGAGATTGCCCGCCGGGCTCGTGGTACTCCGCGGGTGGCATTGCGACTGATGCGCCGGGTGCGCGATTATGCCCAGGTCCGTGCGGATGGGGTGGTGACGCGTGCAGTTGCAAAGGAAGCGCTTGATCTTCTGGCGGTTGACCCTCTCGGCCTGGATGATTTGGACCGGCGTGTCCTGAAGACCGTTATACAGAAATATAACGGTGGCCCGGTCGGGCTGAATACCATCGCTGCCGCCATCAGCGAGGAATCCGAGACGATCATGGATGTGGTCGAACCCTATTTGCTTCAGGTGGGTTTCCTTGACCGGACCCCCCAGGGTCGTGTGGCCACCAAAGCCGCCTATGAACACCTGGGGGTGGAATATAACGAGCAAACCCAGCCGAAATTGCTCTGATTCATATCTAATTCCCGCATTTTATCTTGGGGGAGTGATCACATTTGGAATAATTGATGCCGATTCTGGCCATATCATTAGGGCTGAAGTCTCGACTCAATCCATGGAACCCCTTGCGAGTAAATCCACAGCCCATAGCACTTTTCTAACCTAAAAGACAATCTATCATTGCGAGCGCACTTTGCGATCGCGAAGCATATCCGAAAGGTAAGCAATCCCCTCGCACGGCCAGCAATCCCGCGGTGTCATTAGGAGGAGCCGCACTTCATCGTCCCGATGTCCTTCGGGGTAGCGACGATCGCGTAGCAACTTGTCCCCGAAGGGGATCCCGAAAGGAAGCAATCCCCTCGCGCAATCAGTAATCTAACATTTTCAATAGCAGGCTAAAAATTGCAATCCTTAAGGTTCTAAAGTTCTAAGATGTGGCTTAGACTTAAGAAACAGAATATGATAATTCTGATAAATCTAGTTTCCTTATTGATTTATAAATTCTTTAATTGTATAATTATTGTAATCAATATCAGCAGATCTTTGCAAAAAGAGGTTTGATTTATGCATAGAATCTTTCTTATGTCTCGAATTTTGGCCTCAAAGGTTCCGAAAAAGATCTCATATTTGCGTGTGCTCTGCCTGGCATTTTTACTTGCGCTTGGGATTGGAAGCGCAGGCTGGAATTTAAACGTACAGGCCTCTTCTCAATATCAACAATCCGTTCACTGGAGTACAAAGCATGTCCTCCAGGTTAAATGGCCTCAGGCACCCATTTGCGTTGGTCGGGAATATCGTGTTTATGTAGAAGCGGTAAAACTATCAGGTGGTTCACAGAATGGAGAAAACATAAGCGTTGAGGAAACTCTGGAAGGCATAAATATTATGGCGATGTCGGAAAATCAAAGTATTGCCACTATTTCTCCCGACCGGCAGGAAACAGGGGCCCCGGAACTGGCTTCTACGGGTGGAGTCGATCCTTTCGATGCAGAATTTACGATTAGTGCAGTGAAAGCCGGAAACACCTCAGTTCAGGTTGAAACAACGTTTAGTACCAGTTCCAACCCTGTAGCGCTTGTGCAGGCGATTAATGTTGTGAATTGCAAGTATAAGGTTACGACTGTCACGTACTTGTACTTTGGAGCCCATTTTCAAGGCATAGGCATTGACTCCTACCTGGTGGAGCATTCCTCTGGAGAAATGCAGCTTGTTAGCGGTTCGGACAATACGCTGAAGGGTTCATCGAAGGTGGATTGGCACATGGAATCCGTTTCACCTTTTTGTGGTCACTCGCACAAGATTCCACCTTCTACGGTGGATCTTGACGGTACAACTGATGAGAATGGCCAATTGACCCTCCACATCACTTACCATCCTTTTGAAATGGATACAACCAACTGTGCTTCCGGTAGTATTGGACAATTTTCTGTTCCGGAGTTTGATGTCACTGTACCCGCTGACGGCGGAACACAAACCAAGGATCATTCATTCAAAATAGGCGATGAGCCGATGCAAGGATATACGACTGTCATCATAACCCCTGTCGGGGCACCTTGAAATGTAATAACAAACGCTTAGTGAAGGAAGCCTCCAATGAATCATTCGCTGGCAAAACGAGCATTAACATCCCTCTTTATCTTTTTCCTTTTGTTGACAGTATTGGCCTGTAGCTGCAGTGCGTTGAATGGCATTCTGCCCGCTACATCACAATCTGGCTCTCAAACGGGCCAGGTTTCAGCACAAGAAAACTTAACGTTTGGCTCCGGCACTTTCATCTTATCCGACCCTAAAGTGGGGCTTTCCGATCTATCCAGCTATACCGCCTTGCTAACCCTCTCTTTTGATGGAACCATCAATGGCCAGCCCTCAAAGTGGTCAAAGAAATATGTTATGTTGGCATCCAAGGTGCCTTCATTCCGCCAATTGACTGTTGACACATCCACAGTAACTTCTTCCAATCCTGATCCTGTATTTATTGCTGAATTGGATGGTGCGGATTATGTGGTAAACGCCCAGAACGAGTGCAGCGCATCTGCTATTGAACAAGGCAGCTCACTATCTGACCGGTTTGAACCGGCCGGCTTCCTGCATTACGTCATCGGGGCGACTGCGGCGGGTAACGAAACTGTCAATGATGTCGGGGTGAACCATTACAAATTTGATCAGTTTGCGTTGGGTCAACAAAAGCTCACTCAATCGACCGGTGAGTTGTGGGTTGCTTCATCGGGTGGCTATGTGGTCAAATATCTGCTGACAACAAATGCAAAGGCAGATTATTTTGGCACAGGGATCGAAGGTGCTCTGACCTGGGACTACGAATTGACCGGTGTTGGGAAACCTGTCTCGGTCCAATTACCCACTTACTGCCCTGGAGGGTTGGTCAATGTCCCGCAGTTATCAAACACCTCCAACGTGGTTAATACGCCTGGCGCATTGACTTATGATACTTCCACCAGCCTGTCCGATGCCGTCGCGTTTTATCAAAAACAGATTCCGGCTTTGGGATGGCAGCTGCAAGGCAATCCCGACGTTTCAGATACCCAGGCATTCATGAATTTTCAGCAGGCCGGTCAGAGTTTGATCATTTTCATTTCAGCGGACGCGGGTATTACATCAGTTGTTATTAACCTGGTTCGCACGCAGAAATGAGGATTATCCGAACAGCCTGAAGATTAATTAATCACAATTAAGATAATAAGTATTATATTTTAAAAACTATAACGACCAATCGCATTTGGAATAGTTTATGCCAATTTTAGTCGCTTCGTTTGGGGCTGAGACCCCAGTTCAATTAAGGGGATGTCTCGGCGGAGCTAAAATTCTAAGCCTGCAGTGCTTACAAGTACTGAGATCAGGCTTTACCGCCGAAAATTTGAGATGCGATTACCCTATCGCCCTTGCTAAAACAGAACATTAGTGCTAATATTGAGCAGTATGGATTGATATTTAACGCCTCGATTAATAGGTGGTTTGGTATTCCCTGGCTTTCCGATGCGTCTCGCAGGAATTGTTTTGGAACAGGTCTTAGTTCGTTCACGATATATAATTTCGGTTTCACACGCAGGGGATAGAAATTTCCCGCGCTCTTTACTATTCTTTATCTTTTCTTCCGTTTTTAAAAAAGTGCACATAATTTCACCCGGCTTCCTCACTTTTTTTAAGAAAAACCTCTTTCATTACCCTTACGTCGAGGAATAGTCGTTCCTCCGTCGTTCCGCGGAACGAATATCCCGTTCGTTGCACAAAAAAGATACGATAAGACTATTAGATTCCAGACTATTAGACTTCTTATGAGAACTTCTGACTTCGACTATACCCTTCCTCCTGAATCCATTGCCCAGACACCTGTTGAGCCGCGTGACTCTTCGCGTCTGCTTGTCCTGAATCGGGACACCGGGACTATCGAACACGCTTATTTTCGTGAACTCGTCCGTTATCTTAACCCCAATGACCTGCTTGTGGTCAATCGTACACGTGTCATCCCGGCCCGCTTGTTTGCCCGCAAGTCCACCGGGGGTCGCGTCGAAGTCCTGCTTTTGCGCCGCGATGATTTACTGACCTGGGAATGCTTGGTGGGGAGCAAGGGCCTGGCGGTTGGCAGGAGTATTACCATCGAGAATGGTCCATCTGGTGAAATTGTTGGGGTTTTGGAAGGCTCGCGCCGTCGCTTGCGTTTTTCCAAACCGATCGAGCCATATTTTCCCAGGGCCGGACATGTCCCGCTGCCGCCCTATATTCACGCGCCACTCCAGGATCCTGAGCGCTACCAGACCGTCTATGCTCGTGAACCCGGATCCGCCGCCGCTCCCACAGCTGGCCTGCACTTTACCACCCGGCTTATGGATGAACTCAAGTCCCAGGGGGTTAATTTTGCTGAGGTTACTCTGCATGTTGGTCTGGATACTTTTGCGCCGGTTACCGAGGATGATCCTGAGCAACATCAGATCCATACCGAGTGGTGTGAGGTTCCTCCGGCGACGGTGGACGCCATTGCCGGGGCGCGTCAATCCGGTGGTCGGATCATCGCGGTGGGAACCACCTCCGTGCGTACACTCGAGTCCGCCGCTCGCTCCGGTAGGGATAGCATCATTTCCTACAGTGGACCGACGAATCTATATATTTTGCCCGGTTATAGCTTTAAACTGGTCGATGCCATGATAACCAATTTCCACCTGCCCAAGTCCACCCTGATCATGCTGGTCAGCGCATTTGCCGGACGCGAAAAGATTCTGCAGGCGTATGCAGTTGCCGTGCAGCAGCACTATCGTTTTTACTCATTCGGTGATGCAATGCTGATTTTATGAGCAGATTAAACGGATGGCTCTGAAGGTTATTTCATCTAGGATATATTGGTTGAAGCGGAAATTCGGGAGGTTATTTAAATAGATTCCGGCATGGGGTCAGGCTTTTCAACGATCGCTCCATCCATCTGGTCGTTCAATATCATGTTTCCCATTTTGTCCCCATATTCGATTAATTTTGGAATTTGCTGGGGATCATCCATCGGAATGGCTTCGCTTAAATCCACCTGGAACCGGCGGAAATCCAGGTCCTGGAAGAAAGTATCCACCAGCCGGACTTGCTGGTCATCCGCCGAAGACAGGAACGCTCCCAGTGTGGGGCTCAGCCAATCCCAGGCCATAAAGCGCCCTGGCTGTCCAGGCTTGAGTGTTTGCGGATCACGTCCTGTCCCCAGACTGATCAACGTGGTCTCCTTTGGGTCCCATTGCAGGCAGAACCGGGCTTCATAGGCTGCCAGGTAGCAGGGATTGGCATACGACCCTACCCCGCCATCCACATACCGGCCTGCAGCCACCGGAAAATAGGTCGGCACAGAACTGGATGCAAGTATTGCCATGATGATCGGCCATTCCTGATAATCAGGTTTCCAGGGTTTGACGAAGCAGGTCTTGTTGGAAAGCAGATCGAAGGTGGTAATCACAACGTCAGTCGGGGGAGTTGCAGTCCAAAAGTCGCCCATCTTTTTGTCTCCGAGATATTCGTGCAGGGCGGTTGCCAGGGGGCCATGCGGGTAGCGGAAGCGGGTTAGCGGCCAAAAGAAGGTTCGCCAGGATTTTTTGAAGATCGCATCGCCCAGGCTGATATACAGTCGGTGCAATTGTGCAGCAGTCAGCCCGGCTCCGATTCCGGCTGAGATAATCGAGCCGGTGGATGTTCCCGCTGCCAGCCGGAAGACATTATGCACCGGTTGCTTGAGATGTCTTTCCAACATGGAGAGTGCCCGGGTCACGATTACGCCTCGGATGCCACCGCCATCGATGGCAAGGGCTACGTTTTTTCTGAATGGCTTCACTTTTCCTCCTCTGGAAGATCCGGCTGACAGTCACAAAATTCAATATAAGTGTAACGCAATTTTGAGGAATTTCAAGCGCTTTGTGAGGTAGAATTTGGATATGACCTTGCAGCAAATAAATGAAGAGCTCCGGGATTGTCGCCGGTGTCCTCGTTTGGTGGAGTGGCGAGAGAAGGTGGCGATAGAAAAACGCCGGGCTTACCGTGACCAGGTCTACTGGGGCCGGCCTGTCCCCGGTTTTGGTGACACGCATGCGCACGTCTTCGTTATCGGCCTAGCTCCAGGAGCACATGGTTCCAACCGGACTGGCCGCCAGTTTACAGGAGATGCCTCAGGTGACTTTCTGTACCCCGCTCTTTACCGTGCCGGATTTGCGTCTCAGCCGGTATCCATTTCCCGTGATGACGGTCTGACTCTTTTTGACCTGTATACGGCTCCTGTCTGTCGTTGTGCGCCTCCGGATAACAAACCCACTTTGCAGGAAATGGAAAACTGCCAGTCCTATCTGGAGCGCGAGATTGAAATCATGCAGCCTGACGTTATTGTAGTATTAGGGCGAATTGCGTTTTCAGCCATTATGGATATTTGCCGAGCGACCTGTTCTGTTCAGGATGGTACCAGCTTAGCCTTTTCTCATGCTGTAGTTTACCACCTCCGGACATCTGCTCCCTGCCTGTTCCCTTCTGCCTTCTGGTTGGTCTGTTCCTACCATCCCAGTCGCCAGAACACACAGACCGGACGCCTGACCATTGAGATGTTCGACCAGGTCTGGGTAACCGTCAGGGAATTGTTGGGGAGATAGTGATCATGCAAAAAGCATGCGGTCCCATTGCTTTGCTCGGTTCTGGGGAAACGTCCCCGGCAGGCGGGCGGGTCTTTGAAACCATTGCCCAGCGATTTCCGCAGCCTTTGCGGATAGCCATTCTAGAAACACCGGCCGGGTTTGAGTTAAACTCGGAAAAAGTGGCTGGCCGTGTGGGAGATTTCATGCGAGAGAGATTGCAGAATTTCAATCCACATATCGACATCATTCCGGCACGCAAGCGCGGCACGCCCTATAACCCGGACGACGAACAAATCCTTCAACCTCTTTTGCACGCAAACATTATTTTCATGGGGCCTGGTTCACCGACTTATGCCGTGCGTCAGCTTAGAGGCAGCCTGGCTTGGGAACTACTGCGCGCCCGTCATCGGCTGGGTGCCGCGTTGGTGTTTGCCAGTGCGGCCGTGATAGCCATTGGTGCTTATTCACTGCCGGTTTATGAGATTTATAAAGTTGGTGAAGATGTCAGCCTTGTGCCAGGATTGGATCTGTTTTCAGATTTAAACCTGCCGCTATCTGTTATCCCGCATTGGAACAATACGGATGGCGGGGATGAGATTGATACAAGTAGATGTTTCATCGGGATAGAACGTTTTATTCAATGGTGTAATCTCCTGCCAACCGGATATACCACAGTGGGATTGGACGAACATACTGGTCTTATTATCGATTTTGACACTGGGAAATGCACAGTCAGTGGAGTAAGTTCGGTGACATTATTACGAGCATGTAATCCAGAAATCTTCCCATTTGGATCAGAGTTTCCAATTTCGAAGTTGGGATCGTTTATCTACCCGGAGAAGCCAGATGTTGGTATCTCTGTTGAAGCTTGGGATATGGCCAAAAGTGCTGCCGAAATTGATAACCTTGGGGCAGTGCCTGCCGAGATGGTTCGCTTGGCTAAAGAGCGGCAGCAGGCGCGCCTCCGCCAGGATTGGGTTACCGCGGATTCCCTTCGCCAGAAAATAACCAGTCTTGGGTGGTTGGTGCAGGATACTCCCGAAGGGCAAAAAATAATCAGACAACCGTGAAATACGTTACAATACCCATAGTCGATAAGGAACAGTGGTATGCGCGCGGTTGACATAATAATTAAGAAGCGTGAAAAAGGGGAATTGACTGGCGAAGAGATCAAATTTTTCGTGGATAGTTTTACGCGGGGAGAAACTCCAGATTACCAGGTTGCTGCTTGGGCAATGGCTGTTTTACTTAATGGAATGACGCCGCGCGAGACCACCGACTTAACCCTGGCTATGGCACATTCAGGAGAAATCCTTGACCTTTCCAATGTAGTAGACATTGCTGTTGACAAACACTCAACTGGTGGAGTGGGAGATAAAACCACCTTTGTAGTTCTACCGGTCGTGTCGGCGTGTGGATTACCAGTCGGTAAAATGTCAGGACGTGGGTTGGGGTTCAGTGGCGGGACACTCGATAAAATTGAGTCAATCCCTGGCTACAGGGTCGATTTGACCACCGATGAATTTAAGCATCAGTTGAAAGAATTTGGTATTGTATTAACTGGTCAGAGCCTCGATTTGGCTCCCGCTGATGGGAAGTTGTATGCCTTGCGCGATGTCACCGGTACGGTGGATTCCATCTCACTGATAGCATCCTCCATCATGAGCAAGAAAATTGCTGCCGGGGCCCAAGCCATTCTTCTGGATGTAAAGGTTGGCCTGGGAGCTTTCATGGAAGACCTCACTAAGGCCCGCGCTCTCTCAAAACTGATGGTTGATATCGGTAATCAAGCTGGTCGCCAGGTTGTGACACTACTTTCGGACATGAACCAGCCGCTTGGCGCAGCCGTAGGCAATTCCCTGGAATTGATCGAAGCCATTGAGAGCTTGCACGGAGATGGGCCAGTTGATTTTCGTGAACATTGCTTGAACGTCAGCGCGCAAATGCTGATGTTGGGCAAGCGCGTTCCGAATCTGGAATACGGTCGGCGGATGGCAGAAACGGTAATAGCTTCGGGAATGGCTTTCGAAAAATTCCGTACTCTGGTTGGCGCCCAATCTGGGGATGTTTCCTTTGTTGACAAACCTCAAAAACTCCCAAGAGCAAAATTCACCGAGACCGTGAAGGCAAAGCGAAATGGATATTTGTCCCGAGTGCATGCCCGTATCATCGGTGAGGCAGCCGTGGCGTTGGGTGCCGGACGCGCCAGGAAGAATGACCCTGTGGACCATGCGGTAGGGTTCGTTGTACACCGAAAAGTTGGAGATTATGTTGAGCAGGACCAACCTATTTTCACGATATATGCAAATGACGAAACGAAACTCGCCGTTGCTCGGCTTGAAGTTAGTACGGCATTTGGATGGAGTGATCAGCCTGTTCCGCCGCTGCCTTTGTTTTATACTTAAGATGGGAAGAAATAAGATGGGAAGAAATATGTCAAATCTCGCATAAATTCAATTGCGTATTCTTAATGTTTAGTGCATAATATAGTAAGGAGTGCGCCATGGCTAAAGTATTTCTACGTGTTTACAACCGTGAGATAGAAAGCATGATCGAAGGTGGCCAATTGGATGAGGCAGTTGCTCATTGCCAGTATATCCTCAAGACCTTTCCTATGCATGTTGACACGTACCGCCTTTTGGGAAAAGCCTTTCTGGAAGCACGCCGTTATGGGGATGCCGCGGATATTTTTCAGCGTGTTCTGATGGCTGTGCCTGACGATTTCGTATCCCATGTTGGCATGAGTATCATCCGCGATGATGAAAATAAATTGGACGATGCCATATGGCATATGGAGCGCGGTTTCGAGGTTCAGCCTTCCAACTCGGCCATCCAGGGCGAATTGCGCCGCTTATACGGACGGAGGGATGGCGTTGAGCCATCCAAAATTCGCCTGAGCCGGGATGCGCTGGCTAATATGTATTCTCAAGGCGAACTTTTCAATCAAGCCATTGCTGAGATTCGCTCAGTTTTGGCTGAGGATACCAACCGTCCTGATTTGCAAGTTATGCTGGCGCGCGCATATTATCGCTCGGATCAAAAAGTCGAGGCTGCTGAAATGGCAGCTGCACTGCTAAAAAAATATCCATATAATTTGGATTCCTTGCGTGTCCTTGTGGATGTGCTGCCAGGAACTGCTCGGGAGGAAAACACCCAGGTCTACCGGCAGCGTTTAAACAATCTTGATCCTTATTCGTCCTTCGCAGTTAATTCAACCTTTGGCTCAGATCAGGTGGCCGATTCAGCAGTGAATTTGGAAAGACTTGAATACAAGTCTGGTCCGATGGCGGTCAATTCCCAACCTGACTGGGCTTCCTCCCTTGGAATCAAATTGAATGACGAGAAACACATTGATACTCCACCTGAATGGATGCAGACTGCAGAAACACCAGAACAATTACCGCCCTCATCCTCTGAGACATCTGTCCCAGCGGTTGAAAAGGCCCCTGCTGAAGATGCTGAAAGTGTCCCGGAATGGATGCGCTCTGTTGGATGGCAGGAATCAACCACGACAGCACAGGTTGAATCGACTGATTCTGACGAATCGTTGCCTGAAGGGCCAATTGCCAAAGCTGACATTCCGGATTGGCTACAGTCCATGGCTCCGTCGGAAGTACCCGAGCAGGTCAACCCGGAACCTGAAAACCCGGCCGAATCTTTACCAATAGGAGCTGATGGCATTCCAGTTTGGCTCAAACCCACCAGCTCCGCAGAGGATAGTGGAGTAAAAAATATGGAAAATCAGCAACTTGCTGAGCCTCAACCTGCCAGCTCAACTGATGCCCCGGATTGGCTCAAACCTGTGGTGCCGCCCGAATCTGTTGATGAAATGCATACCGATACTCCTCCTACGCCAGTTGAACCTGAGAAAGAGCCTGTCGAAACGCAGCCAGTGAAACCGGAGGAGTTGCCAGATTGGCTCAAATCCATGGCTCCAACCGAAGCCAGTGGTAAAAGTCGTATTGGATCTCCTGTGCAGCCAGGGGAACCTCAGAAAGAGCCTGTCGAAACCCAGCCGGAGAAACCAGATGGGTTGCCAGATTGGCTCAAATCCTTGGCTCCGACCGAAGCAGCGGGCGAATTATCCGCAGATACTCAGTCACCAGTTTTCACTGACCAATCATCTGTTGAGTTTCAACCTTCCAACGGGGATGATGTTCCTGATTGGCTTAAGTCCATGGATTCATCCAAAGATGTTCCGGAAGTGCCAGCCGACACCTCACAACCCGTTGAACCTCAGCCTGCATCTGGCGAACATCCTCATGCGGGGGCGGGTGGGATTCCAGAATGGTTTAAGACCCTGGATCCTACCAAAGCCGTCGAGGAAATACCTGCGAATGCCACCAAGTTGCCAGTTGAACCTCAAACCGTGGGTGTGGATGTTACCCCAGATTTGATCAAACCTTTGGTTTCCAGTGAAACCTCTGCGGATGTCCAAATTGAAACTCCTGCAGCAGAGATTCCTTCTGCGAAAACCGAATCAATCCCGGATTGGTTGACCAGTGTTGGTGCTCGTGCAGATGCTGCCGCCCTTACTGCCAAAACAATGGAACAACCAGCAGCTAATCAGCCTGTTCCAGAAATACCAGTTCCCCCGGAATCGGCTCCCCAAATGCCTGTGAATCCACCAATTACACCAACCATCACCAGCGCTGAATCTTCCCAGCCAACCGGGGAAGTCAAACCGCTTAATATTGATGACGACGCTTTTAGTTGGCTTGAAGGCTTGGCAGCAAAGCAAGGCGCTAATCCCGATGAATTACTCACCAATCCGGGAGAACGATCAGAAGAAATGCCTGATTGGCTGCGTCAGACAAAAGAAAAGCCGGCTGTTGAACAGATTTTGCCTGGCGGGCAGCCAACCCAAAATATTGGCGATGCTTCTCCCGTTACGGGTGAGAAGCCTTTATCTGTGCCTCAACCGGAAACAGCAGCTCAACCAGCAGATCAAACGGCAAGTGGGGCGGACGATACAATGGTCTGGTTGGACCAAATGGCTGTAGAACAAGGAACGAAACCTGAAAAGATTTCGCCTGCTCCTGTCGCTGACATGGAATTTACACCTGATCGGATTCAGAAAGTACAAGAGAATGCTGACGCTGCGCCGGAAGAAAGGAGGCCTGCAACGCCGAAACAAGTTCCATCGGAAGAAGATATTACGATTACTACTTGGCTAAGCAAGCAGGATGTGAAAGAGGCATTAGAAAAGAAAGCTAGCGCGAAACGCGCCGAGACCGAACCCACCACTTCTGCCAGCGA
>JBEKEB010000031.1:0-26376 GCA_050014055.1 Anaerolineales bacterium | reverse complement strand
CGATATCGATTCCGCTCAGCGGCTGGACGGTGTGGAATTCCATGGTGTGGTTGACCTCGTTGACCAGCATGCCGCGCTCCGGGTCTTCGATCACATCCACAGCCAGCACGCCTCCGCCGACGTCCTGGGCAGCCTTCAGGGACACTTCCTCCAGCTCCGGGGTGACCGGGCACAGTTCCCCCTCGCCGCCACGGGCCGTGTTGGTAATCCAGTGTTCGGATTTGCGGTAGATGGCGGTGATGACCTTGTCACCCACCACCACGACGCGGATATCCCGACCGGGCTTTCTGATATATTCCTGGATATAGAATACCGAATGCTGCACCGATCCAAGCGTGGCCTTGTGCTCCAAAATGGCCTCGGCGGTATCCCGGTCGTTGACCTTGGCAAGCAGCCGGCCCCAGGAACCGATCACCGGTTT
The DNA here is from genome assembly GCA_050014055.1 of Anaerolineales bacterium. Lineage (GTDB taxonomy): Bacteria > Chloroflexota > Anaerolineae > Anaerolineales > Villigracilaceae > UBA877. The sequence goes on along the minus strand of JBEKEB010000031.1, from coordinate 25,955 downwards.
GAGCACCACTGGATACCCCATGGCCTCGATGGTCTCCAGGGCCGATTCAGGCGTGAAAGCCACCCGGCTGTGCGGCTGCGGCACCCCCGCCTTGGCTAGCAGGGCCGTGGTGATGAGTTTATCGCCGCAAGCCTCCGCCACCGCGGCCGAGTTGACCGTCAGAATGCCCCAGATATTGAAGATCCGGCAGGCATACAGGCCGTTGGTATAGCTGATGCTGCGTTCCATGATGGCATCGTATTGTCTCCAGGGCTCGGGATCGTCCAGGTCGAAATGGACCAGCCGGTCGTCCAGCCTTTCGTAGTCCAATCCGCGCCGCTCGAGCGAGGCAAAGATCCATTTCTCTTCCACGCGCACGCGTGAGTACAGCACGCCGATGCGGAGTCTCTTTGCTGTCATACCCGTTGGGTGCATCTGTCTACTCACCCCAATCTTCCTGCTCCATCGGAGCCAGCTCGACCGTGGCGGGATCAAGTGAGGTGACCTCCAGGTCCACACCGCAATCCGAGCACACAATGATTTCTCCGGTTTCCACCGTGGCTTCCAGGGTGATTTCGGCACCACATTCAGGACATGTTACAGCGTTCATTTTGATTGTTCTCCTTTTTGGTTTGGCGAATGGTGTTCATACTTTGTGAATTTTGAGTTTTGCATTTTGCAATTGCATTTTGACTGCTTCCGGAGCAGTACCGCCGCTGGCATTGCGCCGGGCGACACTTTGCTGCGGGTCAAACACATCATATACATCTGATTCGATCAACCCGCTCAGGCTTTGAAATTCCGACAGGGAGAGCTTGTCCAGCGGTTTGCCCAATTTGCCAGCCAGCTGGACAGCCTGGCCTGCCAGGGCATGCGCCTGGCGGAAGGGCAGTCCCTTCCGGACCAGATAATCGGCCAGGTCGGTAGCCAGTATGCCGGGATCGATGGCTGCCCGCATCCGTTCGGGGTGCAGGGTCAAGGTATGCAGGGCGCCAGCCAGGACCGGCAGGATTCCCATCAATGTGTCGTAGGCACTGAAGACCGGTACTTTGTCTTCCTGCAAATCCTTGTCATAGGCGGAGGGCAGGCCTTTGAGGGTGGTCATCCATCCGGTCAGGTAGCCTAACAGGGTGCCGGCCTTGCCGCGCGCTAGTTCGAATACATCCGGGTTTTTCTTCTGCGGCATCAGGCTTGAGCCTGTGGAAAATGCATCCGAAAGTTCAAAGAAGCCAAACTCGGTGGTGGAAAACAGCACGACCGCCTCGGATAGTCTGCTCAAGTGGCTGCCGGTCAGGGCCGCACAAAACAGGAACTCGGCCACAAAATCCCGGTCTGAGACCGCCTCCAGGCTGTTGGCAGATGGTTCGGAAAATCCGAGATCGGCTGCCAGCGCGAGTCGGTCCACCGGGAAGCTGGTACCGGCCAGCGCGCCCGAACCAAGCGGCAGGCTGGCTGTGCGAGTGCGCAACTGCAACAGGCGTTCCCGGTCGCGCTGGAGCGGCCAGAAGTGCGACAGCCACCAGTGTCCCATCAGGATCGGCTGGGCGCGTTGCAGGTGGGTGTAACCGGGCAGCAGGATCTCCAGGTCAGATTCGGCCCGGTCGACCAGGCTGGTTTGCAGGCCGGCAATGGCAATATCCAGGTTCTGGATGGCTTCGAGCAGCCACATCCGCAGATCGGTGGCCACCTGGTCGTTGCGGCTGCGACCGGTGTGCAATTTCCCGGCGGCAGGGCCGATGAGTTCGCCCAGCCGGCGTTCCACGGCTGTGTGGATGTCCTCGTCGCTTGCCTGGAAGGCGAATTCCTGGCGTTCGAATTCACCCCGGATCGTTTCCAATCCGCCGCTGATCTGGTTCCTTTCATCGTCTGTGAGCACTCCCGCTTTTGCGAGCGCCTGCGCCCAGGCCAGGCTGCCGCGCACGTCCTGCAATGCCAGCCGCTGGTCGAAACTGAGCGAGGCGTTCAAGGCCCAGGCTTGCGGGTCGAGTTTTCCATTGAACCGGCCACCCCAAAGAGTCATGCCCTGTTCTCCCTTCTCTGCTCCCTAATCCCGCTTGAATCGGGAATAATCCGGTTTTGGCATGTTCAGCCCGGAAATCGGCAGGCCGTTCAGGGCGCGTACCTTGAGCGGCAGCCCATACAGGTGGATGAAGCCTTCGGCGTCTGATTGGTCGTAGACATTTTCCTGGCCAAACGTGGCAAAATCTTCGCGGTACAGACTGAAGGGACTCTTGCGTCCGACCGGGATGATGTTGCCCTTATACAGCTTCAGGCGCACAAAGCCGGTTACCGGCCCCTGCGTGCTGTCCATGAAGGCGTCCAGCGCTTCGCGCAGTGGCGAGAACCACATGCCGTTGTAGACCAGTTCGGCATACTTGATTGCCAGCGTATCCTTGTAGTGCATGGTATCCTTGTCCAACACCAGCGACTCCACTTCGCGGTGGGCAGCCACCAAAATCGTCCCGCCGGGAGTTTCGTAAACGCCGTGGGATTTCATCCCCACCAGCCGGCCTTCGACCATGTCCGCGCGCCCGATCCCATGCGTGCCGCCCAGGGTATTCAGGCGGGTGATCAGGGTGGCCGGGGAGAGTCTTTCCCCGTTGATGGCCACCGGTGAACCGGACTCGAATTCGATCTCGATATAAGCGGGTTCATCTGGGGCGTTTTCCGGTGCGCACGAGATTTGGAACATGGACTCTTCAGGTTCCTGCCAGGGGTCCTCAAGCAGACCGCCTTCGTGCGATATATGCCACAGGTTGGCGTCCCGGCTGTATATGGATTTCAAGGTCGCTTTGACGTGCACGTTGTGGGCCTTGGCGTAGGCGATGGCGTCTTCGCGTGAGCGGATCTCCCACTCGCGCCACGGCGCAATCACCTTCAAGCGTGGATCCAGAGCCGTATAGGTTAATTCGAACCGCACCTGGTCGTTGCCTTTGCCGGTGGCGCCGTGCGACAATGCATCCGCTCCGACATCGTGGGCTACATCGACCTGGTGTTTGGCGATCAGCGGGCGGGCGATGGATGTTCCCAGCAGGTATTTCCGCTCGTAGATTGCTCCGGCGCGTAGCATCCGGAAGATGTAGTCCTCGGCCAATTCCTCGCGCAGGTCATGCACCACCAGCTGGCTGGCGCCGCTGGCTATGGCCTTGGCTTCCAAGCCATCCAACTCCTTGCCCTGGCCCACATCCGCCGCGAAACAGACCACCTCGCAGCCATAGTTCTCCTTCAGCCAGGGCACGATCACGGAAGTGTCCAATCCGCCGGAATAGGCGAGTACGACTTTCTTTACATTTTGTTTCGACATACATTTCTCCTTGTTGGATAAGATTATGGTTCCCGGAACGATGGTGTAAAAAAAGCCCTCCTGGTGAGGAGGGCTTGGTTTGCTTCAGTGCGCGCGTTGGGTTAATTCGATCTCATGCAAACACAAAAAAACCATCCTTCCCGGTTGGACGGAGAGATGGGACGACGAGCGCGAGGTGACTTCAGATTCAAATTTACTGGTAACATGTTGGCGCGGTTTATATCACGCCTGTCTGGAACTGTCAAGGAATTTGGGGGCAATAAGGATATTCTCACTCTCCCGGGCTTCCATCGTGAAGGGATGCTCATTCCAGAGCCGGATGGTGAGAACGATCGGCAGCAGCAGCCAGGGCAGGTTGAGGGCCAGGACCACCGGCAGGTGCGGGCTGGCATGCGGACCGGCAATCTCCTCTCCCAAAATAATGAATACGTCCGCGAACATCATCCCGGAATAGAAAATGGCCGGGATGCGGATCCATTCCCTCCCGCGCAGGAAGGCGTTGATTGCCATGGCATAGAAAGGGCCATAAAAGAGCACGTCCAGCCAGATAGTGTCCTTCCACCATTGCGGACGGGCCATCAGGAGCGGGTCATAGGTCGAGCCATAGGCATGGATGATATTCAGCATCGCCGGCGGCGGCCAGGCCGGCTGGCGATACTGGGTTGGGTCCGGAATGACCAGTTGCTCCAGATCGACGATATACGTGATGAAAAAGAAATTGATGACGAAGAAGGCTACCAGCAACCAGTCCAGCCGGCGTTGGCGGAATGGGATGGTTATGCGGTTCATTCTTTTGCCTCCGATCGATTGGGTTCCGTCTGCACGTACATGCCTCGTAAAACGTTGCCCATGATGCGTATCGCGGCCTGGCGGGAGAGCAATCGCCGCATCACGAAGCTGGACAAGCGGTTAAGCCGCCCGGGAATGACGCTTGGCTGGTGACCCATTGCGGCCAGGGCTTTGGCCACCACCAGCTCTGGCTCCAGGGTGGCATCCGAGATGCGGCCGGTGCGCTTGGGAGAGCTGGCCAGGTAGTTGGGCGTGCGGATGGCCCCGGCGATGCAGGCCAGCACATCCACGCCGCTCCTTCGCCATTCCTCCCACAGTCCTTCGGCTAGCACAATATTGAAGGCCTTGGTGGCGCTGTAAATGGAGATATAAGCCGAACCCTGGAAAGCGCTCAGGGAGGCCATCAGGATGATGCCGCCATGCCCGGCAGCCAGCATGCGCTGGCCAAAGGTATTCACCAGCCCGAGGGGGGTGCGCATATTGGTGTCGATCTCTCTCAGATGGTCGTCTAGGGAATGGTCGAAGAATGGCCCCACCGCCGAGTAAGCCGCGTTGTAGACCAACAGGCCGACCTCCACGGATTCCGTTTCCTGGGCGATCTGACCAGCCGCTAAAGATTGGGACAGGTCGAGTGGCAGGGTCCGCACGTTAATGCCGTACTGCACGGTCAACCGGGCCGCCAGCGCTTTCAGTAATTCAAGCCGGTGGGCCACCAGGATCAGGTCCAGGCCGCGCCTCGCCAGGGCATCTGCATAGGCCGCCCCCAGCCCTTCCGATGCTCCTGCCACCAGGGCCCACGGCCCGTAAGACTGGCGGAATTTTGTGTAATGTTGGTTTGGTTTACTCGGCATGATTGTCTCTCGTCATTGATAGATGTAACCCCGCTTGATGGTTTTCTCCTCGCCAGCATTATAACTTGTACAAATTAGATTCTCTTGAATGGATGGGTCTCTGCTGATTTGTTTTCTTTAGTTCTTTGGGTCGATGTTGGAACCACCATTTTGAACCTTCTACATCATCAAATTCAGAAGCCTCAATGTCAGATTTTAATTAGCAGGGTTCACTTTTCAGCTTGCATGCTAGTTAACAGAAAGAACTTTTAGGGGCTTTATCAAGAATACTTCAGGCTAAAACGTTCTACAACATTCCATAGCTCTGCTGGAATTTTTTTTCGTATCCCCAACATTATTTCTTTCGGAACACCCCCGTAAAATGCTTCCGCAATTGAACCGGTGATGGCGGCAAGCGTATCGGCGTCCCCACCTAAAGAGACTGCCTTGCGGATGGCATCCTCGAAATCCCGTGATTCCAGAAAAGCAATAATCGCCGGCGGGACAGTCTTCTGACAGGTTTCATCGAAATGATAGGTCGGGCGGATTTCATCCACGCTGCGGAGCAGATTGTATCCAAAACGTTCGGTAACCTCTTCGCAAATATTCTCTTTTGTGCTCCCATGTCGCGCACGGAAGATTGCCAGAGCCACTGACTGTGCACCTTTGATCCCTTCCGGGTGGTTGTGCGTGACGGCCGCGCTGGCTTCCGCTTCCTGTAAAACTTCCTCAACGGTTTTAAACGCCCAACCAATCGGACTGACCCGCATGGCCGAGCCATTTCCAAAGCTGTTGTAAGGCTGGGGATTCTTGGACATCATCCAAACTCTAAAACTACCGCCAAAATCATGGTCTGGATAGTTTTGGGCATATCGATGGATATATTCCATGTAACTGCGCCCATTAAGGATTGCATCGGCAACAGCCAAGGTCAGGATGCTATCATCGGTAACCCGGCTGGATTGGCTTAAAAGTGGGAAATCCAAACTTTTCTGTTCACTGTATTCATAGACAGAACCAATAACATCCCCGGCAATCGCTCCAAGCAAGCAATAATTTGCTTTTTTCGGCACTCTAAACACTCCCCTTCCTCCGATTTTTTACCTCATCGCATCAAACCCGAACGTCCTTTAATGCAGCCTTCATCCGCTCCGGCGTGAAAGGGATCTGTCGCAGGCGTGCGCCCGTGGCGTCGAAGATGGCGTTGGCAACCGCCGCCGCGGTCGTGGTGGTCGAAGGTTCTCCAGCGCCCACAGCCGGTAGATCGGGCCGGTTGATCAGCACGATCTCCACCTCAGGCACTTCGGAAAACGTCAGGATCGGGTAAGAGTCCCAATCAATGCTCTTGATCCGCCATTCATCGAAATGCACCTCTTCTTTAAGCGCCCGGCTGAGCGATTGGATGGTACTGCCTTCGATCTGGTTCTTCAGCCCATCCGGGTTGATGATCAACCCGCAGTCGTGCGCCACAACCATCCGCTTCACGCGCACGGCTCCGCTGCTGGTATCGACCTGGACTTGTGCAATCGTAGTCACAATTGCCTGGTCGTTCTCATACCACGCAAAGGCCACCCCGCGTCCCTCCGCCAGTTGCTCTTTGCTCCCCTGCCTGGACGGACGCGTATCCCAGCCGGCCTTTGCGGCCGCCGTCTTTAACACTTCACGCGCCCGCCCATCCGACAGGTAGCGCAGCCGGAAATCCACTGCATCCGCGCCCGCTGCGGCGGCCAGCTCATCCATGAAGGATTCGTTGGCAAAGGTATTCTCTGCGCCGCCCAGGCTCCGGAAAGAAGAAGCCCGTAAGGGCGATTCGGCGATGTAATGGACTGTCACGCGCTGGTTCGGGAAGGAATAATTGGTGGGGGCGTTGCGTTCCGCCCCAAAAGAAAAACCAAAATGGGAGGAACCCTGACCGTTGATCAATTGGCCTGCCACCAGTTGTTCGGAAGAACGCGCCCGCGCCACGTGCGAAGGCGACCACACCTGGTAATCCCAAGCGGCCACATTGCCTTGGGCATCCAGGCCGCCGTGAACTTCCATCACCATGGCGGGGGCTTTCGGTTCCCAGACGAATTCGTCCTGGCGCGACCATTGCACGCGCACCGGTCTGCCGACTGCTTCAGACAGGATCACCGCGTCCGCCGCGGCGTCATCCGAGCCGTTCTGGCCGTAGCTGCCGGCCCCTTCCACATGCATCAGGTGCACTTTTTCGGGGGGCACGCCCAGCAAGTTCGCCAGCGCTCCGCTTAACGGGTAAGGACCCGGTGTGGCAGCCCAAACCGTTACTTGATCCGCTTTCACATCTGCAACCGCACACGAAGGTCCGATCGAAGCATGCGCATGGTAAGGCTGGTAATAGGTGGCGTGCAGCTGCCGAGCAGCTTGCTTATAGGCCGTCTCGTAGTCTCCCTGTTCGACCACCTGGGTATCCTCGGTTGGCATCGAACGCAGAGTCGTGTACAGGTCCTGCATGGACGGCAGGCTGGCCTTCTCGCGCCATTCCACTTTAAGATTCTCTGCAGCCAACTTGGCCTGCTCTTCGCGTTCTGCCACTACCCCAATAAAATTGCCGCGCTGTACCACCTTGACCAGGCCGGGGATACTTGTCACGGAACTTTCGTCCATCGATACAAATTCCGCTGCCGGGCTGGGCGGGCGCACCAGCCGCCCGTGCATCATCCCGGGCAGGCGCAGATCCTGGATAAAGCTGGGCCGGCCGGCTACCTTGCCGGGGATATCGGCGCGCGGGGTGGAGCTACCGACGATGGTATAGGTCTTTGGATCCTTCAGCGGTGCATCCCCGCTGACATCCAGGTTGAATGGCTTGCCCCCCATCAATGCAGCATAAGTGACCTTTCGCTCTGGATGCCGGATCACTGAAATCAAGCCAGCTTGCACCGTTAACTCATCCGGTCGGGCATCCAGCCGCTCCGCTGCCATTTCCAGCAGGGTGCGCCGGGCCAACGCAGCCGCATTTCGCAAGGCCGTGCCGCTTGAGCTGACCGTCATGCTCCCGGCAGTGTAACCCTCGTCCGGCGTGCGCTCGGTATCCCCCATGACCATCTGCACCCGTTCGAGCGGCAGATCCAGCTCTTCGGCCACGATCTGCGCCAGGGCCGTCCGCACGCCCGTGCCCAGTTCGACCTTGCCGCTGAAGGCGGTCACCGTCCCATCCGGATTAATTTCCAGCCAATCGTCCAGCCAGGTTGTTAAATCCCCCCAGAAGGCCTCCCGCTTGCCCGATCCCCGGCGGCCTGTCTGCCGTCCGCCTGCCGCGTTCGTTTGCCAGCTTGGGTTCGCCATCGCTATGCCTCCTCTTCCAACATCAACTGCTCGGCGCGTCTCACGGCACGCAGGATGCGCAGGTGCGAGCCGCACCGGCACAGGTTCCCGTCCAACGCAGAACGGACCTGTTCGTCGGTCGGGTGCGGGTTTTTCCACAACAGCGCCGCAGTGCTGATGATCATCCCATTGACGCAGTAGCCGCACTGGGTGGCCTGTTCCTCGATGAACGCCTGCTGCACTGGGTGCAACTCCCCTTCTTCAATTAATCCTTCCAGCGTGGTTATGCGCGAGCGGCCGATTTGGGAAATAGGCAAGTGGCACGATAATTCGGGTTTTGCGCCAACCAGCACCATGCAGGCACCGCATTTTTCCCCGCCGCAACCGAAATGCGGGCCGTTGAATCCCAGTTCGTTGCGCAATACATACAGCAGCGGTGTATCCGGCGCTGCTTTGACGGTATAAGGCTTTCCATTGACAGTGAGAACTATTTCATCCGACATCCGTACTGCCTCCTGACCAGATTTCGCTTTTCAGTGGGCCGCTCCACTGCGCCCATGCAAGGGACAACCTATTCAGGTATATCACAAACATGGCAGGGTATTCTTAATTTTTCCTGAATACCTCATACACGCTTGGTATCGGTATTGCAATAGGGACACAGCAGGTGGTTGATCGAAACCGGAAAGGCCAGCTGGGCGCCGCAATTGAGGCAGGGTACTGCTCCGCCTTGGATGTCGATAATGTGGCCGCAGCTCTCGCAAACTACATTCCGGGCGCCGGTCAGGGTATGCACTTCGGCTCCGCAAGCCCCGCAATGGAACAAGTCGGTCTGCTTGGGCTGGTATTCGTCATATTCGGCGGTCAGCCCGTAAAACTTCAACAGCCGTTCCCCCTCCTCCAGCGACAGGTGCGGCAGCCAACCCTGACAGAAGGTCGAATACTCCATCTGCAGGGGCACCCTGGAGGGCGCATGGTCCGGGTCCATGGCATCCACGCCCTTCTGGTGAATGAGGTCATAGGCCATTTCCATTTGTTGTTTGAACAATTCGGCATACGGCCAGAACCCGCCCGCCACCATCCAGGCCCCTCCCGGAGTTGGAATACGCTGGAGCGAGGCCACCAGTTGCGCCATCCTGACATCCAGCGGAACCTGCCGCGGGTCCAGGTCCTTCGTGACTGCGCATTCGGCCAGATAGACCACCATCTGCTCGCGAAAAGCCAGATCGGTCTTGGCCCGCGGCGAAACCGCCATGGGACATTCCTGCAGCCATTGAGAAAATACCTGCTTGTGCAGCGCACGGTAACTGTCCGTGTCTCCGCGTGCCTTCGCTTGCTCCAGGGCAGCCTGCACCGGGGCGATCAAGCGGTGGAAGACCGTGTTGGTCAGCCCGGCATTGGTATCGGCATTGGCGATGCGGAAGTCGTAGTCGATCAACGCGCCGCAATAGTCGCAATAAATGTAGGCGGTTGTGGACGGCAGCGACTTGGGTGCGCCGCATTGACTGCAACTGACCCGTTTAATAAATTGGGAATGGGCCTTCAGGCTGGCTGGCAGGGCATCGCCCTGGCGGGGCAGTCCAACCGATGCTCCGCTTGTCTGCGGCGAACCGGTGGGTGTGTTTTGCATACGCTTCTTGAATAGATTCATGGGAACCTCCTGGATTGCTATACAGGTAATTGCGATATTTTACATCATTTTTATTGTTTTTTTGGCATGCTTATTTCCCCTTTAGGGTAGCTCCCACAGGCAAAGTCCTTGCCATTTGCAACCATTCCAATTTCCAACTCCTGGGTGCCATCAGTGGACTCAACTGCGCAAGAACCCGATCTCTGCATAAAACCGGCTTCGAAAAAACTTGCTATCGGGAAAGATAATCTTTAAGGTACTTTGCGGGAAAGCCTTTTTTGGGCGGATTAATCGGCAATGGTGATGCCTTGGGGAAAAACTTTCAGCTTTGCTATTTAAGGTTCCAGCAAAAAAAAGGGCAGCGAACGGCAGGAACGTTCTTCGTAGGAAACATAAGGCGGATAAAACTGCACCGCTTTTTTCCAGTAAACCGCCCGTTCGCTGCTGTGCAGTTCGCGTGCACGAAAACTTTTTGTCATTTTCCCTTTGCGCACCTGCGTTTGCGGGTGCGCTCGCAGGTTATAGACCCAGCCGGGGTTTTGAAGGTTGCCCCAGTTGGAACCGACCAGGATGAGATTTTCGCCATCCGGTATGCACAACACCGGAACCGAGCGCTGAATTCCGCTTTTTGCGCCGGTAGTGGTCAGGTAAATGATCGGCATGACGTTCCAGTTGGCACTGGGGATGAAGGCGCCTTTCGTCAGGCGGCTGACGGGCAAATCGATCAGCTGGACGAACAGGTGAAATAGCCACATCCCCTGCCGGGTGGCGGCCATGTTAAGAATTATCCGGCGCAAACGCTCTGTAATGGACATTTTTATTTTTTCTAACGGCGTATGCAGGCAAGCCCGGGGCTTTCGCCAATAATAACATCATCTTTCCATCACTTTATTTTACTATTACCGGATGTTTTTCTATCAGAGGCTGCATAATCACATTCTCCTGAGATGTTTATGGGGTATGGTACCGCCTCTAACGGATTGGCTTCGCGTGGTATCCCCGCCTGACTGCCTGTGCCCCGCCGGGGTATCCCGACGGTATTGGTCGACCCGTTCTGCCTGCCCCAGTTTTTTGGGGTGTGCGGGAGCCGATGGTGTGGCACCTTTGTCGTTATACCGCCTTTTTATTTTCTATAAAGTTAAGTTCATCCTTGATTTGTTGTATGGTTGAGTTCCGCTGATGCTTGAATTCCTTGCTTTGTTCATTTTGGTTCTGATTCGGATTCGATTTGCTCCGCGAACGCTAAAACGTGTCCATCCGGGTCTAGGCTATAGGCGGCGCGATGCCCCCAGTCACGATTCTCAACACCACTTAATTCCATCGCCCCTGCTTCGATGGCTCGCCGATGATAGTCAAAGGGGTGGCTGACGAGTAGGTATATTTCGCAACGTGGGAATCTCGTACTTCGTGATGGATTAGGTAGTTTATCTCCAAGCAATCGTTTGATGCTATTCTCTGGCATCAAACCCAGGGTAACGTTCTCTGAGAAAGTAAACTCTGTCATTCCGGGAACGTTCAAGGAAGGCTGACAACCTAAGACTTGTGAGTAAAAGGCTGTACTCCGGCCTTGATCTTTAACATAGAGGATAAAATGAGTCTTGGTCACAAGGATGGTATTCACGTTTCGCCCTTCTAGGTACAAGATGGGAATCCGTCCAGCAAAATAAGTGGCCTAACGGATTGACTCGGAGGCAGGATTGACAAGACTCGTATTCAATTTTAGGCCAGTTCTGGTTAGCCGTACCGCGAAACTTTCTCGGCTGCAACACAGGGATGGGCAGGCTATATATTTTCGACCATTCCCATATCTTGCTTCCAGGCAACCACACGATTTCTGCCTTGCCGCTTGGCGCCATACATGGCCTGGTCTGCGTAATTGATCAAGGCATCCAGGGGGAACATTCGATCAAGGTTCATCCACGCCACGCCAAGACTGATGGTCACTTTGACGACCGCCTGTCCCATGTTAAATGTCTGTTGACCGACTTTCCGGCGGATTCGCTCTGCGATCTTGAGACATTGATTTAATGTTGCGCCGCTCACCAATACCACAAACTCTTCGCCGCCGTAGCGTCCGGCAACATCTCCCGGGCGCAGGGACTGCTTGATTCTTGCCGCGACGGTTGATAGAACCTCATCCCCGGCTTTATGGCCATACCGGTCATTCACATTCTTGAAATGGTCAATATCCAGCATGATGATCGCCAGCTGGCCCTGCTCACTTTTCACTTGTTGGATAGCAGCTTCTGCAATTTCTATAAATTGCCGTCGGTTGACGAGTTTGGTCAATGAATCGGTTCCGGCCAACTCACGATAGAGTTCTGCCTGCTTGCGGACACTCTCCACTTGATTGAGGATTTCGAGGTTCTTGATTCGCCGGTCGGATTTGTCGTTAAATAACTTTTTAAAGGCGGAGTGGAAGGCTTCGAAATGCTCCAGCGCCGATTTATAATCCTGTCTTTCTTTAAAGATTCCAATCAACCGCTCGTGGATTAAAGAGACATTGGTAAGCGAATTTATGCTTTCGGCGATTTGCAGGGCCATCAGCAGCTCTTCTTCAGCCTTGCCCAGGGCGCCCTCGATCCGGTGAATTTGGCTTATCTCTGCGATAAAAGTCAGTTCGAGCAACTGGCTGTTGTTCTGGCGGGATAAATCGAGGCCCTCCTGCAAATATTTCATGGCCTGTACAAAGTTTCTGAGGGCGAAATGAATCGCGCCCAATGAATGCAAAGTATGCAACTTCCCGACGTAATTTCCGGTCTGGTTGAACAGGCTGAGAGCCGCCGCACCATACTCCACCGCCTCCCGGTCGCGCCCAAGCATGTGCAGGACATAGCCAATGTTATTGTTTGCATCCGCCCGGCCGGTGACATCATTTTCCGTCGCCTTTTCCAGGCAGGCTTTGAAGTAACCCAGCGATTCGTTATAATTTTCCAGGCCATATTGAACCATCCCGAGGCCATTGATCAACGAGATTTCCAGATCGGGATGGTTTTCCGTCTGGACCAATTTCAGGGCATTGAGGTAATAATCCATCGATGTGGCATAATCATCAATATGCCAGTAGATTCTCCCCAATAAACTTTGAATCGAGCCGATTAGATATTTATCGCCGATTTGTTGCGCCAGCTGGTTGGCCTGTAATGCGATGGACAGGGCTTCCTCCTGTTTGCTCAGCATGTCCAGGCAATAGGTCTGGGTTTTCAGGCATTCAAATTCATCTTTTGGCTCAGCCTCCGCGCATTTCAACAGCAGGCTTTGGGCCTTCTTGGCCATTTGGAAGGCTTGCGGGCCATCCTTTTTGCTGAGATCCCAGGCCTGCTGGTTTAGTTTTCTAATCTTCTCGAGGCTGCTGCTCATGAATTTACCAATATAGGTACCGTAGTGAGCTGGAAAGAAAATCGAAGGGCGTCAACTTGATTTCGAAAAGTGCTATTATCCATGACATATGGTTCTAGGGCTCGTGTATGCACACATATGCTTGGGCTCAGAGGCAGGACTCTTTCACACAATCTACCCATAAAGTTCATCTTGAGATAACTATACAACATCTCAAAACCGGAGTCAACAAATTTCCTGCGGCAGATGCCCCTTGGAACCGGCAATGCTTATTCCCTTTCCCTACACTTCTATTTTTCAAAAAACTCATTTTATTTGCCAAAACAACCCTTTTTCCCTCATTGTTTGCCCCGATTCCCGCGGGACAATTATCCCATATATGGCATAAAACCGCTAATAAACCAATTTCTTGCCACCCCTGTGCACATTTTTCGCCATTTTCAGGATTGTCCTTGGTTGTTTTGAAATCACCCTCGCGCGGAACCCGATTTTTGGCTTACTCGCCCCTGTTAAGGGGTCTTGCCCCTGCCCCAGTAATCCTCGTATTGCTCCCCGCTTCACGTTCCTGTCTATTTCCTGTTTATATCATTCATCAAACCCAAAACGTTCACAACGTACCCGCAGGGTATCTCCGTTTATCTCCGGTTAAATTCTTGATTAATAAACCACTCACTCAATAAACTCCCGGGATGATCTTCCAGGGCACCCGCCGGCAGTACTCCTCCCAGGCCGCCCCGTACTTCCTGCGGCAACGCCAGTCGTCCCTTCCGGCCCGGTCCACCAGCAGGATGGCCAGGTAGACCACGTAAAAATACGGCAGGAAGTGGCTAAAACCGGCCGGCAGGCTCCAGGCCAGCGCCAGTATGATCTCGGGCACGTAGTGGAAGTGCCGCGCCAGCCCCCACCAGCCGGACGCCAGCAGGATATTCTCGTGCTCTATACCATCGGCAGTTGTAAAACTGGCGTAGATCAACTCGGGCGGGCGTCCCCACACGCGCGTGGCGCCGTTCGTGGCCCGCACCCGCTGGCGCTGCGCGTCCACCGCGTAGTTGACAACCACTGCGCCAACCCCCAGCACAAAGATGCTTGCCGCCAGCGGCCAGGTCAGGTTATTCGGGCGCAGCACGAGGTACTGCGCAGTCAACGTATACACCGCTGGCACCCACGCCACTACCCCCCAGCAGATGTAGTAACCGAACCGGTCGTGCATGACGTCGAGGGAGGTGAAGTAGCCGCTTTCCCACCAGAAGAACCGCAACAGGTAGATCAGCGTGATCCCCACCGATACCAGCATGGTATTGCTGACGTGCCCGCCCGGATCCAGCTCGGCCTGTTTGGCCGCAAAGGAGCACACGATCACGGCCCAGCCCATCATGCTGAAGCGGCAGTTGATCAGTTGCTTTAGATCGACGCCAAACAGAGTCGGGTGCAACTCCACGCCCCAGTAGTAGTCCCAGATGAAGTTGCCCGACAGGCTGTGGTCCGCCGAGCTGGGCCAGTAGCGCCCCTTGAAATACAGGAACAGATAGAAGACTAGGGCGAACAGCACCAGCGTTGCCAGGATCTCGCCGAAATGGTCCCAGACGATTCCCGCGTTGAAGAAATGCAGGCCGAAGGAGCAGCCCAGGAAAAGCGCCAGGCTAATGAACCAGGCCGGGACCCCATTGAGCTTGTAACGCGGCCGGTTGCCGCTGGGTGTGATCGAGCCTTCGAAAACCTTCCCGGGCAACCCTTGCAGCAGGATCACCTCGACCGCCACGAAAATGAGTATGATCGCACCTGCGCCCCAGCTCGGCCAGGGCCAGTGCGCCTCCACCGATTGCCAGCCGGCCGCGCTGAGCAACGGCGCGAGCGATCCGTTGAACGGCTCGAACGTGCACACGATCCAGAAGATGATCGCCGCAGGTGGAGTCAGCAGGATGATGAACAGCGGTCCCAGCGTTGTCTGTATGTACTGGACCGCGCGGTTCCCGCTGCCTGCTGCCAAGCTGGTCAGCTTCTCAGCGGACGAGGGTTCGGCCATGCTGCCTTCCCATTTCCAAAAATGCTGATAATCCGGGCTATTCCCATTTCGTAATTATGCCATAGAATCAAAAAGCGCCCTCCGCTGCCGGAAGGCGCTTTCGGGCTAGCAGGCTTTCAGCCTGCCTGCACCCGGTTTTGTCGGGCGCATCGCCCGTACCGGCGCATGCAGCACCGTTGAATTATTTCTTTAGCCTGCAGGCTCGGCTTGAACTTACGACCAACGGGAGTGCTGTGCATACCCGTAGATCGGAAATATGCCGCGCAGGAATGATCGAACTGGTTATTGAACGATGTACGTTAGCAGCGAAGGGTTCACATTGAAGTCTGTCCTTGGGAAGCCGAAATGGCTTGTTTAACCTGGTCCACCAGTTCTTTGACAGGTTCGGCCTGTTTTTCTTCCACCCAGATGAAGAGATCCCTGCGCCTCAAATGAACGGTCAACAGGTATTTGCCATGATTGTCGGCCAATTCGATGCCTTTGATGTGGAGCACGTGCACGCGCGTGCTGCCGTCTTCGAAGAAGCATTCCAGCACGTCATCCTCAAAGTGGATCACTGTGGGCGGCGTTCCGGAAAGCGTAAGGTCGATCACTTTAGGTGTGTCCATATTTCACTCTATATTGTTATTAACGTTCCTGTTCCACGAAGGGTAATCCAGGTATTCTATCTTCCAATGCCTGGCAGACGCGTGGCGTGCCGGTGCATGGCCCATCCCAACCGATGTGCGCGTGAACGATCCGCCCACCCTACTCAGAGATATCTTCCAACTCGATTGCAATAGTCTGCATACTCCTGGCCGTAATGTCCCTTCAAATAGTCTTCTTCGCGCAATACCTGGCGGTGGAACAGCCATATGGCTGCACCCAGGTAGATCAACAGGATCCAGTTTGAGAATATCAGGAATTGGCCAAGCAAGACAAAAGCGAATGCCACATAAATGGGGTTGCGGCTGAAAGCAAAAATGCCGCTCCTCACGAGTTTATCGGGATGGTCTGTATCAATGCCGACCCGAAAACTCCTTCCAAAAGAGACCAGGCTCCACAATAACACTGCCAGCCCTGCCAGGCAAAAAAGCACCCCAAGCCAGGGCAACACAGAGGTGTGGAAGAATTCCTGCCGGCTCATGGATGGAAGGTGGAATGAATTGGCAAACACGAGATAGAAGTAGAAAAGGGCGAACGGCGGGATTAGAAAATCCGTTTTGTCGATCTTGCCGAAATTCATCGCCTCGATCCCTCTCCTTTTCATCAGCATGACCCGGGTGATTACCATCCCAAGTAACAATATGATTGTTAACGCAGCGAAATATTTTGGCATAAGGATCCTCTCCGATGCTTCGTTTAGTAGATCAGGGCAGCTTTTTAGTTTCCATCATAAGCCTACTTTCTTTAATGTTACTATGGAACAAATAAGTGCAACCTTGCAATAATATACTATCTCCTGTAAACTATCAATCGCTTTGGGCGAACTGGCTCGAGCCAACAAATATTAGGAGGCTTCCTGTGAGTACCATTTCGCAAAAGGCGAAGTGGGCAACAAGCGGAAGCCAAAGTCTGGTAAAAAAAACCGTAGATCTTGCAACAATGGAGGTGTGCAATGAATACAGTAGACGCAGCCAGGTTTACCAACAACCCACTGGGTGTAGCAGCGCTCAACTTTCTCGACCTTGCGTTCAATCAAAAGAAGGTGGACGCAGCGCTTCAGCAGTACCTGGAGGAGCCGTACATACAACATAATCCGCAAGTGCCGACGGGCATCGAAGCTGCACGCGTTGGTCTCAAGGCCATGCTTACAGCGATGCCGGGCTTCCACTACGATTTCAACCGTGTCCTTGTCGACGGAGATTTGGTCGCAGTATACTCTCATGTGACGACCGGTACCGGGGATCGCGGCAATGCAGTCGTGGACATCTTCCGCGCCGTCAATGGCAGGTTCATCGAGCATTGGGACGTGATACAGCCCGTGCCAGAAACCTCCGCGAACAACAACACCATGTTCTAGGAGAGATCGAACCTCCCCCGTCTGCCGCCAACCGTTGATTCAAAAGCGCCCGTATGAACGGGTGCTTTTTTGTTGTTTGCTTTTTGCCTGTAGATCGCACCCAACTCGTTTTTTGGTCATTTCCTGGCACGAGCCCTGTATAAAAAAAATGCGCCCTCCATAAACGGAGGGCGCTTTCGGGCGAGCAGGCTCCCGGCCTGCCTGCACCCGGTTCTATCGGGCGCATCGCCCACACCGGCTCATGCAGCGCCGGTGCATTATTCCTTCAGCCTACAGCCTCGGCCTAAACTTATACCCGTAGATCAACATGCCGCGCTCATCCCCATCCTGGCGCAGTCGGCGTGTCACCATCTCGACCGGCATGCCAATCTCGACCGGCTGGCTGCCCAGGTCTGTCAGTTGGGCGGTCACAAGCGGACCTTCTTCCAGTTTGACCAGCGCCACCGTGTAGGGGGCCGTATCATCGAACCCGGCCGGGGCTTCGTAAATGGTGGTGTACGAAAATACTTCACCTTTACCGCTGAACGCAAAGGCCGTTTTAGCCTCGCCTCCGCAGTTCGGGCAGACATCCCGCGGCGGGAAGATCTTGGCCAAGCAATGCGGGCATACTTCTCCCACCAATCCGTAACGTTGTTGTTTAAGTCGCCAATGACGGGCAATTTCCATAGTGGTTCTCCTTGTAACCTTGCCACGTAATTCTATTCTGGGGAACTATCAGGAACTATCAGGTTGCCTGATTACCTTATTACCTGATAACTAATTCCTTACTTTCTCCAGGATATGCGTGACCGCCGTGGCGGCCGGGCCGCCCAGGCACTGGATCATGGCAATTTTGGCTCCGGCAATCTGGTTCGAGCCCGCCCGACCCTGTAACTGGCTCGCCGCTTCCACCGCCTGGTATACCCCTGTGGCGCCACCCGGGTTGCCGCGCGCTTTCGAGCCGCCCAGCGTGGCGCAGGGGATCTGACCGGTCAGGCCAATCGAGCCGTCCGCAGCCAATTTCCAGCCCTGCCCGGCCGGGGCAAAACCGGCTGCTTCCAGGCTGAGCGCTGCATGGATCGAATAAGCGTCGTGGTATTCGAACAGGTCCACCTGTTCCCGCTGCAACCCGGCCTTGCGGAGCGCCTGTTCCACCGAGACCTGCGCCGCTGCAAACCAGAGTGGGTCCGCCCGGTTGTGCAGGCCCATAGTATCCGAGGCGTTGGCGGAAGCCGCGATCCGCACCAGCGGGTGGGAGAAGTCCTTCGGCAGCAGCTCCGCCCGCGTCAGGATAAGGGCGGCTGCGCCGTCCGCATTGGGAGCCACGTCGAACATATTGAGCGGGTCGCTGACCGGTTCGGCTTTATGGTAGGCTTCCAGACTGATGGCTTTGCGGAACATGGCATTCTTGTTTCCAGCCGCATTGGCATGGGCGGTCAGGGCGAAACCTGCCAGCCCATCCACAGGCATATTGAACTCGTGCATGTAGCGGCGTGCCAGCATGGCCGCCTGGGCCGTCGTGGTCAGGCCCTGGATGGCCTCGAAATCGCCATCCGTCACCGTGGCCAGGGCTGCTTCCACCTCCGCTCCGACCACGTCGGTAAACTTTTCCACGCCCACCACCATTGCCACATCCACCAGGCCGCTCGCCACGGCCATGTAGCCCTGGCGCAGGGCCGCGCCTCCGGAGGCCCCGCCCGCCTCGACAGTCTCGGCCTCGATCCCGGCCCGCTGCTCCGGGTGCTTCTGGTCCTTGCCATCACCTAGGTGCAACCCGCCAAAATCGGCCAGCAGGGCGCCCAGGTGGGCCTGGTGCGACAGGGTTGCGCCCAGCATGTTGCCGACGTAGAGCGCCTGCGGGCGCAGCCCTCCGGCATCTTTAATGGCCGCCAGCATGACCTTCACAGCCAGCGAGCGCAGCGATACCTCCCAGTGTTCTCCAACCGGGGTCTGTGCAATTCCGGCAATGACAACATCATTCATGAATTTGCCTTTCTCTTGCTAAAATCCTTCTTTGCCAAGGCAGGGAGCAAATCATGTTTCCCCTCGATCAACGCTTCCCGCTTTGCCCGGCTCCAGTTCTGAACTTGTTTTTCCCTTGCATAGGCTTCAGAGACATGTTCAAATTCTTCAGAGTACACTAATTTGAGCGGTAATCTATTGGATGTATATTGCGCGCCAGTTCCATGTTGATACTGCAGAAGGCGCTGCTCCAAATCTTTGGTTGAGCCAACATAATAAGAACCATCCACGCATTTGAGGATATACATCCAAGCCATATATCTAGCCATCAAAGGTGGTCGAGTAGCGTCGAGCGTAGCGAGACACGTATCGAGACCACAATCACATTGTCCCAGGGCACTGCCGGTATCGATATGCCATTCGCTGACGCTAATGGCTACTCGACCAGCGATGACCTACTTCATAGCAATCTTCCCACGCAGGCGGGCATAAGTGGCGTAGTCGATCTCAGTGCGGCGGGCAATGTAATCCCGTGTCTTGAGAGCTTTGTCACGCCGTTCGGGCAACTTATCGGTCACACGGATATCAAATGCATCCGACCCGGCCCCCGAACCGAACGAGACCATTAGGATACGGTCGCCCGGTTTGGCCACATCCAGGATGGCAGTCAGGCCAATGATGGCCGCTCCGGCGTAGGTGTTGCCGATGACCGGCGAGAGCAGGCCAGGCGCGATCTGTTCCGGGGTGAACCCGAGCAGGGAGGCGGCCCGCTGCGGGAACTTTGCGTTGGGTTGGTGGAAGACCGCCCACTGGTAATCCTTGGCGGTCGTCCCGCTGGCTTCCATCATGGCTTTGCCGGCCTCGCTGATGTGCTTAAAGTAGGCCGGTTCGCCCGTGAAGCGTTGGCCGTGTTCGGGATAGCGCTGGTATTCGCGCCGCCAGAAATCCGGTGTGTCGGTGACGAACGAGTAGGAAGAATTAATGATGGCAAGGCTCTCCTCGGCCGGGCCAATGACAAAGGCCGCCCCGCCTGCCGCCGCTGTGTACTCCAGCGCATCGCCGGGCTTGCCCTGGGCGGTATCCAGGCCGGCTGCGATCGCATAGCGCGCCATCCCGGAGCCGATCAGCCCCATGGCCATGACTATAGCCTCGGTGCCGGCCTTGCAGGCGAACTCCATGTCGGCTGCCTGCACGTTCGGTGTCGCTCCTATCGCCTCGGCTACGATCGTGGAGGTCGGTTTGACGGCATATGGGTGCGATTCGGACCCGATCCAGACCGCCCGGATATCGGCCGGGTCGATCCCGGCGCGTTTCATGGCATTGCGCACCGCTTCGAGCGACATGGTCACTACATCCTCATCCAGCCCGGCGACGGCTTTCTCCTTGATGGGCAGGCCGGAGGTTTTGCCGCCGGTCCAGATGCGGGCAACTTCCTTTGCCGGCAACCGGTAACGCGGCACATACGCCCCATAACCGATGATGCCTACGGGACGGGTGGGTTTAAGCAGGGTGGTGGATTCGGTCATGCTGGTTCTCCTGTACTTGGGACGGACACATACGTCCGCACCTAGGAATGGTCTTCCATTGATTTCAATATTTCTTCCGCGTGGTCAATCCGCACGGTCTTATCCGCCACCATCTGTGCAGCGACCTTTTCGATCTGGTTACCCACCGCCCCGGCGGCAATCGCCACCTGGCGTGCGTGCAGCGACATGTGCCCGCGCTGGATGCCTTCGGTGGCGAGGGCGCGCAATGCTGCCAGGTTCTGCGCCAGCCCGACCGAGGCAATGATCCCGGCCAGTTCGGCTGCCGTCTGGATGCCCATCAATTTCAGCGCCGCTCTGGCTGCCGGATGGACCTGGGTGGCTCCGCCGATGATGCCAACCGCCATCGGCATTTCCAGTTCGCCAGTCAGATCACCCCGCGCATCTTTAACCCAGGTGCTCAGGCTGGTGTAGCGGCCATCCCGGGCAGCATAGGCGTGTGCCCCGGCTTCAATGGCACGCCAGTCGTTGCCGGTGGCAATAACCACCGCGTCCACGCCGTTCATGATGCCCTTGTTGTGCGTGGCCGCGCGATAGGGATCCGCAACGGCAAAAGCCCAGGCCTCTATAATACCATCGCGCACCTGTTCGCCGGAGAAATCATCGAAGGCCAGAGCTGCAACCGGGATGGTGCAGCGCACCCGGGCGAGCCGGCGGTCAGACAGGTTCGATAGAATCTTCAGATGGACGCGCCCGCCGGTAATTTCTTCAACATGTGCTGCCAGTTTCTCGCAGGCTGTGTTGACAGCATTGGCGCCCATGGCATCCCGCACATCGTAAATCAGGTGGACAACAAGAAAAGCGCCGATGGGCGATTCTTCGATGATGCGGACTTCCAGGTCACGCGCTCCGCCGCCCAACTTTGTCAACAACGGGTCGACCGAGTCGGCTTCGGCGAGCAATTCGGCTTTATGTTGGTATAAATTAAGGCTGGCAGTCATCAAATCCTTGACATCCAGCACTTGCATCTGCCCGATCATCTCTGGGGCAGACATGCTGGCAGTAAAGCCGCCGCCGGCACGTGCCAGCTTTGCCATGAACGAGGCGCCGGCCACCACCGAGGGTTCCTCGATCGCCATCGGCACGAGCACTTCCCGCCCATTGACGATGAAGTTCAGCCCGATTCCTAGCGGCAGACCGAAGGTCCCAACGGCATTTTCAACCATGTGGTCGGCCTGTTCATCCAGCATTCCATCGGCGGATCTCAGCGCCGCGAGTTCCTGGCTGGAAAGCCCGGCGGCTGTAGCCAGTTTATCCAGCCGTTCATCCATGGGCAGATTATAAAATCCGGGAATACGTGAAGTGGTCATCTCTGCGTGTCTCTCCAATATATACGGCAGTAGGTATTTTATCGTAGCCCTCTGGCAAAAGCTATCAAACTCGCCGGGTAATATGGATTCAGCTTGGGTGTGGGATAATTTCGGGGTATTGGAGCTTCCCCCAGGGTGTGAAACCCACCCAACAACGACATTTGACCTTTTTTTTCCGACGATTCTCGAAGAGCCTGGGAGCAAACTTGATATATTAGCCACATCTGGAGTAAAATTGTCTGGATTGTCGAGGTGTCAACAAAATGCTCCTGACGCGTGAAGACCTTCAAGATAGACTAATTGCCTTACATCGGGCGAGCTTGGAATTGATAACAGATGTCTCGCTCGAAACGTTATTGGAGCGGATAGTCTCAATAGCTTGCGAACAGGCCGGTGCCAGGTACGGCGCATTGGGTGTTCTTGACGATGAGGGGAAACTAAAACAATTCATAACAGTTGGCATGACCGCCGAAGAAACCAAACGCATCCCACACCCGCCGCGCGGGCTTGGGCTGATCGGTGCGCTGATGCGCGGAGACAGCGGTACCATTCGCATCCCCGAGATCGGCAATGACGCGCGTTCGGTTGGCTTTCCTCCAGGCCACGCCGAAATGCATTCATTGTTGGGTGTGCCCATCCGCCAGGGCACACGGCAGTTGGGCCAGATCTACCTTACCGATAAAATCAATGCTCCCGAATTCACCCAGGACGACGAAACAATCATCGATATGCTGGCAGCTTATGCCGGGGTAGCCATTGATAACGCCCGCCTCTATGAAAACCTGCAGGAGCGTGACCAGACCCTCACTCGTCGCAACGATGAGCTGGCTTTGCTGAATCAAATTGATACAGCGTTAGCTTCGTCGCTTGAACTTGACGAAATCATGAACAAAACCCTTACTTTGTTGATGGCACATTTCAAAGTGGAAGCCGGGGAAATATTCCTGCGCGAAGAGGAGGGCCAAACGCTGCGTCTGGTCTTGCACCGCGGGGAAGCAGCCGAAGCGTTCTGGACCCGCAACCGCTACAAAATTGGCGAGGGCATGGTCGGCCAGGCTGCCCAGACTAGGCAACCTGTTATCAGCAACCATCTTGAAAAAGATGAGCGTGTCACCCGCCAGGCAGTCGTCAAGGCCGGATTCAGGCAGATCGCCTGTATACCTTTGCCGGCGCACGGCGATATAGTCGGTGTGTTGACGATTGCCACTCGCAGCAAAAAGGCAATTTCCAAGAATGACATCCAGGTGCTTGTTTCCATTGCTTCAGGAGCCGGAACAGCCATTGAAAATGCCCGCCTGCATTCCAACGTTCGCCGGGTGACCATCCTGGAGGAGCGTGAACGTATCGGCATGGACTTGCATGATGGCATCATCCAATCAATTTATGGGGTCGGGTTGGCGCTTGAGAATGCACGTGCTGTCCTGCGGGAAGATCCTGAATCTGCCGACAACCGCTTGGTGAAAGCGATGGACGACCTTAACCGCACCATCCGCGACATTCGTACCTATATCCTTGATTTGCGTCCGCGCCAGTTGCGAGACGAAAGTCTAATCGAAGGCCTCGGCAGGCTGGTTGCGGAGTTCCGACAAAATACCAAACTCGATGTGATCCTGGCAGGACCAAAAGAGCCACTTACTGACCTGCAGCAGATAAATGCAATGGCTTTGTTCCACATTTGCCAGGAAGCGCTGGCGAATATAGCCAAGCACGCCAATGCCAGCAAGGTCACGATTGACCTTTGGAGCACATCCGACCGTGCCTTGCTTGAGATCCATGACAATGGGGACGGTTTCGATCTGGAAAAGGCCAGTAAAACCGTCGGACACGGTTTGGCAAATATGCAAACGCGTGTCGCCAACGTGGGCGGCGATCTCGACATTATCACTGCTCCAAAAGAGGGAACAACCATTCTCGCCTGGGTTCCGCGCACGCAAACGCAAGAAGCCGTCTGAACACCTTCCGCACAACGAACGAAGCCCAATTTTCTGCGTTTCACATAACCCGGATCGAAGCCTTAATCCAAAAAGTTATTTTTAAGGTTCGCCATGGATTTTCCCAGTAACCGTTGAAGTGCAGCTGATTCAACCCAATCTGTGGCGGTTTAACTTGTCTATAGCATGCCAGTGGGGGCAGGAGTTTGCATGGCGGACGGTTATTTGGCAGGTTGTTCACATCCGCTTCTTTAAGATTAAGCCTGCCTTAAAGATTCTAATGTTTTTAATGTTGCGTAGGTTGTACGTATGGAATAATTCCATTTTTTCTGCTAGAATATTGCTACGGTAAATGGATATCGGGTTCTATCCACCCAAAACAAGCTAGTCGGCAAGAATTTCATTTCATGGAACGAAGGGATTTCCCACTGCGCTGGCAGTGGGCTTCTGTCCCTGTACTTCAACGCCGGATTTATGTACTCTGGAGGAAGAAAAGATGGACGCCGAGCAAGCCTGGCAGTCAGCATTGGGGCAACTCCAGATGGAGATGCCAAAAGCATCCTTCGATACCTGGGTACGCGATACCCGGATCGCCTCTTATGAGGACGGGCTTTTCACAGTTACGGTCCACAATGCATATGCCCGTGACTGGCTGGAAAGCCGTCTTTCCAGCACAGTAACGCGGCTCCTGATGGGCATCATGAATCGCTCCGTGGAAGTGGCATTTGTTGTGCGCACCAACGAGGGCCGTGGAGATCTTCATCCGACTTCACCATCGGGAGAGACCATTACGGTTGCGGACGAAATAACCGTTTCTCGTCCCAGAAGCTCTTCTCTGAACCCCCGCTACACCTTCGAGAATTTTGTGGTCGGTCCAAATAACCGGTTGGCGCATGCCGCCTCGCAGGCCGTAGCTGAAAACCCGGCAACGGCTTACAATCCGCTGTTTTTATATGGCGGTGTCGGGCTGGGCAAGACTCATTTATTGCATGCCATTGGAAATTATTGCCAGGAGCATGGACAGAATGTGCTCTACGTTTCCTCGGAAGAATTTACCAACGACATGATCGGTGCCATCCGAAGCCATACCACCCAGGCTTTCAGGGAAAAATATCGCTCAGCCGATGTGCTGCTAGTGGATGATATCCAATTTATTGCCGGGAAGGAATCCACCCAGGAGGAATTTTTCCATACATTCAATACCCTGCACGGACAAAATAAGCAGATCATTGTGTCATCGGACCGACCTCCCAAGAGCCTGGTGACTTTGGAAGAGCGCTTGCGCTCCCGGTTCGAATGGGGCCTTACCGCGGATATCCAATTGCCTGATCTGGAAACCCGCCTGGCAATACTGGGTTCCAAGGCTGAGCGTCTGGGTCGGACGGTACCCGCCGAGATCATGGAACTGATAGCCAGGCGTGTCCAATCAAATATCCGCGAATTGGAAGGGGCATTAAACCGCATTTTGGCTTTTGCCGATTTGAGCGGCATGGCCATGACAGTGCAACTGGCAGATGTGGCCCTGGCCGACCTGCTGCCTCAGCGTGGTGATGTTAAACCTGGAGCCGTGGTTGACATGGTCGCCAAAGCCTTCAATCTTTCCGTTGATCGCTTACTCTCCCCCGATCGTTCGCATGATGTGGCTCTGCCGCGCCAAATTGCGATGTACCTGATGCGCGAGACGAACGTTTCCCTGCCACAAATCGGGCAGGCGTTGGGTGGCCGGGATCACACTACGGTCATGTACGCCTGTGAGAAAGTGGCGGATTTATTGGAACGGGATGACCGGCTGCGCACTCAGGTTGGCCAAATCCGGCGGCAATTATACGCCTAAGAACCAAATAAGGAATAAAAGCTCACCCCGTCAGATCTATTGGACGGGGTGAGCTTATTTCTGGGATTGTCCGAAACTTTCTATTCCTGCCAAGCTCTAGAAATTCAGCCGAGAACCGGCATTTCTGAATAGTGGACATCGAAAATCGAGGTCAAGGAAGCGAAATGCTGGTCCAAATGCCGTATTTGCGAGCTCAGGTTATGGAAAAAAGAAGAAA
>JBEKEB010000030.1:0-26396 GCA_050014055.1 Anaerolineales bacterium | reverse complement strand
TTTGTCAGAATATGTGGTTTACGTAATTTTTTTCCCGGCGCTCAGCGCCGGTCCGATCGACCGTATCGAGCGTTTCGTAGGAGATTTACGGCATCCACTTTCCCTCACCAGCGAGGATTATGGCGAGGCAGGTAAACGGTTGGCAGTGGGTTTGTTCAAGAAGTTCGTCATCGCCGATACACTCGGGCTGGTGGCTTTGAACGCCACCAACGCGACACAAGTTCATACCTCGGGCTGGGCGTGGATCTTGCTGTATGCTTACGCCTTCCAGATTTATTTCGACTTCAGCGGTTACACCGATATTGCCATCGGACTCGGGCGACTGCTTGGAATCAAACTGCCGGAGAACTTTAAAGCGCCTTACCTGAAACCCAACCTGACCCAATTCTGGAACAACTGGCACATGACTCTAACACAGTGGTTTCGGACGTATTATTTCAACCCGGTGACTCGGGCGTTGCGTTCCGGAAAAAAGAAACTCTCCATAACGAGTATTGTTTTCCTTACACAGATGAGCACGATGGTACTGATCGGACTCTGGCATGGCGTAAGTTGGAATTTCGTGGCATGGGGCGTGTGGCACGGATTGGGGCTGTTCTTCCACAATCGCTGGTCCGAATGGACAAAAGGCCGTTTTGCCATGCTGCCGATGTACTGGCAGAAGGTGCTCAATGCAGGTGGCGTGTTGCTGACGTTCCATTTCGTGGCGATCGGTTGGGTCTTTTTTGCCCTGCCGTCCCTGTCCATTTCCGGTCAATTCCTGCAAACACTGGCAGGTTTGAAATAACGCATAGGAGATTGGGTGAGCGGTAGTTTTTTACGGAATGTATTATTGAAAGGCCTGGCGCTGTTCCTGTTATTCGACCTGGCGTTCGTAGCCGTTAATCCGGGCTCGTTAGGCAGGGTTTCTCTTTATAATCATGTTTTTCCTGGGAGGCCGCGCTTTCCCTTTGGTGAAGACCCTGCCCAATCCTACAACCTAAGCCTGTCCAATCTGGATGCGATGTTTGCATCGCTTGTTATCTCGGCTGCACCAAAACCAGCCGATGAATTCCGTGTGCTTGTCGTCGGCGACTCTTCTTCCTGGGGAATCCTCCTTCGCCCAGCAGAAACCCTGGCCGGTCAATTGGAAAGTGCGGGGTTAAATCTGTGTGGGAAGACCGTACGTGTATACAACCTGGGCTATCCGACCATTTCGCTGACCAAGGATCTGATGGTGCTGGACTATGCCATGCGCTTCCAGCCTGACCTGATCATCTGGCCGATCACCCTGGAAGCATTTCCACTTGATAGCCAGTTGACTTCGCCGATTGTTGCGAATAATGCCAACCGCGTGGATGCTCTGATTGCCCGTTATCAACTGCCTCTCAATCCTGCTGACCCGGCGCTCGTACATCCAAGCTTCTGGGACCAGACCTTGATCGGCCAGCGTCGTTCCCTGGCAGACTTGTTCCGCCTTCAAATGTATGGTGTATTGTGGTCTGCCACCGGCATAGACCAGAGCTATCCGGTTGATTATGCACATGCCCAAACTGACCTGGTTTCCGATGTGACATATCATGGGATGCAACCGCCGACGCTGGACGAATCGAAACTGGCTTTCAGCGTACTGGAAGCGGGCCTGCGGGCGGCCGGTAAAACCCCTGTATTGCTTATCAATGAACCAATACTGGTCAGTACTGGCAAGAACAGCGACCTGCGGTACAATTTTTATTACCCGCGGTGGGCATATGACCAATGGCGGCAGATGATGGATCAAAAAGCCGCCAGCCAAGGCTGGGACTATCTTGATCTGTGGAAACTGGTACCTGCGGATCAATTTACCAACAGCGCCATCCATGTGACGCCGGCCGGAGAAGCACTCGTGACCGGGAGCGTGGAAAATACCATCTTACAGCAGAGTTGTCCATGAAGACACAAAAATACCATTTATTGTTTTTAGTGCTCGTTTTACTTGCTGCTTGTAATACTTCGGAGTGGGGGCATATCCAGAGCCTAACGAATTCAACGGCAACCAGTACCCAGGTGCCAACGTTATATCTGGCTACGGCTACGGTTACGGCCATGCCGCCACTCCCTACGCCGGATGATGTGAGCAGTACTGTCCAGGCTCCCACACCTACGCTTGCTCCGGATGCCTGGAAAAGTATGCCAATTGTCCCGGTGGTTTCGGCACGCATGATGGCTGTGTACCAGGCAGGGCTGGCAGCCGGCCGCGACCCAAACAAGTTTTCAAAAATTGGGGATTGTCAGAACATCTCAACCTATTTTCTGTCCTCTTTTGACAACCCAAAAGATTACACTCTTGGTACACAATATGGATACCTCCAGCCAACGATTAATCACTTTGCCGGATCCTGGTCACGGTCAAGCCTGGCTACCAAGGGCGGAGAGAACGTGGCATCAGCACTAACTCCATTCTGGGCCGATCCTAAAAAGTGCAATGCCGGAGAAACACCGATCGCCTGTGAAATCAGGGTCAATAACCCAAGCATTGTAACTGTCAGCTTTGAAGAATCCTGGAATGGGAATCTTGTTGTATATAACGAAGATTTGCGCAAGGTTGTTGAATATATTCTTTCCCAAAATGTAGTGCCCATTCTGGCCACCCGTGCGGAGAATCCTGGAAGTGCTAACAGTATCAATGAGGTCGTGGCCCGGGTTGCTTATGATTACCAGGTGCCGCTCTGGAATTTCTGGGCGGCCACGAACCCATTGCCATCGCATGGTTTGGTCGCGGACGGATTCCATCTCACACAGGGCCTTGAGTTATTTAATTTCAATAACCCATCAGATATGAAGGAGGGCTGGCCCTGGCGCAACCTGACTGCGTTGGAAGCGATTGAGGCGGTTTATCGTGGGGTAAGTGGACAGCATTAAGGTTATAGAATGAAACGGCAGTTTTTACATGGCAGTCTGGCATGTGATAACCATTCGATATGAATAAAACTGGTTCGTTGGTTCTGGTGTGCGTTTTCTTGGCTGCCTGCGAAACCCCTGGATGGGGTACGCAAGCAGCTCCTGATGCGACTCCAACAACCAGCGGGACGATCGCTGCGCCAACTGTTCTTCCGACAGAATTTTCCCTTCCCACAGAACTCCCTACACCGACGGAGACCTTGCTTCCCAGTCAAACTCCTGATATGCGTCTCTCCCCGGAAGATTGGCAGAATTGGCCGGTTGTGCCGGCTGTCAGTCCGGAAATGAAAGTTCTTTTTCAACACGGGTTGGCATTAGGAAACAATCCGGCAGCCTTTTCCAAGATTGGTGATGGCGAAATCTCGACCGTCTGGTTCTTAACCCAATATGACATGGACCCGGGTAATTATCACCTCGGCTCGCATACGGAATTGCTGCCTGTGATCGAACATTTCTCTGGCTCCTTCAGCCATGTAAGTCTGGCAGCTGGGCGCGGCTTTGACACTACAATCGTTTTAGGTCCGGTATTGTCAGGAACGAAAGATTGCAATCAGGGTGAGGCTCACCTTGATTGCGAACTTCGGATATATCACCCTTCCTTTGCGATCATTTCGTTAGGGACCAACCAGGTCTGGCAACCTGAGATTTTTGAACCGGGCTTGCGGCAGATCATCGAACGCCTGCTGGAGGCAGAGGTGGTTCCCATTCTATCCACCAAGGCGGATAACAAGGAAGGCAATTTTCGCATAAACACAATCATTGCCCAGCTTGCTTACGAATACAACCTGCCGCTGTGGAATTTCTGGCGGGCTGTTCAGCCTCTTCCGGCACATGGACTGCAACCGGACAATGAGCATCTCACTTATGCATATAGTGATTTCAGCAATCCGATCAACTTCCAATTTGCATGGCCATGGCGCAACCTGACTGCTTTGCAAGTGCTTGATTCTGTTTACCAGGGCGTTTCCAGCCAGCCATAATCGGCGAGAAAGTTCACATGCAAAGAATCTTTTCCCTGATCATATTTGTTCTTTTTCTGTGTGGTTGTGCATCCCCGATTAAAAGCGAAAGAACGGCTATCCCAACCAGCAGCCAAGAGGTGTCCATTCCTAGTCTCACGTTCCCGATTGCCCCACCGCCGGAAACCATCGTAGCCCCGACAGTGGTTCCCGGTCCCACTGCAACAACTGCGAAACGCCTCCCCCCGGAAGATTGGCGGGATTGGCCAATCGTCCCAACAGTGACGGCACGTGCCATTGAAATCTATAGGAATGGCCAGACGATGGGTCTGGATCCGCATGCTTTCTCCAAAGTGGGGGATTGCCAGAGCGTGAAAGCAGCTTTCATGGGATATTTTGATATCCCCGACCGCTATTCCCTGGGCAGCCATTATGCCTATCTCCAGCAAACGATCAACAACTTCGCCGGCCATTTCAATACCGATGGCCAGGCTGTCAGAGGAGGCTTTAATGCCGCAGCGGTACTTTCTCCGCTATGGGCCGATCCGAAAGCCTGCCTGGCAGGAGAAGATCCGCTCGATTGCGAGTTGCGTATAACCAAACCAATTATTGTCATCGTCAGCCTGGAAGTCTGGTGGAATGGACGGACACCCCAGGCATATGAAGCACTTATGCGTCGCATCCTCGATACCATCATTGCACATGGGGCCGTACCCATCCTGGCTACGAAGGCGGACAACGTTGAAGGCGATAACAGCCTGAACTTGACTACGGCCAAGCTGGCAAGTGAATATGATCTACCGCTGTGGAACTTCTGGGCGGCAGTTCAACCATTGCCTGCGCATGGTATGGATACGAAACGCAACGATGGGTTTCATATTTCGACAGACGCCTGGTCGACACGCAGTTTCACCGGATTGGAAGCGCTTGACAGCGTCTGGAAGGAATTGTTGGGTTCTGCTCCTGCAGTCTCGGCGACTCCAACAATGGAACTGACAGCCACTCCCGGAGCGATTTCCGCATCTTTGCAGGCTCTGGCTCCGACTGAAACGCCCACCCTGGGGCCGACGCCGGTGGGGAGTTCAAACCGGATTGTTTTTGGACTTTCGGAGCGCCAGAGCGAAGAGTACAGCTATCCGGGTGTATATCTGCTCGACCCTGTAACTGGGCAGACTGTGCAGCTTTTCGGCACGGGTGTCAGGTTACAATCCACTTCGCCTGATGGGAAATATCTGCTGGTTAGTGAAGGGTCAGCCCTTTACCGAACCAATGTGGATGGAGCGTACCCACTCATATTGACCAATTCGCTGTATGCTTTTGGTGATACCGATGCTGTTTGGCTGCCGGATGGGCGGATTGCGGTGATACTGACCAAATCCGGCGTTTCTGGAATAACCATTTTATCCCCAGATGGGGCAATTGAAAATAACCTACCTACTGCCCCTGCTTCACCGGTGGATATATTCCAAACATCTGATGGCGGTCATGTCTATTGGGAGAGTGGATCCTGCACCTTGCCAGGAGTTTGCCAATTGAGTGGGGCGTGGGTCACCAGCCCGGACGGGAAATTTAACCAGGAATTGACCGGTGTCACCGGGCCAATTCTTTCTCCGGATGAGGCTCATTTAGTCTCAGCAGATTCTGACCCAAAGAATCAAAACAGCCTGGTTTTTGCCTTGCCGGATGGCACCAACCCGCGTCCTTATCAATTGCCCGGAACTTCGCTGGTTGATTATGCATGGTCTCCAACCGGGGATACATTGGCAGCAGTGGTGGCAATGGTAAGTGATTATTCTGGAAAGAGCTCGGGAAACCGTAATTTTGTGGTCGATGCACACACGCTGTCGGTCAGCGAATATGCTCAGTCCAGTTTGTTGAATCCAAAAGTGCTCTGGTCTCCGGATGGTTCATATCTGTTCTGGTTAGGAACCGTGCCCAGTAAAACTGGTTTTACAATAGGTGGCAGTCTGGTGGATCGGGCTTCGAAAAAGGTTACTGACCTGACCAATGCCATTGGCCAATCCAGCACGAATTATGTAGCTGTTACTAATGCTGACTGGCTGCCTCTCCCGTGATATGATTGGGGCTCGCATGAGCCAATAAATAATCTGGAGGATTCCATGAATGCTGATGAAATGAAAACCAAGCTTACCGGGTACCTGACAACAGAGATCTTGAAACAACCAAACCGAGTCATACAGCCTGGAGAAGCGCTGCTTTCCAGCGGTCTAATTGATTCGTTCCACCTGGTGGATCTGGCCTTGTATGTCGAGGACAACTTTGGTGTCCATATTGACGATTCCGAACTGAATGCATCCACCTTCGATAGTCTTGATGGACTCTTAGCATTAATCCAATCTCGCCAGTAAAATGCTGACTTTTTCCGACTTCCTCAAGGTCCATTACGATACGACTCCCGATAAGGTCTGTGTTACCATCTTGCATGGCGGACAACCTGATTTACCGGTTTCTTACTGCGACCTGATCCATGGCGCATCCGGTTATGTAAAAACCTATGTAAAAAATGACATCCGGCCGGGCGAAGTGGTTTTACTGATCTTGCAGCACGGTATTGACCTTCTGTATGCCTACTATGGCGCAATTCTACATGGTGCCATCCCTTCCATCATGCCATTCCTGACCGAGAAATTGCTTCCAGAACGTTACCGGGCTGACCTGGCTGCATTGGTGTCCGTTACCCAGCCAACTGCCATAGTAACCTACCGGGATTTTGAAACGGAAGTACGCGCAGCTCTCAAGCCCGGCGAGGATTCGGTCAAAGCAGTTATCGTCAGTGACCAAGTTGATGGGGCATGTCTGCCCGATTTTGGCACCTTTGGCGGCCTGCAGCGCAAACCGGAAGATATTGTTTTGCTGCAACATTCGTCCGGGACCACCGGCCTGCAGAAAGGTGTAGCGCTCTCACATCAGGCCGTGATTAACCAGCTAACAGACTACGGAAAAGCCATTCACCTGCGCGATTCGGATGTGTTCATATCTTGGTTGCCACTCTATCACGATATGGGCCTGATCGCTTGCTGGTTGATGCCCATCCTGCTGGGTTATCCGCTTGTGATTATGTCGCCTTTCGAATGGATACGAGCCCCTTTTCGCTTGCTCCAAGCTGTCAGCCGTTATAAGGGCACGCTCTCCTGGCTGCCGAATTTTGCCTTTAATTTCTGCGCCCAAAAGATTCGTGATCGCGACCTGGAAAATGTGGATTTATCCTCCTGGCGGGCCATCTCGAACTGTTCCGAGCCAATGCGCTGGGAATCCCAGCATGCCTTCCACGAGCGCTTTCAGAGTCTGGGATTACGTTCCGAAGCAATGACGACTTGCTATGCCATGGCTGAAAATGTATTCGCAGTTACCCAGGGAGGCATCGACATGCCGGTGGTTTTTGAAGATATCGACCGGGATAGTTTGCAAATGGAGAAAGTGGCGCGTCCAGGTTTCGCGGAGAAACCGGTCATCCGCATGCTGGGAGCAGGGAAATCCATTCAAAATACTTTTGTCAGTATCTTGGATGGTAAGGGACATGCTTTACCGGACCGGCATGTTGGCGAAGTGGCCCTAAAAAGCAATTGCATGTTAAGCAGTTATTATCACCGCCCGGATGCAACCGAAAAAGCTTTTATTAATGGCTGGTATCTCACCGGCGATTATGGCTACCTGGTGGGTGGTGAACTCTATATTACAGGTCGCAAGAAAGACTTGATCATTGTGGGTGGAAAAAACATCTACCCGCAAGACCTGGAATTGCTGGCTTATGATGTTCCTGGCGTGCATGCCGGTCGAGCCTCGGCTTTTGGTGTTTTCAATGACAGAACCGGTACCGAAGACGTGGTGCTGGTAGCCGAAGTGGATACAAGCGAGCAGGTTGAAAAACAAAAGATAGCCGATGGGATTCGTGCAGCGGTGACGCGTGGATCAGCAGTAGCGCTGCGATATGTCCATCTGGTTGGGAAGCATTGGCTGGTCAAAACTTCCAGCGGCAAGACTGCCCGATCTGCCAATCGAGATAAATTTTTGAAAGAGATGCAGGAAAAGAGGCAAATATACTAAATATATTCCCCGGAGGGTTCAGTCCTCCGGGGAATAATTTATCCATAATGTTCGTTCCCGGCGCCTATAGTAAGGCAACGGGAATAATCAAACCAAATAATATTTTTCATTTGCAGGCAAAATATACTTGGTCTCCATCGCTGATCCTGCCAGAACCGCTGGCAGGGCTTCCGTGGCAGATGCCATAAACGGTATAGTTATACGAACCGGAGCACACCTTGACAGTGGAATAATTCCCTGCCCCTAAATTGAACGTGAAATTACCAGGCCCTGTCAGGTAAATGGTGAAAGGGGCGCCCGAGCGATTTTGAATTATTATATTGCTATCTATCTTGCAACTTATACTCGGTGCGGAACGAACTGCTGGAGCGGATGTCGCGACCGGTGTTGGGGGAAGCGGAGTATCGGTCGGAAGCGGAGTATCAGTTGGTGGTACAGGTGTATCTGTCGATGTTGGAGAGGGTACAGGCGCAAATTCAGCCTCCTGTACATCTGGACATGTTAATGTGTAGGTTAATTTATCTGCGCTGATCCATCCGGCCTCAGTTGAATCGGTATTGGAAACGACTTTAAACCAAGCGCATTGATAGGCCTGACCTACGATAGTCACCTTACAGGAGAAACCAAAAGTTACTGGATAATCTGTACCTGGACCGTCGTAAATTTGCGCGCTAAATATCCCTAAATCGGCGGAGTAGTCAATGGCCGCCGTGTTGGTTGGAACTGGAGTCCAGGAAGCAGCTGCAACAGCCGTCTGCGTGGAGTTTACCTGAGGGGACTGGACCTGTCCGCAAGCAAGAATCGAAATGATTAATATAATAAAAGCGATTTGTTTTCCCGTGCAAATGCCCTCCCAAGATTTGAATAATATCCATAACCATTATAACCAGGTCCCTTTCCTGGTCAAGGTAAATATCCCCTATTAATAATAAACCCCGGCGAAAGGATTTCCACCGGGGCTCAATGAGATTAACTTGGATTAGCCAGTTGGCAGGCGATTTTCAAGCGTGCGATTGAAAATCTCTTCCTGTTCCCGGGTTGTATCTGCTTTTGTTTTTCTGATCTTCGTGCGCTTGCTGGCGCGTTCCTCTGCCTTCTGAAAGGCAATCTGGAAAGCTGTAAGTTCAGGTTCGGTCGGTTCCTGTTGTTCAACAATTTCTTCCTGCTTTTTGCTTTTCTTTGCGCGGCCTTTGCGAGGTTCCGGCTTGGTCACTTCTGCCAGAACTTCCTCCGGTTTGGGCAGTGCAGCTTTGATACTCAGACGGATCTGCTTCTTGCGTCGATCCACATCCAATATCTTCGCTTCGACTTCATCACCAACTTTCAGAATCTCGGAAGGGTTCTTGACATAATCGTGGGAAATCTCGCTGACGTGAACAAGCCCCGGACGTTCAGCACCGATATCTACGAATGCGCCATAGACTTCCAACCTTTCTACTTTGCCTTTGACAAGCATGTCAGGTTTCATCTCGCGCCATTCGAGCAGTAGCGGCTCGACCATGGTTAATTCGATGCGGTCTTCATGTACGTGCCGCACCCAGATGTCGATTACCTGTCCAACCTGGACAACATCTTCGACCCGGTTTACGGAACCTTTTTGTAGTTGGGAGATGTGTATGACACCGGGTACTTTTTGCCCGATATCTACAATAGCCCCTGCAATGGTGGTTTTAATGACTTTGCCTGTCAGATGTGCTTTCGGTTGCAGCGCGCTATCTGGCGCCGCGGTTTTCGTTTCCATAACTTTACTCCAGTAAGTCCTTGATTTGAGCCGACGGCGGATTATACCTTTGATGGTGAATTGCGTCAACCGAATTATTCTTTTTGTTATTCTTTTGAATTATTCTTTGCGAAGTAGAGGTAAATAAAACAGGGTTCAGACAGCCGCTGAACCCTGCCATTCGGTATGCCGTTTTTTTTTACATGCCAGCCATGTAAGCCAGACCGATCGTCCCCGGACCGGCATGGGTACCAACAACCGGGCTTAAGGAAGCCAGAATCTGCTCGACCGGATTAAGTTGGGCAGCGGCGGTCTCAAGGGTGGATTTTGCCTCGGCTTCCGCGTTGGCATGGAGCGTGGCTAGCCGGACCGGGTTCCGCCCGGCAGTGCGGTCAATAATCAGCTCAATCATCCGACTAATCGCCTTGCTCTTGGTGCGGACCTTTTCGATAGATTCAATGCGTCCATCACGAAGTTCCAGCAAGGGTTTCAGATTTAATGCCGAACCAAGCATAGCCTGGGCGCCTCCAATGCGTCCGCCGCGCCGCAGGAATTCTAGGGTATCAACCACAAAGTAAACACCTGTATACTTGCGGGCTTCTTCGGCCAATTTCTGACATTCTGCCAGGCTGGCACCTGCTTGGGCAGCGCGTGCAGCCGTCAAAACGTGGAATCCCATTGCCATCGAAGTGCTGTTCGAATCCAGCACGACAAGATGAGAACCGGCTTTTGGAAGCATTTCTTTAGCCTGATGGGCAGATTGCATCGTACCGGAAAGCTTGGCTGAGATAAAAATCCCCAGCACATCGTAGCCTGAAGCCAGCAGATTTTCGAAGGCGGTTTTCATTGTGACAATGGCTACTTGTGAAGTAGTGGGCATCGTCTTTGAGTTTTCAAGCTTCCGGTAAAACTCATTTGGCTGGATATCCACGCCATCCTGGAAGGTTTCTTCACCCCAAATAAGGATTTGGGGGGTAACGGTGATGGAGTAAAGCTTTAAAAGATCATCGGGAAGATAAGCTGTACTGTCAGTGACAATGGCAACTTTTGGCATGGCATCTCCTTTGCGGGGATAAAACAGGTAACCATAAAACACTTTGGAATGTATTAAGGTGCGTTATATAAACAGGTCCCACTAAATGAATGGAACCTTTATTTGTTCCCAAATTTCCTGGAGATGTCCAAATATACTAAAATCCCGTCATATAAGCGATTGCCACTGTCCCCGGCCCGGCATGCGTGCCGATTACAGGGCTAAGTGGGCTGAGAATGGATTCAACGGGATTAAACCTATGCCTGGCAGTTTCGAGCAGAGTAAGAGCCTCGCCTTCAGCATTGGCATGGACGATGGCCAAGCGAACAGAAGTTTGCCCTGATATTTTTTCTTCAACAAGATCGAGCATTCGAATTAGGGCTTTTCGCTTGGTGCGAATTTTTTCAACCGCTTCAATTTTCCCATCTTGCATTTCCAAAAGGGGTTTTACGTTCAGGATAGTTCCCAGCATCGCCTGTGCACCTCCGATGCGTCCTCCGCGGTGGAGGTATTCCAGCGTTTCCACCACGAACATGACACCGGTTCGGTCACGGGCTTTTTCAGCCAGTTGCCTGCATGTGACTAAATTCTCTCCAGCTTTGGCTGCGCGGGCAGCTGTCAATACAGGCCAGCCCAAAGCCATCGTAGTAAAAAATGAGTCGAGGATGGCAATCTTGTCTTGCCCTTTTTGTATCATTTCGCGTGCTTGAATTGCAGATTGCACCGTCCCAGAGAATTTCGATGAGATAAATATTCCCAACACATCATAACCTTGTTCAAGAAGCATCTCAAAAGACCTCTTCATGGAAGGTATGGTTGCCTGCGATGTTGATGGAATCACTTTGGAGGTTTCCATGCGTTTATAAAAATCTTCCGGCAGCATATCTATCCCATCCTCAAAAGATTCGGTTCCCCAAATTAGGATGAGAGGAACTACAGTAATATTCAATTGCTTGCATAGTTCTTCAGGGATGTAGGCGGTGCTATCGGTAACA
Source organism: Anaerolineales bacterium (assembly GCA_050014055.1). Taxonomy (GTDB): domain Bacteria; phylum Chloroflexota; class Anaerolineae; order Anaerolineales; family Villigracilaceae; genus UBA877. The sequence continues at coordinate 14,705 of JBEKEB010000030.1, read as the reverse complement.
ATGGCAACTTTCAACATAATCTCTCCTGGAATGCAGAATGAATGTATTGTACTAAGTTTACCCCCCCGTCGCAATGCTGAATAAAATGTGGCAGATTGCCAATGTCCTGAAATAGTCAGTGGATTGGTCATTGGATGTCTGCCAGGATCTTTCCATTACCGCGAGAAGAGCACCCGGTTCAGCAAAGGCTGATTTTGTAAAATGCCTGGGCATAATCCTTTTTTCCTTGACCATCGGCTTAATCTAGACTAAAATCTGTCCGCCTTCGGGCAATTGTTGTTTATTAATGAAGAAACATGATGTTTGAGACCCTTACAGGACGGCTTAATCAGGTCTTTGATGGACTGAGAAAGCGTGGCAAGCTTTCAGTTGCTGATGTTGATGCGGCCATGCGGGAAGTTCGTCTGGCGTTGCTTGAAGCCGACGTGCACTACACTATCGTCAAAGATTTTGTTGGGCGTGTGCGCGAGCGGGCGATTGGCGCAGAGGTTTCGAAGGCCCTTAACCCAGGCCAACAGGTCATTAAAATTGTAAACGATGAATTGATCAGCACCCTAGGCCAGCCGTCCCCGCTTAATTTAACCGGAGAAAAGCCACGCACCCTGATGCTTGTGGGCCTGCAGGGATCAGGCAAGACAACTGCTGCAGGAAAGCTGGCTAGTTATTTGCGGGCACGCGGGGAACGGGTAATGCTTGTAGCCGGCGACCCTTACCGACCGGCTGCAGCGGAGCAGTTGCGTTCCCTGGGCCAGCAAGTGGATGTTCCGGTCTTTTTCGAGACGAATGTAAAGCCACCTGACCTGGTGAAACACGCTTTCGAAAAAGCCCGAAATGGCGGCTATTCAGTCGTCATTTTGGATACAGCTGGCCGTTCCCAATTGGATGAAACGTTGATGGTCGAACTACAGGCAATTGTTCGAAATGTAGTTCCCTCCGAGACGCTTCTGGTAGTGGATGCCATGATAGGACAGGAGGCCTTGGATGTTGCCGAAGGCTTCCAACAAACCATCCCTCTGACCGGTCTGATTATGTCCAAAATGGATGGCGACAGCCGTGGCGGCGCCGCTATCTCCATCCGATCGGTGACAGGTATTCCGATTAAATTTATCGGCACCGGTGAAAAATTGGATGCGCTTGAGGCGTTTCAGCCTGAGCGGTTGGCTTCCCGCATCCTTGGTATGGGCGATGTTCTCGGCTTGATCGAAAAGGCCGAGGCTGCTTTTGATGAAAAACAGGCTCAAAAGCAGGCTGAACGTCTGTCCAAAGATGAATTCACATTAGAGGATCTGGCAGAGATAATGCGGTCTACAAAAAAGATGGGCCCGATGAGCCAGATGATGGATATGCTCCCAGGCGATGTGGGGAAGGCAGCCCGTGCTGTTTCGCCGGAAGATATGGAACGTCAGTTCAAGCGGACGGAGGCCATTATCAGTTCAATGACGCCTGGTGAGCGCAGAGCCCCGGACGTATTGAACGCAAGCCGGCGCAGGCGGATCGCGGCAGGGTCCGGCACCGAGGTCCAGGATGTGAACCAACTGATTAAGCAGTATCGTGAGATGCACAGATTAATGAAGACTCTGCAAAAGACCGGCGGGCGAAGCCTGTCACGCTTGTTCGGTTAGTGTTAAAATGGAAGAGTGGCAATCTAAAGTTGTATGCATCATGTAACAGGTTCCCAGCGACGCGCGGTGCAATCCTTTCTGCCCCTCTCTGCTACTTCCGCTGAACCACAAAACTGAAGAAAATATTATTTAGAAGGAGAAATATTTCGATGGTTCGTATTCGTCTTCGCCGTACTGGCTCAAGAGGCCAGCCATCCTACCGTCTTGTCGTTGCGGACAAAGAGAGCCCGCGCGATGGTCGTTTTCTTGAAATCGTGGGTTTTTATAATCCACGCACCGAGCCAGGAACCCTGGAAATCAAGGAAGACCGTATCTATGAATGGATGAATAAAGGCGCCTTGCCGACAGAGTCGGTGGCGCAGTTATTCAAAACATCTGGCACTTCTGAACGTTATGAACGTCTTAAGAAGGGTGAAGCTGCAGAAGTACTCTTAGCCGAAGCTGAACAGGCTAAAGCAGCGCGTATCACCAGCAATAAAACCAACAGGTAATCAAAAGTGAAGGCTGCAATCTTCAAAAGGACTGCTGTCTCCATAATAATCGAGATGTCATGAAAGCACTCACAGAATATATTGCCAAATCCCTCGTGGATCACCCCGAAGAAGTTGTGGTTGACGAAGTACGTCACGGCAACCATGTGACGCTGGAGCTAAGCGTCGCAAAAGATGATATGGGGCGTGTCATCGGCAGGAGCGGGCGGGTGGCGAACGCCATCCGGACTCTGTTGCGAGTTGCCGCAGAGCGCGATGGATGCCAGGCCACATTGGATGTGGTTGAGCCCTAATTCTGGAAAATGACCGGACATGCTAAAAGAACGGCTGGTTCGCCAACCGCTAGCGGGCCCTCTTGGTTGGCAGTTGGGAAGGTTCGCCGTCCGCATGGCGTTGCCGGAGATGCGCTGGTGGAAGTGTACACAGACTTCCCGGAACGATTGAAGCCAACGGCGGTTGTTTACGCGGGCGAAACTCATATTCAATTGACTATTCGTCGCCAACGAAGCCATAATGATGGTATTTTGTTGGCGTTTGATGGTTATTCAACCCCTGAGCAGGTGGGCCGCTTTCGTAATCAAATCCTCTATATCGTTGAAGAAGATGCCATGGAATTGCCGGAAGGCGAATTCTATTACCATGAACTGCAGGGCCTCTCTGTAATAGATGAGAATGGCAAAGCACTTGGAAAAGTGACTGAGATCATGCAGACTGGAGCGAATGACGTCTATGTGGTCACAAATGATGCTGGAAGAGAAATCCTGCTGCCAGCCATTTCTGAGGTTATTCTGGACGTGGATCTGGATTCAAAGATTATTAAAGCACACTTACTTCCCGGCCTGATGGAAGAAGGGGATCGCGATTTATGATCTTCATAAATAATTGGACATATGGACAAGCGTTATTGGGTCGGGTTTAATCTGGTCAAAGGCATAGGGGCTGTCCGGTTACAGGCTCTGCAGGATCATTTTGGAGATTTGTCCCTGGCCTGGCAGGCTCCTATGGATGCGTTACAAGCTGCCGGACTGGGCCCGAAACTGGCTGAACGCGTTTTGCTAATCCGTGCAAGCCTGGACCTGGAAAGGTATATGTCCAAGCTTGGAGCGCAGGGTATCCAAACCCTGACATGGGATGATGAACTATACCCGAGACGATTGAAAGAAATTGACCAGCCGCCACCGGTTTTATATATACGTGGGGGATTGAAACCTGAAGACTTCTGGTCGGTGGCTGTTGTAGGAACCCGTCGGGTCAGCGCGTATGGCCGTCAGGTGGCAGATGAACTGGCCATGTTTCTTGCCAATAATGGTGTGACGGTTATCTCGGGCCTTGCACGCGGGGTGGACGCGATTGCCCACCAATCCACCCTCAAAGCCGGTGGGCGGACAATTGCCGTTCTTGGGTGCGGCGTTGACCGGATCTACCCACCGGAAAACACACAATTGGCCGAAAAAATAATAGCTTGTGGTGCCATCTTGAGCGACTACGCGCCCGGGACACCACCGGACGCATCAAATTTCCCACCTCGCAACCGCATTATTTCCGGACTTTCAATGGCTACCGTGGTTGTCGAAGCCGGTCAGACCAGTGGTTCGCTCATCACGGCGCAATTTGCTGCAGACCAGGGTCGTGAGGTTTTTGCCGTTCCCGGTAATATCCTGGCCCTGCAGAGCAAAGGCACCAACCGCCTTATAGCCGATGGAGCACATCCAATGCTCTCCGCTCAGGATCTATTGGATATATTAGATTTACGGCGAGTTACCGAACAACGCGAAGTGCATAAAATCCTTCCCAGCAATGAAACCGAAGAAAAACTCTTGCGTGTTTTATCTCATGAGCCATTGCATATGGATGATATCCGCAACCAGACCGGCCTGCCGATCGAACGAGTCTCGGCAACTCTGGTCATGATGAAACTCAAGGGGTTAGTAAAGCAGGTCGGTGGAATGAATTACGTGGCGGTTCGGGAAGACCAGGCCGAGTACGAGGTAAAGGCATGAACCACACTTATGCAGTTATCATGGCTGGTGGAGGCGGAACTCGTCTCTGGCCCATTTCACGCAAGAAACATCCCAAGCATGTATTACCTTTGCTGGGAAAACGTACTCTTTTCCAGAGTGCAGTGGACCGCCTGGAAGGGTTTATTCCGGCAGAACGGATCCTGGTGGTTACGGCGGCTGACCAATCAGAAGAACTTAAGCGGCAGGCGCCTCATCTATTGCAAGCGAATTTCCTGATCGAACCAGAGCCGCGCGGTACGGCATCTGCAATTGGTCTGGCAGCGGCTGTATTGAAAAAGCATGACCCGGAAGCAGCCATGCTTGTCTTAACCTCCGACCATTTCATTCGCAATACTGATTTATTCCGGCTGGTGATGCAGGTAGCTGTTCAGGTGGCGCGCAAGGGTTACCTGGTTACACTTGGTGTAACCCCTACTTTCCCGGCTACCGGATATGGCTACATTCAGCAGGATGCCGCACTACCGGAGAAATTTGATTATCCGGTCTACCGGGTGGTTTGTTTCACCGAAAAACCGGACGAGGCAAATGCACGTGCCATGGTGGCAAGTGGGGACCATTCATGGAACTCGGGCATGTTTATCTGGCGGGCCGACCGAATTCTGGACGAATTTGCGGCTCAGATGCCAGATTTGAAAGCGGCTCTTGACCGGATCGGCGGAACCTGGGATACGCCTGAACGAAGTGTCGTGCTTGCATCCGAATGGCCCAGGCTCAACGTGGAGACAATTGATTACGGTATCATGGAGCACGCCACCAAGGTGGCTGTATTGCCAGCCAGTGGCCTGGGATGGAGCGATGTTGGTACCTGGGATTCCCTTTTCGATGTACTGTTGCCGGATACAGAAGGAAATGTGGTTGTCAATAGCGATCATATGTTGTTGGAGACCCATGATTCGCTGATCTATTCTAACGAGAAAAAGTTGGTGGTAACAATAGGTTTGGATGATCTAATCATCATTAATTCCAGTGATGCGCTGTTGGTCTGCCGCCGTGACCAAGCCCAGCAGGTGCGTCAGGTGATAAAGAATCTGAAGGAATTACAGCAGGAAGATTATCTCTAGGAGGTATCTCGTGGAAGCCTATTGCATGAAATGCAAGACCAAACGGGAGATTATTGACCCTATAGCATCGTTCAATTCTGCCGGCGCTCCCGTAACGCGCGGAACGTGCGGCATTTGCGGAACGACTCTTTACCGTATCGGAAAGACCGCGGCTCATGAGGGCATGGTCAAGCCGGAAAAAGCTGACAGGCGCAGTGGAAAGTTGGTTATTGTAGAATCCCCCGCGAAGGCCAAGACGGTAGGCCGTTTCCTCGGGAAGGGTTACACGGTACGAGCATCGGTAGGACATGTACGTGACTTGTTGCGCTCTCAGCTTTCAGTGGATGTGGAAAACAATTTTGCACCAAAATACCGCGTTCCGAACGAAAAAAAGGCGGTTGTCAAAGAACTCAAACAACTGGCCAAAGAGGCTGCTGAAATCTACCTAGCTACCGATCCTGACCGCGAGGGAGAAGCCATTTCCTGGCATTTGTTGGAAGCGGCTGCAATTGAACAAAAGCTGGCCAAGCGGGTGGTTTTTCATGAGATTACTGAAAATGCCATCAATGAAGCTTTCTCTCACCCGCGCGATATTAATATGGATCTGGTCAATGCCCAACAAGCCCGGCGCGTGTTGGACAGGCTGGTCGGTTACAGCATCAGCCCAATCCTGTGGGAAAAGGTAAGGAGCCGGCTTTCGGCAGGGCGCGTTCAATCTGTCGCTTTGCGTTTGATTGTTGAACGCGAACGCGAGATTGACGCGTTCAACCCGGTTGAATACTGGTCTATCGGGGCCGAACTACGTCCGCATGGGCAAAAGCAAACATTTATAACCAAACTGGCAAAAATTGACGATAAGGATCCTGAGTTGGGAAAAGAGGAGATCGTCAAACCCATTCTTGTGGATATGGAAAAGACAGATTTCAACGTGACTCGCGTGAAACGCGGCGAGCGGCGGCGTAAGCCTTCTGCCCCATTCATAACCTCCACACTCCAACAGGACGCCTCGCGCAAGCTGGGCTTCACCGCCAAACGGACCATGGGGTTGGCGCAGGGGCTTTATGAAGGCCAGGATGTGGGTGAGGGTGGCACAACCGGTCTCATTACTTATATGCGAACTGACTCAACAAATATCGCCGAAGTGGCCCTTGAGGAAGTACGCAAGTATATCAACCAACGTTATGGCAATGATTTCCTGCCAGAAAAGCCCGTGGAGTATACCAAGAAGGTAGCTGGTGCACAGGAGGCTCATGAGACGATCCGGCCTACTTCTGTGCTGCGCGATCCGGAAAAGGTCAAGCCATTCCTGGAGCCAGCGATGTTTAAACTTTACCAGTTAATCTGGCAGCGTTTTGTAGCTTGCCAGATGGAATCAGCCGTATATGCCACCCTTTCGGTGGAGGTTAGCGGCAAAGGATCCGACCATGCCTATACCTTGCGCGCGGCTGGTTCTGCGATCAAGTTCCCGGGCTTTTTAGTTGTATATGAAGAAGGCAAGAATGAGGACAAGAAGTCTGTGGAAGACGATGAGATGAATGTACACATCCCCGCCTCGATAGAAGAAGGCCAGAAGCAAGATCTGGTACGGCTTATTCCAGAACAACACTTCACACAACCGCCACCGCGTTATTCAGAAGCCTCGCTGGTTCAGATTTTGGAAGAATATGGAATTGGACGTCCATCCACTTATGCCCCGACGTTGTCAACAATTCAAGCTCGAGGTTACGTGGAGAGGGTCGACCGACGCCTTATCCCTACTGAGACTGGCATACTGGTCAACGATTTGATGGTGCAGTATTTCCCCGAGATCATTGACTTGAGTTTTACTGCCCGCATGGAGGAAGACCTGGACAAGGTTGCTGCTGGTCATGCTGACTGGGTTAACGTGATGGAACAGTTCTACAAACCCTTTGCAGTCACCGTGGCAAAGGCCCAAGCCGAAATGCCGGTAACCAAGACCGGGCCGGAGCCGATTGGAAGGGCATGCCCCGAATGCGGTAAGGAATTGGTTATCCGGTATGGGCGTTATGGGAAATTTATATCCTGCTCAGGGTTCCCGGAATGTCGCCATACCGAGGCCTGGCTGGAAAAAATTGGCGTCACATGTCCTAAAGATGGTGGCGACATCGTTTCAAGAAAGACCCGTAAAGGACGACTTTTCTTTGGTTGTGCCAATTACCCAACATGTGATTTCACTTCTTGGAAGCGCCCAATCGCTCAGCTGTGCCTCAAGTGCGGCGGATTACTTGTTATTGCCAATAAGCGGGAAGCACAATGTACGGTTTGCGAAGAAAGTTTTCTGCTTGAAAATATAGTTACAGATTCTGTTCAGGAGTAAATTATGCTGCCGTTATATCTTGATCCTGGGTCGGGAAGTTTCTTGATCCAACTTTTAATCGCCGCCATCGCTGGCATGAGTATCGCCATTGGTGCCAACTGGAGCAAAATCAAGCGCATGCTTGGTAAAAAGAAAAATAAGGTAGAACCGAACGATGAAGACGACGACGAACAACACCCCGGCGCTTGATGCATCATTCCGCGACCATAGCGGCTTCCTTTTCAGGCGTGATGGAATCCTTTATCGTCAAGTGAACCAAATCTATGCAGATGATTATACGCGCTTGATGGACTCCGGGCTCTACGCCAAACTGGTAAAGGCTGGCCTGCTTATCCCGCACACAGAATCAGGCGATGGGCAAGCATTCCAACCAGCCGAAACAACATCAGCTTTCAGAACTTTGCGCCCGGAACTTGTCGAGTTCATCTCATATCCATACGAATGGTCATTTGGAGAGTTAAAGGATGCGGCTCTGGCAACTTTATCAATCCAGAAGCGCGCGTTGAAAATGGGGATGTCGCTTAAAGATGCCAGTGCATATAACATTCAGTTTCACGGCGGAAAACCGACCCTAATTGACACTCTTTCCTTCGAGACCTATAAAGAAGGAGAACCATGGGTGGCTTACCGTCAATTTTGCCAACACTTCCTGGCCCCGCTGGCTCTGATGGCATACCGTGATATAAGGCTGAACCAATTATTACGAGTTTATATTGATGGAGTTCCTCTTGACCTTGCCAGTGTATTGTTGCCGATGCGGAGTCGCTGGAATCTGGGTATTGCTACGCATATCCATCTTCATGCCAGTGCGCAAAAGCGTTACGCGGAGGTAGCGGTATCAGAAGCACGAAGCGGACGTAAAATGAGCAAGGATGCATTGCTTGGTTTGATTGAAAGTCTTCAATCGACCATCCGGAAATTGGTTTGGAAACCCGCCGGAACAGAATGGGCCGATTATTATGCGGCAAATAATTACACTGATACAGCTTTCGAGCACAAGAAAGTCCTCGTGATGGATTGGTTGTCAAAAATCGAAGCCAAAACAGTATGGGATTTGGGCGCGAACTCGGGTATTTTTAGCCGGGTTGCGGTAGAAACCGGCGCTTACGTGATTTCGACAGATATCGACCCTGCAGCTGTGGAGGTAAATTATCGCCTGGTCCAGGAAAGGAAAGAGCAGAATCTTTTGCCGCTGGTGCTCGACTTAACCAACCCCAGCCCGGCAATAGGATGGAACAATCTGGAGCGCGATTCGTTCATTCAACGTGGCCCAGTGGACGCCACTCTGGCTCTGGCCTTGGTGCATCATCTTGCCATTTCGAATAATGTCCCGCTACCCCGTGTGGCTGAATTCTTTTCAATCTGCGGGGAATGGTTGATTGTTGAATTCGTGCCAAAGAGTGATTCGCAGGTCCAAAAATTGTTACGTAGCCGCGTTGATATTTTCAACGATTATACACAAGCTGGGTTCGAAAAAGCTTTCGGACAGTGGTACACTGTAAAACAGTCGAGTGTGATCCGCGATTCCGAACGGTGTTTGTATTTGATGCGCCGAAAATAGGTGTTGCATTATTGACAAGGTTCTGTATAATAAGGATATCGGTGGTTGAATCCGGAGGAGATGCGTATGAAGCTTCTTGACTATGCCAAAAAACCAGTTGTTGCTGCAGTACTGGGAGGAATCCTAGGACTCGTTGTTGGATTGATTTGGGCTTGGATAGTCCAGCCGGTGGTATGGAAGGATGTGCCTCCTTCCCAGCTGGGAGCGACCTATCAGGAGCAGTACCTTCGAATGGCAATTGATTCGTACCATGTAAATCCTGATTCTGCATTAGCTCTTCAACGTTTCGAGGCGTTAGGCCCAGCGGGGACATCGATTTTGACGACGATCCAGAATAATCCAGGAAGTCAAGATCCAAATGCCATCTCAAGTTTTATCGGTGTTGTCCAACCAGCGGGGGTTGTGGCAACACCCCAACCGGGCGGCGAACAAGCACCTGCAAAAGGCGTTTCATTTACCAGCATTGCGCTTATTGCGGCTGCTGTGATTTTGTTTGCGTTGGTTGGGTATGGGATTTTACGATACCTGATTCCCCTTTTCCGGAATACAAGTACTGCTTCGCCGACTGCTGCTTCCCGAGCACATGATATTTCCAGCCAGACAGAAATGACCGATTACGAATCCTTGGGCCAGGAACCTCCGATCTCCCAATTCGTAACGACTTACGTTCTGGGAGATGACCTATTTGACGATTCCTTTAGTATTGATTCGCCCTCGGGTGAATTTCTTGGAGAATGCGGCATTGGCATCTCGGAAACCATCGGCGTTGGTGATCCAAAGAAGGTCCAGGCATTCGAGGTCTGGCTTTTTGACAAGAATGATATTCAGACTGTGACCAAGGTGCTGATGAGTGCACATGCATTCAATGACCCAGCTACTTTCCAGCGCTTGCAGGCCAAAGGTGAACCGTTTATGGTAGAGAAAGATAAACAGGTGGTATTAGAGACTGCAGCTTTGCAGCTGGTTGCAACAGTTTCAGATGCCGAGTATGGGCAGGGTGCTCTACCCGAACAGAGTTATTTCGATCGCCTGACATTGGAGATCGCTGTCTGGCCAAAGGTGGTGGCACCTGCCTCTACAGCACAACCACAATAAGGATCTGCTTGAAAGCTCCAGAGATAAACAAAGTAATAATTTAAAAAAGTGGGCAACCTTTTGGGGTTGCCCACTTCTTTAAAGAACTTAATTATTATTCTATCTTCAAAATTTTCAGCTTTATCTTTCCGCTTGGTGTTTCTGCCTCGATTGTGTCACCGACACGGTGATCCATTAATGCCAGGCCGATGGGGGACTCGTGGGAAATTTTGCCGTGACGCGGATCGGCTTCCTTGGCTCCTACCAGGTGATAGACCTCCGGGTCAAAGTTTTCTTCTTGTACGGTCACTTGTACACCAACAGCAACTATGTACTTTGGGCCACTCGTCTTTTCTACAATAATAGCATTTCGGAACATAAACTCCAGTTCCTGGATGCGCCCTTCGAGGAAACCCTGATCTTCTTTGGCCTTATGATAGTCTGCGTTTTCTGAGAGGTCGCCCATCTGAATGGCGTCGCGCAGGCGTCTGGAAATCGCTTCTCTCTGAGGACCTTTTAAATCTTGTAGTTCGGCTTCTAGTTTGGCCGCACCTTCTGCGGTCAGGAAAGTAGGTTGCTTGTCTGGCATGCTTTGCTCGCTTCGGTCTATGGTTTGAGATTGGGATCGGTGAGTCGCTCATGCTCTTCGATGGCGTAACGGTCAGTCATCCCGGCGATATAATCACAAATGGTTCTTTCCAGGCCGCGGGAAGGAATCCAAGCCTGGACATGGTCGGGCAGGATGAGCGGTTCGAGACGATATGCATTGAATAAATCTGTAATGATATGTTCGGCTTTAACCTGCATACGTATAACCCGGTAATGCCGATAGAGGCCGGTGTAGAGAAAATCTTTCAACTCCCTGTTATGGCGTTGTGTTTCCTCGCTATACCCGATGACATTGTACGACAATTTTTGAATTTCCAATGCGGATCTGGCGCCACTTGCTTTAAGGCGAGAATCCGTAGCCTGTACCATGTCTGTTACCATCAATCCGACCAGGTGACGGATCATGCAATGGCGGTCCAAATCCTGCAAAAATGGACCATGCCAGTTAAAAGTTTGTATAAGGGTTTCCCAGATGGATATTCCCTCCAGTGATTGTGGAGTAATCAAGCCTGAACGCAGGCCATCATCCAGATCATGGGTCGTGTAGGCTAATTCGTCGGACACATTGCAGATTTGTGTTTCCAGGTTTCCGCGCAAATCAGGATTAAATTCACGGGCATCTGTTACATCGTATTCGGACTCATGTTTGACCATGCCCTCGCGTACTTCCCAGGTCAGATTGAGACCGGGGAAATCCGGGTAGCGCTGTTCCAATTCGGTGACGATGCGCAGGGACTGTTTGTTGTGGTCAAACCCGCCGAAATCCTTCATCAAGCGCGCCAGTGTATATTCGCCTGCGTGGCCGAATGGGGAATGGCCCAGGTCATGCGCCAGGCAAATGGCTTCCACCAGATCTTCGTTGGCGCCCAAAGCACGTGCTATGGTACGGCCAACCTGGGCTACTTCCAGGGTGTGCGTAAGACGAGTTCGGAAGTAATCGCCTTCGAAATTGATAAAGACCTGCGTTTTGTACTCCAGTCTTCGGAAGGCAGTAGTATGCAATACGCGATCGCGGTCGCGTTGAAAGGATGTCCGGTAATCCGGTTCGTCATCCAAATAAGCACGTCCTTTCGATTCCTTACTGCGGATTCCATAGGGCGCCAAACTGCGATTTTCATTCTCTTCAAGTTCCTGTCGGGAAAACATTATCTTCCTCCAAACATATGACGGACGATGAGTTTAATACAGCCAGGGTGGGCTGTCAACAATGCAAACGGGTGCCTGGATTTTGCCCCCTCAGGGCATCGGTGAGATTGCCTGCCTGTTCGCCGGAGAAAATCAATACTTCCAGATCAGGGATTTGCTCAATCAACGACAACATCCCGGTAACCTTGGAGAGCATGCCGCCTGTCACATCTGTCCCGGCAGCTGTTCCTAGACCGGAGGCATGTCGCGCAAAGCTTCCGGGCGTCATTTCCGCTAGCAATTGCTTTTTTGCCGGAAAATCAGCCCACACACCGGCTTCCAAACCGGCAAGCAGGATCCGTTGCGGGCTGAGTTTGCGCGCAAGATGCGCGAATAAATCTTCCGTGGATAGAATGGTCCCCCCGCGGATCTCATCAAAGGCAACATCTCCGTGGATGACAGGGAGGAGACCATTTAATAGGGCTGCCTGGATGGGATAATGATCCCAATGCGCGACGTTTCCATCGTGCGCTGTAATGGAGGCAGCCGGAGACAAGGTTATTGCCGGGAGCCCAGCACGGTGCAGGGCTTCCACGACGATACGATTCAGAGAGGATGCTTGGTACCAGACTTCTGCAAACCCAAACCAGGCAGCGGGTCCGGATACGCCCAGACGGGTCTTGTAACCGCTGGCAGCAGCATGCCCAAATGAGCCGGAGCCATGTCCTAGCACAAGTTGCAGGTCTTTCTTTTCCTTCAAGACAGAAGCAATCTCCTCGGCAAGAAAGTCCAGTTTTTCAAGTCGGGGAGTGTAGGGATGGGTCTTGTCTGTGATCAGCGACCCACCGAGTTTGAGAAAGATTAGGCTCATGGGAAAAATGTAGCACGATCCGGGGAAGACGTCAAGAAGGTATAATCGAGTCGGATGAACCTGGATATTCACGATGCAGTAATCATGGCGGTTATTATCACCATCCTTGGCGCGGTTTTCAGCACTTGGAGGGCTGTAAGGTCCATCCGCAAAAGCCGCAACGTGGTCTATTATCGAATCCGCTACAACTTGGTGTCCAGTGGATGGTGGACGATTGTTTTTGCTGCGGTGTTAGTTCTATTGGCTATTTTGATTGGAATCATTGCAGAACCAGTTGCATATATATATTTTCCTCCCAGCCCAACGATATCTTCAACCCCGACGATTTCTCCCACCCCGACCATCAGCTTAACCCCAACCATTACCGAAACCCCGACCATCACGCTCACCCCGGCCACGAGTTATACCCCGACAATCACCAGTACGCCATTCCTGCCGGATGCCATTGAAGTACAATTCTCCGGTACGGTAACGCCCAACCCGGCGGCAGTATTCAGCCGGTTGCAGTTCTCCCGCTCAGTTGTTAAATACAAAGCAGTTGACCCACAGACCTCCTTCCAGAACCCTGTGCAAAAAATATTTATCACCTATTCTTACGATAAAATGACGAACGGCGTCCAGTGGACGATGTTGTGGTATCGGGAAGGCAAACTGTTAATATTTGATACATCACCTTGGGGCGGTGGCACGGGGGGATATGGTGAATACGAATTGGATCTTCCTGCCGAGGAATGGCTGCCGGGAACATACCAGGTTATTTTCTTTGTGGGGATAGATTGGAAAGTGGTGGGGGAGTTTCGCGTAACCGGCGAGCCGCTAACTGCGACACCCAGCACGTTCCCGAGCCTGACCCCCACGATGACGAAGTCTGCAATACCCAGCCTCACACCGCGACCCTCTGATACCCGCTGGCCGACGGTGACGAAGTGAACTACAAACGTATAGCGTAATCCGAAGAACTCTTAGATGGTTTTTTGGTGATCTTTAGCCCATGCCTGCGCGATCTGGGCGGCTAACTTGGCGTTATTTTTCAGGAGTTTCAGGTTGGCTTTCAAGGATTCACCACCTGTCAACTCGGACAGGCGAGCCAGCAGGAAAGGGGTTAAAGGCTGGCCGTGGATGCCTTGAGTATGGGCTTCTTGGCGGGCTTGTTGGATGGCTCCATCAATTCTTTCCTGTGGAATTTCCTCTTCGGGGGAGAGAGGCTGGCAAACCAGAATGGCACTGTCCATTCCCAGTCCCCAATGGGTCTCTGCAAATGCAACCACTTCCTGCGGAGAATCCAACCTGGCGCTGACCGACAATCCGCTCTGGCGGGAATAAAAGGCGGGGAATTCATCAGTGCCATACCCAATGACTGGAACGGCCATTGTCTCCAGGTATTCCAGGGTGGCTGGCAAATCTAGGATGGCTTTTGCGCCGGCGCAAACAACGAGCATGGGGGTATCAGATAGCGCTTGGAGGTCGGTGGAAATATCGAGCGCCTCCACTTCATGTACCCCGCCTATGCCGCCTGTGGCGAACACTTTTATCCCGGCCCGATGGGCGGCAAACATGGATCCAGCAACGGTGGTACCCCCGCATTCTTTCTTGAGGATGGCAGTGGCAAAATCCCGGCGGCTGATCTTGCGAACATTCTCTTCATTTGCCAGACGCTCCAGTTCAACATCAGTCAGACCAATATGAATTTTCCCATCCAAAATGGCAATGGTGGCAGGCATGGAACCGTTCTCCCGTACGATGCGTTCCATGTCGCGGGCGAGAACGAGGTTCTGTGGGCGCGGCAGGCCGTGTGTGATAACGGTCGATTCAAGGGCGACGATTGAATGTCTGAGATTGAGAGTTGAAGAGATATTAAAATTAGGGTGAGTAAGCATTTTTTATTGTCTTTCTAAAACCAATTTCTACGGCAGCGAGAGGAGCGCGATAGTTCTTTCGTAACGAGAAACTAGG
>JBEKEB010000029.1:0-34270 GCA_050014055.1 Anaerolineales bacterium | reverse complement strand
CAATCCCAATATACCCAATACTTTAACTGACATGCAGGACCTGGTTCAACGGATGGAAAGTGGAAGCGTAAAGCATTATTCATTCATGGCATCAACCCGGTCTACGAATTGCCAGCTTCATTGAAATTTGTCCAGGCCCTGGCCAAGGTTCCTTTGGTGGTTTCTTTTGCATCCTTTCCAGATGAAACTGCCATGCAAGCCGACTACATCTTCCCCGATCACACCGGCCTGGAAGCCTGGGGCTATCAGAAGATCATTACCGGTGCAGACCGTCCGGTCATTTCCGGCCTGCAGCCGGTGGTGGCTCCGTTGTATGATACGCGTGCTACCGCGGATGTGCTTCTG
Organism: Anaerolineales bacterium; assembly: GCA_050014055.1. Taxonomy (GTDB): domain Bacteria; phylum Chloroflexota; class Anaerolineae; order Anaerolineales; family Villigracilaceae; genus UBA877. Next base: position 33,925 of record JBEKEB010000029.1, on the reverse strand, counting down.
GCAGCCGTACAGGCGATTGGGGGGGATCTTGCTAACACCGTGCCCTATAAGGATGAGGTTGAGTACTTGCAACAAGCCCTTGCCGGCCTTGTTTCACAGGCAGGCTTCTTTGTCGCCCAGGACATCAATTCCTTCTGGGAATTATGGCAGCAAAATGGTGGATGGTGGAACCAGACAGCCGGTTTGGGCAGTCCCGCAGCACAGAATGCCTTGGCGGGCAGTCTTAGCCAGGCTGCCCCCGTATTCGATGGAGAAGGCGAATTCTACCTGATGCCTTTCTTTTCCACGCTTCTGAGCGATGGCAGCGGATCCAACAAACCCTGGCTGCAAGAGACACCTGATCCAACAACCACGGTGGTCTGGAATACTTGGGTAGAGATCAACCCGGATACAGCCGATAAGCTGGGCATCGCCGACGATGACGTGGTAAAGCTCACCAGTCCTTTCGGGGAAGTGCAAGCTTCTGTCTATCGCTATCCGGCCATCCGTCCTGACACGATCGCCATGCCATTTGGACAGGGCCATACTGCTTACGGGCGGTACGCTCAAAACCGGGGCGCCAACCTGGCCAAATTGCTCGGCACACGTGTCAATGCGGCTGGCGACCTGGCATTGGCCTCGGTTAAGGTCAAAATCGAGAAGACCGGCCAACAAGTTACTTTGGCACGCTTTGAGAGTCACCTGGGCGTATACGGCACACCTTAGGAGTCTGCTATGTCTGGATTGATAAGCACGAACACCCCTTCAAAATGGGGCATGGTGATCGACCAGGACCTCTGCATGGGATGCCAGGCCTGCGTGACTGCCTGCGCAATGGAAAATAATATTTCTTTCATCGGCGAACAGGATGTCAGCATCGGACGCAGTATGCAATGGATTCATACCGAGCGTTTCTGGACCGGTCAATATCCGGCTGTTTCCACCAATTTCCAACCGATAGTCTGCCAGCAGTGTGGCAATGCCCCTTGCGAGTCAACCTGCCCTGTTTACGCCTCCGTCCATTCCGATTCTGAAGATATTAATGCCCAGATCTATAACCGTTGTGTCGGGACTCGCTATTGCGCCAATAACTGTCCTTATCAAGTACGTGTCTTCAACTGGCGTGATTATTCACGACCGGTACCGTTGAACAACCAGCTTAACCCGGATGTGACCGTGAGGCGAAGGGGAATAATGGAGAAGTGTACGTTTTGCATCCAGCGTATCCGGCGGACCGAAGAAACGGCTCAGATGGAAGGCCGGCAAGTGCAGGATGGCGAGGTTGAGCCCGCCTGTGTACAAGCCTGCCCGGCCTACGCCATCGTTTTTGGCCGGTTGGATGATCCGAACAGCCGGGTCAGTCAACTTGCCAAACAGGGTCGCGCAATTCAATTATTGGAAGAACTCGGCACCCAACCCAAAGTTATCTATCTAACGGGAGATTCAAACCATGGCCACAACGGCTGAATCAATTGCACTGCCTGGAGCATCCGCTGGCGAACCTGAGAATCCACGCGAACACTTGATGTACGACCCGCGGCCGAGGGGCGAAATGAATGCCATGGTCATGGAGTCGATGCATAAAACCAGTAAAAAGTTCTGGGGAGTGGTGGTTTTCCTGGTTTTGACCGTCCTGTTCGCCCTGGTGGGGGCATGGGGATATATGATTGTGAATGGTATGGGCGTGACCGGGCTGAACCGTCCCGTATACTGGGGAATTTTCATCGTTGACATGGTCTTCTGGATTGGCATCAGCCATGCCGGGACGTTCATCTCGGCTCTTTTGCGGGTGATGAAATACGAAATACGCCGCCCTTATACGCGCGCGGCCGAATTGATGACCACTTTTGGACTGATCCAGGCAGCCATCTGTATTTTTTTGCACCTAGGACGTGTCTGGCTGGCTTACTGGTTGGTTCCCTATCCAAATGGACGTGACCTCTGGCCAAACTTCCACTCGCCCTTGATGTGGGACTTTATGGCGATTACCACATACGTCATTGCCAGCACGCTCTATATCTTCATGCCGCTTATCCCTGACCTGGCAATGGCACGCGACCGTTCAACAGGTTGGCGAAAAATCTTTTATCGATACCTTTCCCTGGGTTTCCGCGGGACTGAAGTCGAATGGAAGCATTTGAAAACGGCCATGAATATCTTTGCATTTGCGATCATCCCGGTCATGTTCTCCGTTCATACCGTTGTCTCCTGGGACTTCGCCATGTCAACCCGCCCTGGCTGGAGTTCATCCATTTTTGGCCCCTATTTTGTAGTCGGGGCTCTTTACTCTGGTATCGCGGCGGTGATGATAGTTCTCTTTGTAATCCGGTCAACCATGAAGAATATGAAATACTTTATCCGGCCTGAGCATTTCGAGTTCCTGGGTAAATTGAGCCTGATCGTTTCGTTGACCTGGGCTTACTTTTTCTTCAATGATTATCTTGTGCCATGGTATGGAGGAAATAAGTTCGATAAACTATTAATGGATTTTCACTCACAAGGACCATTCGCCTTTGTATGGGTAACTTTGTTAATCTGTAACATCGTCATTCCCTGGGCAATTCTATGGAATAAGAAATGGCGAAGTACACCTTTGTTGATGTTGATAATCGGGATTGTGATCAATATTGGAATGTGGATAGAACGTTTCATTATCATCCCTGGTTCCCTGACCATTACCCGCATGCCATTCACCTGGCGGTTATACAAACCGAGTATTGAGATTCCCCTCACGATTGGTACCTTTGCCTTATTCTTGTTGCTCTATATGCTCGCCTCACGGCTGATACCGTTGATACCGGTTTGGGAAGTCCAGGAAGGACAGACTGCCCACGTTTTGCGCAAAGTTGGGAAAGCTGTGGTCACGTCCACGAGTAACTTTGATTAAGGCAAGGATGGCAATATGGCTGATACCTTGACTCTTCTGGCTCTTTTTACGGAAATTGACCCGACTGTCAATGCAATTGATAAATTGCATGCAATGGGAATCGTAGACGAAAAAATGGAGATCATTTCCGGTATTCCATTCAACCAAGAAGTCCTGGGACGGCCCAAGCTTCCAACATTCATACCCCGCCTGGCGCTGGGGGGCGCCATGATCGGGTTGGTAGCAGCTCTGTTCCTGATTTTTGGGATTCCGGGATTATATCCTCTTCAAGTAGGCGGTCAACCGGTGTACCCATTTCCGCCATTTTTAATTGTCGGCTTTGAGCTGGCCATGTTGGGTTTAATGGGTTCTGCCTTCCTGGGATTGCTCCTGGCTGGCCGTTTGCCCTCTTATGAACCAAAAGTGTACGTACCGGAAATCAGCGATGGCATGATCGCAGTAGTCTTTCCATGCCCGGTTGAACAGCAGACGCAATTTGAAGATGCCATGCGCTCCATGGGTGCGGAACAGGTCAGACCGGTGGAGGCAACGATTCTATGAACCCTGCCTTTAAACGTTTGATCATTGCTGGGCTGTTGGTGTTGATCTTCCTGGGGGTGGTGGAACTGTTTGCTTTTGATATTATCAAGATCGATTGGGTCACTTTCATGCAGATCCAACCGTCTTTCCAGCCGATGAGCCACCCATTGCCGGTCCCGACCGACGCGATTCCGGTTGAAGGCGCTGCTTATAGTCTGGCTCTGGGTATACCGTCGAATCCCATCAAACCCGACCAGGCCTCCGTCTCACGTGGGGAGGAACTATACAATATCAATTGTGCCTTGTGTCACGGGACAGATGGAAAGGGTAATGGACCGATTGCCTCCCACCTGCAAAACAAGCCTTTTGACCTGACCAGTTTTCCAATTCATTCATTCACAGACGGTGGAATCTTTTTCATTATTTCCACCGGTGTACCCGGGAAAATGCCTGCCTTGAATGAGAACCTGATAGTAAGCGAACGTTGGGATGTGGTGAACTACATGAGGACGCTAAAATGAGTGCATCCAACCCGCTCCTTCAAGTAAGGAGGAATACTATTTATGATACGACATTTTAAGATCTGGGTGCTCATTCTTGGGTTCATCCTGATAGCCCTGGTGGTTATTTTCGCCGGATCATTATATGTCGGGAGTTGTAGTTACCGGAATAATTGCATGACAGGTGGACGGTCCCGGTTGGTCCATACACCGATTCCCACATTGGTGCCAGCCGCACTGCAGACCAACGGTATACCCTTTGCTTCTTCATCCAGCTCGGAGAACTGTACGGTAACAGCCGAGGCGCTGCTCTCGGCCTGGGTTTCAGCCGGTTCTCCGGAAACACAACCGTTTTTGTTTTCTGACATGAATGGTGTTGGTTGTCAAGCGACATTTACTGATGTGCAACCGCTTTTCACGCAATCCAATTTGTGGTATCCAGGTGCCCTGGCTTGTACAGCCTGCCATAACGCCAATTTGTCCTCGGCCGATTCTGCCCAATTGGACCTGAGCAGCTATGCCGGAGTGAGAGCAGGATCTCAGCGTGTTTCGGGCAGCGCAACCGGGGTGGATATCCTGGGAGGAGGAAACTGGTCATCCTCCAAGCTGAACCAGGCATTATTTGTCCTCCGGCAAATGCCATATGGCCGCCAATCGAAAAGTGTGCCTGCTGCAGGGCCAATTGTGTTGGCCGGGTTACCGGTTAGCGTTGCGAATGCCGGGCCCACTGCCACGCCTGATGAAAACGAGATTGCTGCACCAAGCAATTCCGGGGGACCGGGAGAGGCTGCCAACCTGACTGGAGATCCGGTGGCTGGAAAGCAGGTATATATCAATCAATGCCAGTTATGCCATGGCGTCGATGGACAGGGGAATGTGCTAAATCCGGGTTCCGATGATGGTACCGTGCCACCACTAAACCCAATTGACCCGAGCCTGGTCAGTTTGGATGATAAGGCTAATGCTGCCAATATTGACCTCTTCATCCAAAATGGCTCGACTCCTTCGGGCGTCAACCCGGCCCGCCTTATGCCTCCCTTCGGAGCACAAAACGGCCTGACCCAACAACAAATCGCGGATGTGATTGCTTACTTGATCAGCCTGAACAAGTAATCGAAAATTATCAACCTGCCCGACTTGAGCCCCCGAGTCCATGGCAGGTGCTGACTTTGGTGAGGCCGGTGCAAATTGGCTGTCCTGACCTTGTCACGCGCTTGGAATAGGACCAATATCTTCCCCAAAGGAATAATTTTGTGGTAAAAAGGATTATCAGCGAATAATTTTTATCTGCGTCTATTGTCAGACGAATTCGCTGCAGCTCCATCAATTCCATGTAATAGGAGAATAAAAGGTGGACTCACTCATATTATCCCGCTGGCAATTTGCAGTCACAACGATCTTTCACTTCTTCCTTGTCCCGCTCACGCTGGGACTATCCATCCTGTTGGCAGTCTTTGAAAGCATGTATGTCGCGACGGGTGACGAGACCTATAAACGCATGGTCAGGTTTTGGGGCAAGGTTTTCCTGATCAATTTCGCGGCCGGCGTGGTGACCGGCATCGTGCAGGAATTCCACTTCGGCATGAACTGGTCCGGGTACGCCCGTTTCATGGGGGATATTTTTGGCGCTCCACTGGCGATTGAAGCGTTACTGGCGTTCTACCTGGAGTCCACTTTTATCGGCCTGTGGGTGTTTGGCTGGGACAGGCTTTCAAAAAAATTACACCTGGCGACCATCTGGCTAGTGGCGATTGCTTCCAACCTGTCGGCGCTATGGATCCTGATCGCCAACTCCTTCATGCAGAACCCGGTTGGATATGCCATTGAAAATGGCCGGGCGGTCATGACCAGCTTCTGGGCATTGGTGACGAACCCGAATTTGCCCTACCAGTTTCTGCACGTATTAGCGGATGGGATTACAACGGCCGGGTTCATTGTGCTGGGTTTCTGTGCCTGGCATCTCTTGAAAAACAAAGAGGGCGAGTTGGCATTGTTTCAACGTTCTTTCAAATGGGCGGCAATCTATGCGCTGATCGGCGTGGTTGCGGTGATCCTGGTGGGGGATGCTCAAGGCAAGTACCTGGAAAAGGTCCAACCCATGAAAATCAGCGCGGCAGAAGCCATCTGGCAGAACGAGTCCCCGGCGGCGGATTTTGTTGTAGTTGCCAGTATTGACCAGAAAAATGAAGATAATCCGTTCGAAGTCCGCGTTCCCAAAGCCCTGTCCTTCCTGCTTTATAGTAAATTCGAGGGAGGGGTGGAAGGCCTGAAAGATTTGCAAGCCGAGGCAGTAGCCAAATATGGGCCAGGGAACTATATTCCACCAGTGGCAATCACCTTCTGGACATTCCGGATCATGGTCGGTGTCGGGTTCCTGATGGCGCTGTTGGCGTTACTGGCAATCCTCAAACCAGTGATCAAGGTTTTGAATAAAAACCTGCTTTTCTTGAAGATCCTATTACCGGCAATGGCACTACCATATATCGCCAGTACTTGCGGCTGGATATTAACCGAAGAGGACCGACAGCCCTGGATTGTGTATGGCCTGCAAAAAACACAACAGGCGGTATCCCCCAACCTTACCACCGGGGATGTACTGTTCTCGCTGGTGCTGTTTATAGTGCTCCTGGGCGCATTAATTGCGGTAACTGCCCGGTTGATTTATCGCGCTGGTATCGCAGAGCCCAAAGTCGAAGAGACCGCGGAATAAGGAGAGCAGCAAAAATGAGCCTCAATACTGTCTGGTTTATCCTGGTCGCGATTCTGTTCACCGGTTTCTTCTTCCTGGAGGGCTTTGATTATGGGGTGGGTATGCTAATGCCGTTCCTTGGCAGGGATGATATGGAACGCCGCAGTATCATCAATACGATTGGCCCTGTCTGGGATGGGAACGAAGTCTGGATGATCACGGCTGGCGGAGCGCTGTTTGCTTCCTTCCCGCAAGTCTATGCCACCCTGTTCAGCGGATTCTATCTGGCACTAATTCTCATGCTGGTGGCTCTGATATTGCGCGGTGTGGCTTTCGAGTTCCGCGGCAAGCGTGACGATAAGGGTTGGCGGACTCTGTGGGACTGGGCGATTTTCACCGGCAGCCTGCTCCCGGCCTTATTGTGGGGTGTTACCGTCGCCAATTTGATGCGCGGCTTTGCCATCCAGCAGGATATGAATTACTACGGCGGTCTGTTGCCGTTGCTGAACCCCTACGCGTTGCTGGGTGGATTGGTGTTTATCGCGCTTTTTCTTTTCCATGGCGCCAATTTCCTGACCTTGAAGGCTCCCGATGAAATTGCGCTGCGCGCACGGAAGGTTGCATGGACTGCTTGGATCATTGCGACCGGTTTGACCGTGGCTTTTCTCCTCTGGACATTCTTCGCGACTGATATCTTAACGAAATCTCCCCTTAACGGCCTAATCCCGGCGATAGTGGCGGCAATTGCCCTGCTTGTCACCGGTTGGCTGATCCGGAGTGGGAAGAGCGGATGGGCTTTTGTTGCGGGGGCATCAACCATTGTTTTCGCGACCGTGATGGTATTTATGGGCCTGTACCCGCGCATCCTGATTTCCACGCTTAACCCGGATTGGAACCTGACGATCACGAATGCGGCCTCGAGCCCTTATACGCTCAAGGTGATGACGATAGTAGCAGCCATCTTCGTGCCGATCGTGCTGGCTTACCAGGGCTGGACCTACTGGGTCTTCCGGAAGAGGGTGGAGGCCAGGCCGGAAAAATTGACCTATTGATTCATGACAGGATAGTCCTCCATGGAATCACCCAAGCCCGTGATCGTGGCCGCTCTGTTTCCGGAAATTCATGCAGAGCTGCTCTCTTTATTGAAAAAGCTATCTGTGGAGGATTGGCAAAAACCAACTGTTTGTTCGGGGTGGCTGGTTAAGGATGTTGCTCTCCACATTCTGGGTGGCGGTGATTTAACTGCCATTCCCGATTTAGGTCATTTCGGGGAAACTTTGGGTTGAGAAAATTCGATGAAGGCTGCTTTGGTTGCCTGGCATGGTAAATGAAACCGCCAGGAATTGAATTACAGGCTACCGTGGGCGTGGAACTTTTTTATAACCTCCTTCATCTCCTCATCAGAAAGAATTACAGGGCTGCCAATACACTTTGCCTGGTAATATAACCTGCTTACCAGCTCAATCTCTTCGGCGGTTGAAAAGGCGGCATGGATGTCCACGCCTACCGTCACCAGACCGTGATTGGCCAACAGGCAGGCGTTGTAATTTCCAATCGACTGGAGAATGTTCTCCGAGAGCTCCGGTGAGCCATAAGTGGCATAGGCCGCAAGTGGCACCTTGTTTCCTGACAGACCGACCAGGTAATGCACCGCAGGAAGTTCCCAATTAAGGCAGGCAATGGTAGTGGCATAAACCTGGTGGGTATGAACTACCGCGTTGATATTTAGTCGGAATTTGTAAAGACTGAGATGAAACAGGGTCTCGCTGGAAGGCTTTAATTTTCCGTCTAATACGGTACCGCCCAAGTCAATCACCACTACATCTGCCGGCGTCATATCAAAATAAGCCACGCCGGTGGGCTTAATCGCCACCAGGCCTTCCGCCCGGTTATAGATGCTCAGGTTTCCCCCCGTCCCGGTGGTGAGCTGGGCGTCGATCAGCTTTCTTCCATACTGTACAATGGATCCTCTTTCCTTTTCCAAAAGCATAATGATCTCCCTGGTTACGAAAGGAATTGTGAGATTATTGTAACATCAACTTTTTACAAATATACTATCGCCTTTGATACAGATAAAATATATTATAATTATCATAATAATATTTACCAAAAAATAGAAGCGAGCAATCATAGATGCCTGAGCACATTCTTGTCACCGGAGCCACCGGTTATATTGGCGGAAGGCTTGTACCCCGTTTGCTGGAGGCAGGCCATCAAGTGTGCTGTTTTGTCCGCGACCCTGCGCGGTTGCGTGACTTCCCCTGGGTGGAACGGGTTTTGATTGCAGAAGGCGACGCATTGGATGCGCTCTCGCTGGTAAACGCCATGCAGGGGATAACCACTGCCTACTATCTTATCCACGGGATGCAGGGAGGCCGTGTGGATGCAGAACGGGATTTACGGGCAGCCAGTAATTTTGCCTCGGCGGCCGAAATGGCGGGCATCCAGCGCATCATTTATTTTGGCGAATTGGTGAACCCCAGCGACGATTTGTCCCCCTACTTGCGCTCACGCCATGAAACCGGGCACGTCCTGCGCCTGGGGCGCGTCCCGGTGACAGAATTCCGGGCCGGCATGGTGGTCGGGTCAGGCAGTGCCCTGTTCGAGATGGTGCGCTACACCACTGAACGCCAGCCGGTTTTTATCTGCCCGAAATGGTTCTTTTCCATGGCCCAACCGATCGCCATTCGCAATGTGCTGGATTATCTGATCGCGGCATTGAAAACCCCTCAAAGCAGCGGCAAGTTGATCGAAATTGGTGGCGCCACCCGGCTCACCTACGCCCAGATGTTGATGGCCTATGCACACGAGCGTGGCCTGACACGTATTTTGATCCCTTCCCCCTTTTACACCCCGCGCCTTTCGGCCTATTGGGTGCACATGCTCACGCCGGTGCATTGGCGGGTGTTGTTACCGCTCATCGAGGGGTTGCATAATGAGAGCGTGGTGGGCAACGATCTGGCCCGGGAACTCTTCCCCGAAATCCAACCATTGGATTACCATACGGCAGTACACCTGGCGCTTGGGCGTGTATCCAACGATGACGTGGAAACATCCTGGAGCGATGCCTTGGTGGTCACCCAGGGGGATAACCGGCCGGTGACATTGACCACCGCCGAAGGGATGATGCTTGAACGCCGTCATTTGGTCCTGGATCTGCCCCCCGCCCCGGTTTTTTGCGCCTATACCGGTCTGGGAGGGGAGCGTGGCTGGCTGTATCTGAACTGGATCTGGGAAATACGCGGCTGGATGGACAAACTGGTTGGAGGCGTGGGCCTGCGGCGGGGACGTCGCCATCCGGACGACATCCGGGTGGGCGAGTCGCTGGATTTCTGGCGGGTCGAGGCGGTCGAACCGGACCGGCTGATCCGGTTGCGGGCCGAGATGAAAGTGCCGGGCAAGGCCTGGTTGGAGTTCCAATCTATCCCGCAGCCCGACGGTAAAACGCTATTGACGCAGACCGCTTATTTTGCGGCGCATGGGTTGGCGGGTTTCCTGTATTGGTACCTGCTTTATCCCATTCATGGCTTTATTTTCAGTGGTTTGATTCGCAAAGTTGCTGAACGGGCGCAGAAACTGGCCCAGTCTTAAAGGTATTTCAGTGAATTCTGGCAGGTTGATCCTGGTCACCGGTGTGACCGGTTATATAGGTGGTTCGCTTGTGCCATGTTTGCTTGAAAAAGGCTATCGTGTGCGTATGTTAGTGCGCGATCCGAGACGTCTGGCCGGACGAGTCTGGCTGCCGCAGGTGGAATTGGTGCATGGGGATATCTTCTCTCGTAATATTCTGAATCAGGCAATGCAGGGGATTTCCGCAGCCTATTACTTTATCCATGGCATGAACAGTGGGCAGAATTATTCTGAAAAGGAAATTGAATCGGCTCGTCAATTTGCTTCTGTGGCGGATACCAGTGGAGTGAAGCACATCATCTATCTGGGAGGCCTGGCGGACCCGGATAAAGAGATCGGTTTGCACCTGCGTTCTCGCATCCAGACCGGGATTGCACTGCGCCAGGGAAGGGTACCTGTCACCGAATTCCGCGCCAGTCTTATCATCGGGTCTGGAAGTATTTCTTTCGAGTTGATCCGGTACCTGACCGAACAATTCCCCTTGCTGGTCAGCCTGCCATGGATGCATAACCGTACCCAACCGATTGCCATACAGAATATACTCGACTATCTTGTGGCCGCATTGGAGAACCCAAACTGCAGTGGGAAAATTTATGAGATTGGCGGTAAGGATGTGCTCACCTATGCAGGCACGCTGGCTGCTTATGCGCGGTTGCGTGGATTGAAACGCCGGTTAGTCATATTGCCCGGCATTTCCATAAATTTTCTAGCTCAAATAGCCGGAAAGGTCACGCCGGTACCGGCCAGAATAGCCGGTCCTCTGCTGGGCGGTATGCGCACTGACAGCGTGGTGCACGATGATGCCGCCAGCCGGGATTTTCCCCAGATACACCCATTGGACTATGCAACCTCCGTCCGTCTGGCTTTGGAATGTTTATCTCCAGGTTCCTTTGAAACGGATTGGGAAAATGGCTCTTCTTCGTTTAGAGTTAAACAGGAAGGTTTTTTCATCGAAGGGCTGCACATGCAGATCGATGCCCAGCCGGAAGCGGTCTACCGTATCATTACTGGCCTGGGAGGCAGACAAGGGTGGCTTTATTTGAACGGGCTGTGGAAATTGCGCGGGTTTATGGATCGGCTGGTTGGAGGTCCGGGTCTGCGCGGACGCAAAAATGTTGATACCCTTGGTGAGGGTGATATACTCGATTATTATCGGGTCGAGGCGCTTGAGACGAACCGGTTGGTGCGCCTCCGGGCAGAGTTGAAAGCCCCCGGTCTTGGATGGATGGAGTGGCGTATCCATCCGCGACCGGGAGGGGATGTTTTGCTTACCCAAATTGCTTTCTTTGCCCCCAAAGGAGTGCCCGGTTTTCTTTATTGGTATCTGTTGCTGCCTTTTCATCAGCTGGTCTTTTCCGGCCTGATCCGGGCGGTAGCCCGCCGGGCTGGTGAAAATCTGAGTACGGGTTAAGTTTTATTGCCCGCCATGAAGGAGATGCCAATGACAATCAACTTTTCGATGTGGAAGACCGCCATTTCGGGCCTGGTCAAAATGGATAGCAAGGAGGAATGGGACAAATTAGATGTCGTCTCCAAATGGCTGATTGCCACCCGTTCTGGCGTTACCACGGTGACGCTTTTCTCCTGTCTCATCGGTGGACTGCTGGCGTGGCGCGAAGGTCATTTCGCCTGGCTGCCCTGGATCATCATCACGCTCGGACTGTTCATTGCCCATGGAACGAACAATTTTCTGAACGATTACACCGATTTCAGCCGTGGGGTGGATAAGGACAATTATTTCCGCACGCAGTACGGGGTACACCCACTGGTGCAGGGGTTCTGGAGCAAGCGCCAGCAGCTGACTTGGTTTTCCATCAGCGGCGTGCTGGCTTTCCTGTCGGGAGTATATGCGCTCTTTTATACCAACTTTTCTCCGCTGATCATCAGCCTGTTTGCTTTCGGTGCGCTGGTGTTACTCTTCTACACCTGGCCGCTTAAGTACCTGGCATTGGGTGAACTGTGTATTTTCCTGATCTGGGGTCCGATCCTGGTTGCGGGCGTTTACAGCGTGCTGGCGCGCGGTTGGACGGCGAATACATGGTATGTGGCCCTGGCGGGTGTACCGTACGGATTGAGCGTTCTCAGCATCAATCTTGGCAAGCACATTGACAAGTTTACCGAGGATAGGAAAAAGGGTGTTGGCACGTTACCGGTCAGAATGGGTGAGAAGGCCGCACGCTATCTCAACATGGCAGTCCTGGTGCTGATCTACCTGGTCATCCTGTACCTGATCTTCGTGCCGCGATTTTTCACACCGGTCTTGCTGATTGTATTCCTGGCCGGAAGGCGCCTCATGTTCGCCGTCGGCGTCCATACCAAGCCACGCCCGGCGGAGCCGCCCAAAGACTGGCCGGCCTGGCCGACTTGGTTCTCCGGTTTCGCTTTCTACCACAACCGCCTGTTTGAAAACATGTTTGTGCTGGGTGTGCTGGCTGACGCGTTCTTGCGGATTTTCCTGCCCACCTTCTGGCTGATCAGGTGACCTTCCGGGCATGACCCGTCGCTTGTTGGCGCTCGCCCGTGACAGCCGCCTGGCTCTGGCGGCGACCATCCTGACCGGATTCGTGACCGGTCTGTTGACCATCGGGCAGGCCTCGGCTTGCAGCCAGGTGTTGGCGCGGGTTTTCCTGGGCGGGCAGACTCTGCCGGATGTCACGGGACTACTCCAACTCATCTTGCTGCTCATTTTTCTACGGGCATGCCTGGCCTGGGGCAGCGAAATTAGTGCCAACGCCGTGGCAGTGCGGGTTAAAAGCGACTTGCGCCAGCGCCTGTTCGATAAGATCCTGCGACTTGGCCCGGCCTACACACGTGGCGAACGCACGGGGGAACTGGTCAACGACGCAGTGGCAGGGGTTGAGACGCTGGATGCCTATTTCAGCCAATACCTGCCGCAACTGGTTATTGCCATGCTCGTCCCATTAAGCATCTTGTTTTTTGTTTTTCCTCAAGACCCGCTTTCTGGGCTCATTCTGCTCCTTACAGCGCCGCTTATCCCGATTTTCATGTACCTGATCGGCAAGACCGCCGAAGCGCTGACCAAACGCCAGTGGGATACACTCAGCCGCCTGAGTGCGCATTTCTTTGACAGCTTGCAGGGCCTGACGACGCTCAAAGAACTCGGCCAAAGCAAAGCGCATGCCGGATCGATCGCCGAGGCCAGCAACCGCTTCCGCGATATTACGCTGGAGGTGCTGCGGGTGACCTTCCTTTCGGCGCTGGTGCTCGAACTGGTGGCAACGGTCAGCACGGCGCTGGTGGCGGTGGAGGTGGGGCTGCGTTTGCTCTATGGCCAAATGGCTTTCCAGCCGGCGCTGTTCCTGCTGCTGCTGGCTCCGGAGTTTTATATTCCTCTGCGCATGCTCGGCCTGCGCTTCCACGCCGGCATGTCCGGTACCAGTGCGGCGCGGCGGATTTATGAGATTTTGGATATCGAAGAACCAAGAGAAGAGAACAGAGAACAGGGAGCCGGGAACAGTTCCCAACTGTTCTCTACTCTCTCTTTATCTGCTCTCTGCTACACCTACCCCGGCGAAACCGAAGCAGCCTTGCAAGACATCACGTTGGAAATCCATGCCGGGGAACACATTGCCCTGGTTGGTTCCAGTGGTGCCGGGAAATCCACCCTGGTGGCGCTGCTGTTGCGTTTCATCGAACCTGGTACCGGGCAATTAACCCTTAACGGGAAACCCTCCACGGAAATTTCACTCGAAGCCTGGCGCAGCCGGATCGGCTGGGTGTCCCAGAATCCATTTCTTTTCCACGATTCAATCGCGGCCAACCTGCGCCTGGCCCGGCCTGAAGCCACGGATGATGAACTGTCTGCCGCGCTGCGCCTGGCGCACCTGGATGGATTTATCCAATCCCTGCCGGAGCGGCTGGAAACTCAAATCGGCGAAGAAGGCGCAAGTCTGAGCGCTGGACAGGCCCAACGCCTGGCCCTGGCACGCGCCTTCCTCAAAGACCCGCCGATCCTCATCCTGGATGAACCGACCTCCAACCTTGACCCCGGGCAGGAAACGTTGGTGGAGGCCTCATTGCGCGAATTGATGCGCGACCGGACCGTTATTACCATTGCACACCGGCTCAACACCGTTTTCCAGGCGGATAAAATTGTCGTCCTGGAAAAGGGGTGGGTGGTCGAAGCCGGTACGCACCGTGAACTGCTGGCACGCGGCGGCGTGTATGCATCTCTGGTCAACCCTGCCATTGAAAAACATGACCTGCAGCCTCTCATAATCCCTCAATCTCCAATCTCCAATTCCCAATCAGCAATCCCCAATCTCCAATCCTCATCCCTCAATCCTCAATCCCCAATCAACAATCAACAATCCGTCTTGTCCCCTATGCCCCGTCTCCTATCCTTCCTGCGCGGCTCCTGGGGCTGGGTGGCCCTGTCGGTTCTGTTGGGCGTACTGACGGTTGGCAGCAACGTTGGCCTGATGGGCACCTCCGCCTTTTTGATCTCAGCCGCCGCGCTGCATCCGGAACTGGGCACGCTGGAAGTCGCCATTGTGGGCGTGCGTTTCTTTGGGATCGCGCGCGGTGTTTTTCGCTATGCCGAGCGCCTGGCTTCCCATAACGTGACCTTCCGCCTGCTGGCGCGCCTGCGCACTTGGTTCTACCAGAAACTGGAGCCGCTCGCCCCGGCCCGCTTGATGCAATACCGCTCCGGCGACCTGCTCAGCCGGATTGTCGCGGATGTGGAATCCCTCGAAAATTTCTACGTGCGCGTGGTTTCCCCCGCGTTGGTGGCTGTCCTGATCGCGGCCGGGATGACGCTTTTCTATGGCCGGTACGCTTTCAGGCTGGCCTGGACATATCTGGCTTTTATGCTCCTGCTCGGCTTGGGCGTGCCCCTGCTGGCCTGGGCACTCAGCCGCAGCCTGGGCGCGCAGCTTGTCTCATGGCGCGCTGCGCTGCAGTCCCGCCTGGTGGACGGTATCCAGGGCCTGGCCGACCTTTTGGCCTTTGGGCGCAGCCCGGATTATGCACAGCGCCTGCGCGCGGACGGAAAAGTATACGGGGGCATTCAACGCCGCCTGGCGGCCCTGACCGGACTTTCCAGCGGGCTGACCGTCCTGCTGGCCAACCTGGGCATGTTGGCGGTGCTGGGTTTGACCATTCCGCTGGTCAGCGCCGGCCGGATTCCCGGTGACATGCTGGCCGTGCTTGTTTTGGCGGCTTCGGCCGGGTTCGAAGCCGTCCTGCCGCTGCCATTGGCCGTGCAAACGCTCTCCGCAAGCAATCAGGCGGCCCGGCGATTGTTTGAGATTGTGGATGCGGAGCCAGCGGTTGTAGATAATGTGGAGAACAGAGAACAGATAGGGGAGAACAGAGATCAGGGAATTGAGAAAAGAGAACCGGCAACCAGGGCCAGCACACTGTTCTCTACTCTCTCCTTATCTAATCTCTCCTTTACTTATCCGTCCAGCCGCGACTTCGCTTTGCAGGGAATTGACTTTTCCCTGGCACCTGGCCAGCGCATAGCCATCGTTGGCCCGAGCGGAGCCGGGAAATCCACCCTGGCGAACCTGTTGCTGCGCTTCTGGGATTATTCCGAGGGGCAGATTTACTTGGCTGGCTGCGACCTCCACACCTGGCCCCAGGAGCAAGTCCGGCAGCAGATCGGCTGCCTCTCCCAGCGGACCTGGTTCTTCAACGACACCATCCGGCAAAATCTGCTGCTGGCTCGTCCCGCTGCCACCCAGGCGGAGATCGAGGCAGCCGCACAGTGTGCACAGATACACGACTTCATTATAGGACTGCCGCAAGGGTACGAGACGGTCATCGGCGAACGCGGCTTGCGCCTCAGCGGGGGGGAACGCCAGCGCCTTGCGATCGCGCGCCTGTTATTGAAGGATGCCCCCATCTTCTTGCTGGATGAACCCACTGCCAATCTCGACACGCTGACGGAGCGTCGCATCCTGGACACGCTTTTCTCTTTGGTTGGCGGTCACTCGCTCCTGCTCATCACCCACCGGCTGGTCGGATTGGAGAAAATGGATGAGATCCTGGTGCTGGACCACGGCCGCATCGTTGAGCGCGGCACACAGGCGCAGTTGCTGTTGTTGGGTGGGCTGTATCGGCGGTTATGGGATATGCAGAACAGGATTCTGGCTGATGAATGAAGCCTAATCACCTGATTATATGTTTCACGTGTGAACCGTTGGTCGAGTAGGCGGTGTTTCCCCGCCGTAGCGAGACCAACAATACCTAAAAAAGCCTTTAGATGTGGTCTCCCTGGCCTGTCCGGCTAGGACAGACGGTATGCCCCTCAGAGTACATTCGGGGCTACTCGACCACCGTTCTTACTAAAGTGTCAGGCGGCTAGAATAAAGTCACAAAGGGGCTATTCATCAGACCCGAAAAACGTTCATCTCCGTTCAAATCGTACCCGTCTCTTGGGATATCTCCGGTTAAATTTCTGATCTAAGAACTCGGAGGTCTCGATGCAGAGTTCTGGTCCAACGGAGTTCCCTTTTCGAGTAAAATTGTGCATCTTGCTCCTATTGGAAAGGCACTGAAATGCAAAAAACCGGCACACCTGGACGCATCGATTACAAATGGATCGCGCTGAGCGTTACAACCATCGGCGCGCTGATGGCGGCGATTGACAGCACCATTGTGATCCTGGCATTACCGGACATGATGGTGAAACTGCATGCCGACCTGGTGGAAATGGTCTGGGTCATCATGGCCTACATCCTGATCAGCACCGTCTTCTTGCTGACCTTTGGGCGCGTGGCCGACATGCTCGGGCGCGTGCGCATGTATAACCTTGGTTTTGTGGTCTTCACGGTCGGTTCGGCCCTGTGCGGCCTCTCGCAGAACGCCACACAATTGATCCTTTTCCGCTTGGTGCAGGGAGCGGGCGCCGCCCTGATGATGGTTAACAGCCCGGCCATCCTCACCGAGGTTTTTCCAGCGGACGAGCGCGGGCGTGCCCTCGGCATCAACGGCATCACCTGGGCGCTCGGCGGGATTGCCGGCCCGCTCTTGGGCGGTTTGATCCTCTCGACCGCCGATTGGCGCTGGATTTTCTACATCAATGTGCCGATCGGGATTATCGGTACGGTCTGGGGCTATCGCGCCCTGCACGAAATGTCCAAGCCCCGCCAGGGCGAACGCTTTGACACGCTCGGCGCAGTGACCTTCAGCCTCGGCCTGGTTGCGTTGTTGTTGGCGCTGACGCTTGGCATTGATTACAGCTGGACCTCGCTGCCAATCGTCTTGCTGTTTGCCCTTTTCGTCGTGATGTTCATTGTGTTTTTTGCGTGGGAGCGCCGTGCCGCCAACCCGGTGCTCGATCTCTCGCTTTTTCAAAATCGTGTCTACAATTTCTCGGTGCTGGCTGCCATGCTCCAGTCGCTGGCCATGTTCGCCGTCGATTTTCTGATCGTGTTCTACCTGCAAGGAGTGCGTGGCTACAGCCCGCTGACCGCCGCATTGCTGCTTATCCCGCTTCCTTTGGTGAGCGCGGTGGTCGGGCCCTTGAGCGGGCTGCTGGCCGACCACATCGGCGCCCGCATTCCCGCCACGCTCGGGGTGCTGGTGCAGGCGGCTGCCCTGGTCTGGTTCATCACCTGGCTTTCGCCCACCACCTCCTACTGGCAGATCGCCGTGGGGCTGGCGTTGATGGGCCTGGGCGGCGGATTGTTCTGGAGCCCCAACACCAGCGCCGCTATGAACAGCGCCCCGCTGCCGCGGCTCGGCATCGCCTCGGCCACCCTTGCCACCTTGCGGCAGACCGGCATGGTAACGAGTTTCGCGGTTGCCCTGGCGGTCGCCGCCGGGAGTCTGCCGCACCAGGTGGTGATGAACCTGTTCATCGGCACCAACGTGATGCTCGGCTCGCACAGTATGCAGGCGTTCATCTTTGGAATCAAGAATGCCTTCCTGGTCTCAACCTTCCTTTGCCTGGTTGGGGCGGGCTTTTCGTATGTGCGCGGCAAGGAGAACCGCCGGCAACAGGTGACTGCAGCCGTGGAGTAGGAAAAAAACAGACCTCAGAGTTTTTCATGGACTGCACTCTTCTCCTAATCCGATAGTTCCCCAGTCGAGAAAGAATTTGCGTAACTTTGAGTGGGTTATCACTTCTCAAAACGAGTACTTCACTTTGGAGAGGGACCGGGGGACGCCCCCAGACATGTGGGTAAGTAAGAGGAAGGCTATTCGTTCCTTCGTCGTTCTGCGGAACGAATAGCCCATCTGCGTAATACCCTACGGCCGAAGTGTATCCCATTTTCCCAATCACCATTCACGAATCCCCAATCTCTGTTCTCTTCTTTCCCTCCAATCCCTGCTTGCGCCTCTTCCACTTGCGTGCTATAATCTCTTCGACGTTTGGCTTGACTCATCCCCATCAAGATGACAAGTTGATTTTTTTGAGCTCTTACCCAACCCCCTACAGAGTACTGCGTAAATACCTCAATCAAAATCCTCGGTCTTTTCCAGCTTTTTGGTTGCATGAGTTAAGGTATTTAAGCAGAGAGCAGTAAAAATCGAATATCCAAACAAGCCTGGACTGGGGGGCTTGCCCTTTTATGTATTCCCATCCTGCAATGAAATATTTTGAGAAATCCATATGAACATACTTGAACTGGAAAATAAACCCCTGGCCGAATTGCGCGCCATCGCCAAGGAATTCAACGTGGTTAATTCTAACCGCTTGAAGAAAGAAGCGCTGATCCTGTCGATCTGCCAGGAGGAGGCTGCCAAGCAGGGCATTGATATGCGCGGCGGCATCCTCGAGATCATGAGCGAGGGCATCGGTTTCCTGCGCTCTGCCCGTTACAGTATCAGTGAAGACGATGTCTATGTTTCCCAGGCCCAGCTCAGGCGCTATGAAATGCGTTCCGGCGACCTGGTGATCGGGCATGTTCGCCCGCCGCGCGAATCCGAGCGGCACTGGGGCTTGATCAAAGTGGAATCCGTCAATGGCATCGACCCGGAGGAGGCCCGCCGCCGGCCCCGCTTCGAAGACCTGACCCCCATTTTCCCCGACCGGCGCTTTGACCTGGAGACCAAGGGCGATATCCTCTCCACCCGCCTGATCAACCTGATTGTCCCGATCGGGCGCGGCCAGCGTGGATTGATTGTGTCCCCACCTAAAGCCGGTAAAACCACCATTTTGAAGCAGATTGCCAATGCCATCTCCACCCAGTACCCGGATGTGCACCTGATGGTCGCCCTGATCGGCGAACGCCCGGAAGAAGTTACCGACATGGACCGTTCGGTGGATGCCGAGGTGATCGCTTCCACCTTCGATGAGCCGGTCACCTCGCATGTCCGCACGGCGGAAATCGCCCTTGACCGCGCCAAACGCCTGACCGAGATTGGACGGCATGTCGTCATCCTGATGGACTCGATTACCCGGCTGGCGCGTGCTTACAACCTGGTGGTCAACCCCTCCGGCCGGACCCTCTCCGGCGGTATGGATCCCTCGGCGTTGTACCCACCCAAGCATTTCTTTGGCGCCGCCCGCAACCTGGAGGAAGGCGGCTCGTTAACCATCATTGCCACCTGCCTGGTGGATACCGGCTCCCGCCTGGACGATGTGGTCTATGAAGAGTTCAAGGGCACCGGCAACATGGAGTTGATTTTGACCCGCAAACTCCAAGAGCGCCGCATCTTCCCATCCGTGGACATCGAGCGCTCGTCCACCCGCCGGGAGGATCTGTTGCTCGGTCCGGATATTCTTCAGCGCGTCTGGATCATGCGCCGCATGTATATCCAGATGGTTTCCCCGCCGCCGCAGGGTGCCGGCATGGATTCATCGGTGGCCACCGAGGCGCTCCTTGGACGGCTTAGCAAAACCCGAAATAATCAGGAATTCCTGGAAACTCTGACGGAAGGCATGTAAATTTTTTATGGTTAAGAAAACCGGATCCCCCCGCCTTTTTACCGGTATCTCATGGGGTGTAACGATCCTTATTGTAGCCGGCCTGCTTGGATTTGGGTTCTGGCGCTTTTATCCTTCCTTGTCTGTATCTGCGGCCGCCCAGGCCGCCCAGTCGGCCACTCCCACGGGGAGGACCGCGCTGGCAGCCTTTTCAACCGAAATTGCTCCCGGTACTGCCAGTACCAACCAGGATGCCATTGTCCGGAAGGTATGGCTCAAGACCTCCATCACTTCCAAAACCACCTACACGATCAGCGATTATACCGTCCAGCCCGGGGATGCCTTGTTCAGCATCGCTGCGCAATTTAATATCAAACCCGAAACCCTCCTGTGGGCCAACAATGACATCTTGCAGGGTTCGCCAGACAGCCTGCGGATTGGGCAGGTGCTCAAGGTGCCGCCGGTGGATGGGGTCTATTATCAGGTTCAGACGGGCGACACGCTTGCCTCCATTGCCGATAAGTTTTCTGCCAAACTGGATGATATTCTGAACTGGCCCGGCAACGACATTGACCTGACCACCCAACAGGTTACTCCCGGTGACTACGTGATGGTTCCGGGCGGGCAGGAACAAGTGGTGGTTTGGGTCGTCCCGAGTGTTCCGAGCACCGGCGCATTGAACAGCGCAGGCAACCCCTGTGGCGCTGGACCAGTCGGAAATGGCTTTATCTGGCCGACCGGTAATCATTATCTTTCCGGCAATAATTTCTGGTCGGGCCACCCGGGGATCGATATTGCTGCCGGTCTGGGCGCCCCTGTTTGGGCTGCTTCTGCAGGCACAGTCACCATTGCACAGGGAGGCTGGAATGGAGGCTATGGAAACGTGGTCATGATCGACCACAATAACGGTTATTTGACGGTATATGGCCACTTGAGCCAGATCAATGTGGTACCGTGCGAGTCTGTTTCCGCGGGCAGCTCGATTGGCCTGGCTGGCAGCACCGGTAACTCGACCGGCCCGCACTTGCACTTCGAGATTCGACAGAACGGCGTGGCCGTCGACCCGTGGTATCTCTTGCCCGCACCGTAAAACTTTGAACCCCGGTTTCCATTAGAAAATGGGGTTTATGCATATGGATGAACAAACCCTTCGTAAAGCGCTTTCGAATATCCCCTTGGGTGGTCTGCGTTATTTAGAGAAGACCGGTTCGACCAATGATGTCGCGCTTGCCTGGGCTGCCGACGGCGCGCCGGACTTGTCGCTGGTTGTTGCCGGGGAACAAACCGCCGGACGCGGGCGAGGCAGTCATAGCTGGTTTACTGCGCCCGGAGCCGCACTGGCCTTCAGCCTGGTAATCCGGCCCTTGCCCGGCGAAGAGCGGGCCACCCCGCTTTTTTCTGCATTGGGTGCCCTGGCGGTTTGTGAAGTCCTGGCAGCGCAGGGATTTCAACCTGAAATTAAATGGCCCAACGATGTCCTGCTCTCGCATCGAAAGGTTTGCGGGGTATTGGCCGAATCAATCTGGACAGGTGAGAAAGTGGACAGCCTCGTTTTGGGGATCGGACTTAATATCACGCCGGAAGCGCTGCCTCCACCCGACCAGCTCGATTTTCCGGCCACCTGCCTGGAGGCTGAGATGCCCATTTCCCGGCACAATGTCAAGTCTTTTGAACAAGTGGTCCTGCTCCAGCAAATCCTTCAGGCCGTGCGCTATTTGCGCGTCTTGGTAACGAGTACCGTTTTCATGCATACCTGGGAGAGGCGCCTGGCCTTCCGCGGTGAACAAGTGGAAATCCGGGCGGAAGGACAGGCTGCCAGGCAAGGAAAGGTGGATGGTCTGGAGAAGGATGGGAGTCTGCGCCTGCTTTCTCCACAGGGCCGGGCTTTTACTGTTCAGTTTGGGGAAGTGCATTTGCGTCCGGTTGTGTGATATACTTTTTGCCATGAGGTGAACCATGCTTGATAATCTGCGTAGCCAGGCCGCTTTCACACCAGATGATGAAGAAGAGCCTACGGAACCCAGCCAACCAGAAGAACCAAAGTCGCCCAAACCCCACCGTACGATTGACCAGATAACTGGCACAACTGACAAGCAGCGATTTTTGCTTGCGGTTATGTTGTTGGTGATGGTTTGTCTGCTGGGATCGATTTTTCTGCTACTAACCGGCAAGGTCGTCCTGCCAGTTTCATACTAAAAACCACCTCCCGACCTTGTAAAAAGGTCGGGAGGCTTTTATGCAGGAGGTGTATCAATTTCGCTGGGGGAATGTTCACTGGTAGAAATAGCCTGCTATTTAATTGGCAATTCAAATTGTTTGCCTGGCTTAACGGCAGGTTCACCATTGGGGTTGACCCCGACTTTTTTAAGTTCGGCGGCAGCAATGCGGGCGATGGACGCCACCTTATCTCCTTCCTTGATGTCCATCAAGTGGACACCACGGGTGGCCCGCCCGGCTTGCTTGACATCCTTTACTTTGGTGCGCAGGACCATGCCATTGGCTGTGATGATTGTCAAATCATCGGCTTCCTGGACGACACGGGCGGAAGTGATAGTGCCAATCTTGTCGACCGCGTCCCGGGCAATGGTCTGGACGCCGCCGGTTGCACGACCTTTGACTGGATATTCTGAAAGAAGCGTACGCTTGCCATAGCCTTGCGTCGTCACCAGTAGTAAATCCCCATCCTTTTCGATTACTTCCATGCTGGTGACTTTGTCTTTGGTCCCCAGACGAATGCCGGTCACGCCACCTGCCGTGCGTCCCATGGAACGGACTTTATCCTCGGCAAATCGTAAAGCCTGTCCCTGTTCGGTGACAAGGATGATTTCGTTATCGCCATGGGTCAGGCGCGCCCAGCCCAGTTCATCCCCGTCTTCCAATCCGATTGCGATGATACCGGAGGGACGGACAGCCGCCAATTCAGAAAGAGCCATCCGCTTTATTTTTCCTGTACGTGTAGCCAGCGTGATATATTCCACCGTATCGAAGTTCGGTACGGAGACTGCGGCAGTGATATATTCTCCCGCATCCAGCGACAGGACATTCACCAATGGAATGCCTTTGGCAGCCCGGTCGGCATCCGGGATCTGGTAGACCTTTTCAGAATAGACCTTACCCTTGTCTGAGAAAAACAGCATGGTATCAAGCGAACGGGCCGGGATGAGGGTCAGGATTTCATCCTCTTCCTTGGTCAAGTGGCCGGTCACTCCCTTGCCTCCCTTGATCTGCGAGCGATAGGCAGCCGCCGCAACGCGCTTGACGTAGCCTTGGGCGGTCAGCGAGATAAGTACGGCCTCGTCCGGCACGAGGTCCGATTCGCTCAAGTTTTCCACTGCCTCAACGGCGATGTGTGTGCGTCTTTCATCACCATATTTTTCGGAGAGTTCACGCAAATCATCTTGGATGAGAGCCAGGATTTTCTTGGGGTGGGCCAGCAGGTCCTCAAGTTGGGCGATCTGCTGTTTAATTTGTTTATATTCATCCTCAATTTTCTGGCGTTCGAGGGCGGCCAGACGGCGCAATTGCATATCGAGGATGGCCTGGGCCTGGAGATCGGACAATTTGAAGCGTTTCATCAGTCGCTCTTTGGCAACTTCAGCATCCGGGGATTCACGGATGGTCTGGATGACAGCATCCAGGTTGTTCAGGGCGATGGTGAGGCCTTCCAGGATATGAGCGCGCGCACGGGCTTTATCCAGGTCGAATTGGGTACGACGGGTGAGAACATTCTGACGGTGTTCGATGAAGATTTGCAATGCCCGCTTTAGTGGTAATAGACGGGGTTCGCCATCAACAAGTGCGAGCATCTGGACACCAAAGGTGGATTGCAGGGCGGTGTACTTGTAGAGCTGGTTAAGCACCTTTTTAGGCTGGGATCCACGCTTCAGTTCGATAACGATGCTCATGCCGCGGCGATCAGACTCATCCCGCAAGTCAGAGATGGAATCGATTTTTTCGTCACGGACCAGATCGGCGATGCGTTCGATCAATGTGGATTTGTTGACCTGGTAGGGGATTTCTGTGATGACAATGCGGAAACGGTTGCCGTTCATCTCCTCGATATGCGCCTTGCCACGCAGGACTATCCGCCCTTTGCCTGAACCGTATGCGGCTTCGATGCCTTCCGTACCCACAATAATGCCGCCGGTGGGAAAATCCGGCCCGGGAATGAATTTCATCAAGTACTCGATGGGGACTTCTTCCATCGTATCGTAATTATCGATGAGATATATAAGAGCTGCGGCCAGCTCTTTTAGATTGTGCGGCGGGATATTGGTCGCCATTCCTACGGCGATACCGGAAGACCCATTGAGCAGTAAGTTGGGCAGGCGGGAGGGCAGTACCAGCGGCTCCTTTAGGGAACCATCGAAGTTATCGGTGAAATCAACCGTGTTCTTTTCGAGATCAGCCAACATTTCTTCGGCCATTTTATGCAGGCGGGCTTCGGTATAGCGCATTGCAGCCGGGGCATCGCCATCCACCGAACCAAAATTGCCCTGACCGTCCACAAGCAGGTAGCGCATGGAGAAATCCTGCGCCATGCGAGCCATCGATTCATAGACGGCCAAGTCGCCGTGCGGGTGGTATTTTCCCAGTACTTCGCCGACGATACGGGCGGATTTCTTGAAAGCAGAATTGGCGCGGATGCCCATATCCTGCATGGCGTACAAGATGCGCCGGTGGACGGGTTTTAATCCATCCCGGGCATCCGGCAGTGCGCGAGCAACAATGACAGACATGGCATAGTCAAGGTACGCCGTGCGCATAGTCTCATCAATGTCTGCCATTTGGACGGTGCCGATGACTTGCTTGACGGGCTCGGGTAGGTTGCTTGTGGGATCTGGTTCTACCATAATTATTTCCTCACGCGGTAAGGGCACAGCACAGCTGTGCCCTTATGGGTATTCGAATTAACGGGTGAATTATACCGCAAACGGCTTGTCAAATTGGAGGTGGACAGTTATAATCCCGGCTTGCTTATTCGGGGCGTGGCTCAGTCCGGCTAGAGCGCTGCGTTCGGGACGCAGAGGTCGGCGGTCCAAATCCGCCCGCCCCGACATTTTTGCCCTTTTCTTACTGGGAGGTGGAATTGGGCACATCCTATCAGGCGAGATCCTTGCGCATGCGGCCCCTACCGCTGTCGCTCCGCAAGGCTCCTGCCCAAGGAGTCGTGCCCTATGATACCGGTAAGAAAGCCCATCCTGCGCCACACCCAGATCGTCCGCCTGTCCCGCCTGTTGGATATGCTCTACAAACCCGCCGAGATCGCTGAAGAGATCGGCGTCCATCCCGACACGGTTTACCGTTCCTACATTCCGGCCGGCGCCCCCACCGTTGTCGACGCGCGTGGCAAGGTCTGGATCCACGGCCTGACATTCGCCAGCTGGGCCAGGCAGACCATCACCCAGCGCCGCGCCAAACGCCAATCGTTGGAGGATGGGCAGGCCTGGTGCATGCGCTGCAATCTTCCGGTCGAGCTGATCACCCCCACCCTCAAACCCGTCAATCATTACCTTGAGCTCCTGCAGGCCATCTGCCCTGTCTGCGGTACGCAAATAAACCGTCTTCGGGCCCGTCTTCACACTATCCCGGAAAGTGTGAAGCCATGATCAACAGACAGAACTACCTAGACGTGCGTGCATACATCCGCTACTGCAGCGACGTCCGCCAGAATTCCCCCGAGACCGTCGCCCGCAACCGTGCCCACCTGCGCCACCTGCTCACCTGGGCGGATGAAACCCCGTTGCCCAGATCCCGCCAGATCAGCCCCGGCCTGCCGACCTACATCCTGACCGCCCGCCTCGATGGCAAGGGTAAGCTCTCCCCCAGTTCGATCAAGAAAGGTCTCGAAGCCTGCCGGGCCTTTTTCACCTGGGCCCGGGACCAGTGGCCGCAGCGTTACCACGCCATCCGGCCTATCTGGGTCGAGCAGCTCCAACCGCCGCGCGGCTCCCGGCTCGAGTCGCACCTGGTCGAGCACAAAGCCTACACTGTCGAAGACGTGCTCAAGATCGCCCATGTGCCCACGGAAACGCTTCGCCAGGAGCGCGGCCAGGTCGCCGCCTGCATGCTCTTCCTGTCCGGCATGCGCGCGGATGCCCTCGCCACCCTGCCGGCCGGTCTCCTGCGTCGATATCGCCCGCCGGGAGATCCGCCAGTTGCCTGAGCTGGGCGTCCGTACCAAGAACCGCAAAGCCGCCGTCACCTTCCTGCTCGAGATCCCCGAACTGCTTACGATCGTAGAAAAATGGGACCGGCGCGTCCGCCTGCTTCCGCCTGACTCGCTCTGGTACGCCACCCTCACCCGTGACAGCACCACCATCACCGCTACTTCCGATCCGCATCTCGGCCGCGGCGATCTGGTCGAGCGCGACCTGCGCCCGGTCTGTGCCCTGGCCGGCGTGCCCTATCTCTCCCCACACAAACTTCGCCACGGCCACGTGCTCTACGCCCTCAAGCGTGCCCGCAACATGGCCGACTGGAAAGCCGTCAGTCAGAACGTCATGCACTCCTCCCTCACTATCACGGATAGCATCTACGGCCGCCTGGTCGACGACGACGTCCGCCGCATTATCGGCAGCTTGAACACCCCCGCCGCCATCGATTCCACCGCCGCCAAGCTCGACCAGCTGCTCGAGCTGATCAAGCAGCTCCGGCCGGCTGCCGCTTAACAAGAAAGAGCCTCCAAACCGTTGGAGGCTCTTTGTATCATCGTTATACTTTTATTGGGTGGGTGGTGGTGTAACCGTCCCTGGTGGTATCGCCGGATGTGTCGGCTGCGCCGGCGGGTCCGCCTGCACTGGTAACAGCAAATTCATCAGCGACTGCAGCAGCTGCGTCCGCTTCTCCGGGTCCAGTATGTATCCAAGGATCAAGTTGTAGATTACCATGGCCGCGCCCACGTAGGGGCTCAGTGCCGCCAGCAGGATCGGTATCCAAACACAAAATTGTTGGAATTCATTCCCGAAGGGCGGCGCCCAGATCGGCAGCACCGGCAGCGTGGCCGGGTACCACCACCAGGCCAGCAAAAACGCCACCACACCGACGATCAGCGTCTTCACAAAACGCCCCAGGTCGATGCTGGTCTTGATCTTGAAGGCCGTCAGCATCCACGGGATGCCCTTCTCGATCAGCCAGCTCAGCAGCGCGGTCAGCACCAGCGCCACCAGACCAATGATCAGCACTTGCACAGGGTTGAGATTCATATTCCTTTTCTCCTTTTCTTTATCCGGAGCTCTCGCCCCGGTTGACTCACTTGTGTAACAGGTTACTGGCGATCCAGGCGACCTCCAATAGCAGGTCCGCCATTGAGAACCCAATGGCAAAATTTACCGCCCGCTGGCTGGCCTTGGCATCCAACACGGCCCGGAAAGTTTTCAAATCTTCGATATCCTTACAGGGTTTCTCCAGGTCTTTGGCGGTCAGGAATTTCTCGTTCATTTCCGTATTGCGTTGGCTTAGTTTTGCATCCATCGCTTCGAATGCTTTATCAAGTGCCTTGTCGGCGTCCTTGAACCGCTGGTCAATGTGCTCTTCCAGCTTGTCCACGTATTTCTCGAAACTGATATTTTCGCCGGCCATGATGTTTTCTCCCTTTCTCTATATCTTCTTCAAATTCGCCAGCCGCACCCAGCCGCCGAAGACCGGTGCGCTCAGCTGGGCCCACTCGCCCGAGATCTGCTCCACCGTGACGGTCTCTTTCAGCTTCGTCTGCCCCAGCAGCTTGCAGCCGGCCTCGTCGTTCGCCGTCGCGAAGATCCAGGATGTCTTGATCACCTGGTACGCTCCCACCACCGTAGGGGTTGACGGAGTCGCCACTGCCACTGGTGCGGGCACTGGCGCAGGTGCGGATACGGGTACAGCAGGCACTGGCACGCCACCGCGCAGACCCTCGATGAACGCCTTCGAGAACACGCTCACATCCAGCGGCAGCTCCCTGCCGTACTGGTCATAACTGCCCGGCAGCTCGATCATGTCGCCGGTGAACTGGTGCCCCATCACCTGGCCGGGCAGCTGCCCCGCCGCCAGGGCAATATCGTAATTCGGCAGCCAGTCCGCCTGCAGCTGTGCCCAGCTCATTGCTGTGACCTGGCTCGGCTCGTGTTTGTACTGCGCCACCCATTGCTTATAACCCGGCAGCCAGGCGTTCATCCCGTACGCCCAGCTCCCCACGAACCCATTGTTCGTGTACACACCTGTGGCCGGGAAGCCGCCCCGCAGCGCCGCACAGAACACCTGCATGTGTCTGCTGATGTTCAGCCCACTTGCCGTCGGCACGGCTGCCCATGGCACCTTGCACTGCCTGGCGTCCGCCCACTTCGCCCAGTCCGTCCACCACTGCTCCAGGTCCGCCCATGCGAACGTGATCGGTAAGCCCTCTTTTTGGATCGTCTCCGCCACCCAGTCCGCCTGCATCGTCGGGCTGAGCGTGATGTCGTCCCAGTAGTATGCTTGCAGCACCATGCTGCTGTTGGTCGCTACTTCAACACACTGGTTCCGGCAGACCGGGTTGAGCACCCACTTCCCGCCCACCATGATCGGGTACAGCCCAACGATGACGGACTGGCAGCCGCCGTTCTCGAACTCCTTGGCGTTGATGTGGTCGCACCACACGCTCACGTCCGGTACCAGCACTGGATCTTGAATCTGCATAGTTTCTCCTTTACAGGTTCGCCACCACGTTGGTCATGAATCCCACCACGTAGCCGACTGTCGCGTCCGACAGGTCATTGTTCTGGATGTCGCCGTTGCTCATCACCGCCACGCGCATCTTCGTCGCCGCTGCGTCCGGGTTGGTAAAAATGTAATTCGCCCACAGCAGCCGGTTGGCATGGTTGGGCGTGCCCGGGTCTTCGCTCACGATCACATTTGCCATCTTCAGATTTTCCACCATGATGGAGGCGTAGAGCTGGGTGGAAAGGTAGACTTGGTAAATCTGTGCATCTGTTGTCATGCCATTCTCCTTATGCCGAATGCAGCGCCATCGCGTCCGCACTCCAGCCCGTAAGCGAACCGCCAATAGTCAGAGTAAAACTTATGGAGGTCGAGGCAGCAATAGCCCATTGAACGTCATAAGCTGTGGCACTCCCAGCCGCGTTTATTAATGGTGTTTGGTTTCTACCGGAGAATGTTACGGATGTACCCTTTATCAAAGTTACGCAAACAACAATGTCTCCTGGAACACAGGCCACGGTGAGACTAACAGATGCGCCAGCCCCGTTTTGATTTACCGGCGTTCCGAATGTCGCCGCCCCGCCGCCCTGGTTGATACCGTTCAGTGCCAGCGCAACCCCCACCCCGGCATAGGTAGTGAAGGTTCCTGTAAAGTTTGCGGTAGCCGCACCAGGACCGAGCAATTGCCCAACATACGAAAGGGTGCCAGATATGGCCTGAATTTGTGTGGGGGTCAACGAGTTCCAGAGTGGCACGAGAGTAGTTGCGTGGGCATCAAATGCATAAAACAAAAGGCATTGATTCGGCGTGACATTCACCACATTGGCATTGATAGTTCCACCGCCCACCGCAACATCGTTTGCCCCATATTTCTGCGTGATGACCTGCGCGGCGGTATAGAACAGCGGATACGGATGTAACAGGATATTCATCAGGTTTGGGCCACCAGCGCCTTGCGCCCCAAGCGCCCAGCCCGCGATGCCTGGCCCCCACCCACCGCCGCCACTATCCACCAACCAACCACCTGAGCCAGTGGTCAAGGAATGTCCAAATACGGTTGTGTCTTTGACAAGAGCCTGCGCCAGAGCAAATCCAGGGGCGGAGATGTAGCCGCTCGCTCCAATGCCGATTGTCCCTCCGATGACCGGCCCCAAAACTCTCTGGTCGAAGAGTGTTGATGCAATGGTCACACCTAGCCCGGAAGTGTAGCTTGGGTCGAATTTTACATACGTGCCAACGGGCAGGGAGACTCCAGAGTTGTTGTAGACTAACAGCGCTCCTCCGGGCAGGGCGTTGAAGAGATTGTAGTCGGCGGTGTCGCCGTTCTGGACTGGAATATGAAATGGCATGGGTAGCTCCTAATTGAACGTGTCGATCCACTCCAGGGTCAAATCATTGGGAGATCCGCCGCTGTTGTTGTATGGCTGCAAGTAATGCGCCACCAGCACTCCCGAGTTGGCTGTGCCCGTTGCAGTTGGCCCGGCAAACCAACCCGCCTCGCCAATGGCATAGTTGCACGAAGCCGCCGCGAACCACGCATCGATGGTCAGTACGTTCACGGCCACCGTGGCCAGCGTGATCGCCATGCGCGCTGCTTCCGCAGCTAGCTGGGTATCGCTTACCAATGGGGCAGTCGAGCCTGTCCCGATGGCGCAGTATGTTATGCCTACCGTCTGTAAACCGCCGATCATCTGGGCTTCCCAGTTCTTACCACCGGTCATAACCAGGTTGTGGACCGTGTTTTCATCCACCAGCCAGCCCTGCCGTAGTGCATAAGCCTTGGCTTCTGGCAGCGTCATGCCCTGCCAGAGCAGCCCGGCCAGCTTACCCGGCTTCCAGGCCTGCAGGATGGAGATGCCGCCAAAGGTCTGGCCGTCCGAATGGGTTAACTCAAGCATGGAAGTACCCCACTTTCAGGGAGCTGCCCACCAAGTAGGGCGGACTGGAAGCAGCCACAGAAAACGTGTCTGACTGGGTCTGGCTGTCTGCCGCCTGCAGCATTTCCTGCAGCACTTCGCCCGGGTTGTAGAGTGGTAATGGTTGGGCGTTTTGGGCGATCTTCATGAAAATATCCACCAGGCTGGGCTGGTATGCGCCCAGCGCCAGGTCGAATTCGGCGTAGCCGCCATTGTCTAGCTTGGTCGTCACCGATTGGATCAGCAGCGTCCCGTTGATGCTCTGCGCGGCATTCTCCATCGGGATGGTCATGCCTGAGCGCAGCCCGGGCTGCCAGACCGTGCAGTTATACGCCTTGATCCCCATCGAGTTGCCCTTCAGGAAACCACTGGCGATCAACTTCGAGGTGGTCTTGTCTGTTATATTGGCATTGTCGATCTCGCCGTCCAGGAAGCACGGCAGCCCGTACTGTGCGAAGCTATTGGCGTCGCTGAACCTGTCAGCCAGGGGCGCTTCGTAGCAGCAGGCGATCTTGATGGCATTCGTCAGGTTCGGCCAGTTCGCCGCCTGGGTCAGTGTCTTGCCGTTGAAATCAAACAGCACCTGGTTACCGGTCGGCACCTGGTTCATGACCGTCAGTACGCTCATGGCCGTCCAGATCGGGGTGACCTGGGTACCGTCGTTGCGCCAGACCTGGATCTGTGCCTGCCCGGTCTGCTCGTGGATCGCCAGGCCGATAAATGCAATGGGCGACTGGCCTGTACCTGCCACCTCGATGGTCTGATTTCCCGAGAGATACGTGCCGCCGACCACTTCCACGCGGTTGACTATCCCAGTCCCATCAATATTGCGGGTAAAGCTGCCCATCGGGAACACTGTCGCCAGGTCCTGGTGCGCCAGCACGTCCGAGATGCCGTACGGCGCCGGGTTGCTCTCGGATAGCCCGAAGTGCAACTTCTTGTTGTAGTCCACGTACCAAAAGCCGTTCGCTGCGCTGGCCAACTGGTCCAGGATCGCCCGCAGCGTCAGCCGGGCAAAGGTAATGCGGGGGTAGCTGTTGACCGCCCACACGAACGTGTTCGTGTTGATGATCGTACAGTAAGTGGAGAATATATCCTGCAGGATGGCCAGGTCGGTGATCGTAGAGCTTACGGGCGCATACGCTTTTTTGACACGGATGTGATCGAATAGGCAGGAGTAGTCCGCACAGTGCAGCGGGCTGATATCCAGGCGCGTCCCTCCGCCGAAACTCACCACCGCCCCCTGCTGGGTGTACCCGCCGAAGAGCTTCGTCCCGCTCACCAGGTCGGTGATGATCACTTCCTGCCATTCCTGAATATTCAGGCTGGCCACGTCGAACATGTAGAGCTCGGCCGTGTCTACCTGCTTGGTCAGGACGTTCGTGCAGGTCGAGCGTGTCGGATCCACGTGGGCGGTAACATCCACGCCCGCGATCGTGATCTGCGGGATCATCTGGGTCGGGTAGCTCATAGCCTGGTCCTGGCTCCCTGCAGGTTCACCGTGGTGCCCAGCTGGCGGATCACCTCCCGCGCCACCGCCCCCGGATCACCGGCGCCGTTCACGTTCAGGTAGATCGTATTGCCCCCGCCACCCCCACTGGCACCCCCCAGCGGCGTGAAGGTGGCCCGTTCCGGCCCGGCCTCGCCGGCCAGGAACGTGGTCGGCTTGTTGACGATATAGTCACCACCGGTCGCCTGCGGCTTGCCCTCTGTCCATTGGTTCGTGGTTGATGGCAGTGGAGGATTATCGATTCTGTTAACTTTTTGATTTATGCTTTCGTTGATAGTTACTGTAACGGTTTTATCCTGAATACCCGCCAGGTTATCTGCTATTGCCATAGCCTGTATAGCGGCATTATATTCATCCATCGTCAGCAACCCAACACTTAACCGGAAATCTAATACTTTTGTGAAAGCAATATTTGGAACTACGCCCTCCGCAGCAAGTTCTGTTTGTAGGTATCCAGCTATCATTTCGTCGGTCGCATCTTTGGCGGCTTTTTTTGTTGCATCAATCTGGTCGGTTTCTTCCTGCAACTTTCCATTGTAGTAATCTATTGCTCCGCCCGCGCCTTTATAGTTCTGTTCGGTGTCACTTAATATCTTTTTTTCGTCGTCATATGCCTTACTGTTCACACCATATTGCTTTGCAACCTCATCCAATTTATCGCGATAATATTCAAGGATGGCCGGCCCATTCTGCTCAAGGTTTTGAAAATAATCAAGATCGTTGGTGTAATCCGTTATATTCTTTTGGGCATTCTTCGTGGCATTGGCGATATTATCAATTCCCTGTTGATACGTCTTGGCGTAGCCGGTGATGAAGTCCAGCTCGGCGCCCTCTTGCTTATTGGCATTGGTCGCCTCGATCAGTGCGCCGGTGAAAATGTCGGTTACGGTGGTGGCATCAGAAAAAGATGCTTTCCACCTGCCTATCGTGTCAATGTCGGTTTGCGTCAACGCATCCATTTTGGACATTGAAGCGTTTTGGGCATCTTGCTTCGCAGTGACCATATCCAGTAATTGCGCGTAGGTCATGTAATTATTGTTGACTATTACCATGCCCGCCACCGCATCGGTGTCCACCTGTATCCCCAATGCCTTGGCCTCGTTGAGAGTATTTTGGCGGTCTGTGCTTTCTGTGATAGCCCCTGTGACCCCTCCTATTATGTCTGTGAGAAGGCCCTCCTGGACGTAGGCCTGTCCTGCTGACGCGTTGTGCTCATCCCAGGATGCCTTTAGCGCCTGCACCTTACCATTGTAGGTATCCAGCGCTACAGCGGCTTGTCCGGAATATTTTTGGCTAAGCTGATCCAGGATGATCGCATCCGCCTGCTGGATATCCCCGGCAGTCATTAACTTGCTGATCTGGTTTGTCAGTTCCCGGCTGAAGCCCATCCCGCGCGTCTGCCCGGTCTCCATCGCCTGCCCGAATCTCTGTGCCGCGGAAGGCAGGTCAGTTCCGAGCGCCTCAGCCATGTTCTCGATGATCAACATGTCCGGGCCCAACTGCTCGCTCGGGATATCCACGAAGCGTGCCAGGGCATTCGCCGCCTGGTCGATCTGTGTGGTTGTGAAGAGTGGGCTGGCTGCTATCTTATCCAGGCTTGCCGCGGATGTTTCCCCGGTTCGTCCGGTGCTCTCGAGGGTCGCGTTCAACTGGGTCAGCGCCGTCTGTTCGTCGGCTGCCGCGGATATGTCTGCCCTAATCGCCGCAACTGCCGCGAATGCCGCTCCGGTCATCGAGGTAAAGCCAATCACCGATCCCAGCAGCGCCGTGGTGGTATT
>JBEKEB010000028.1:0-27753 GCA_050014055.1 Anaerolineales bacterium | reverse complement strand
AGAATATGTTACCGGCCCTTGCGAAATGCCCCTCGCCTGGTTCCGCTGATAACCGCCATCGGGGCTTCTTTTTTCCTCCAGTATACATTCCGGGGTCTATTTGGTTCCGGTTCCTATGGTTATCCAGCCATAAATATCCTTCAGAAATCCTTTACTATACGTGGAGTTCAAGTTTTTAACACCCAGGTCGTGGTGATTGCCGGCTCGGTGCTCATGATGTTCATCCTGTTTGGGATCGTGCAGTGGACGAAGATCGGGAAAGCCATGCGCGCCGTTTCGGAAGACAAGGAAGCTGCCGAATTGATGGGGATTGATGTTGACAAGATGATTGTGTTTACCTTCGGATTGGGAGGCGCCTCGGCAGGAGCGGCGGGTGTACTCTATACCTTATTATTCCCGGTGGTCAACTTCTACATGGGATTCACGCCCGGGATCAAAGCCTTCACCGCCGCGGTGCTCGGAGGCATTGGAAACGTGCCTGGAGCCTTCCTGGGAGCCATCATCCTCGGTTTGCTTGAATCGGTCGGGCCTAATCTGTTTTTGACCGGACTGGGCATCCCCTCGCCATCCCAGTTGAAAGATGCCATCGCTTTTATCGTCCTGGTGCTCATCCTGATCTTCCGCCCATCAGGTATTCTGGGCGAACGGATATCGAAGGATAAGGCCTGAGGAGGATGATATGAAAATCGAATCATCACTTTGGAAAAAAGTACTTCAAAACGGCCTGCTCGGTGGACTCATTTCCCTGCTCCTGGGCCTGGTCGGGATGGTTGTGGCTTTTGGGACGACCTATTTGGTCGGGGGAATGGTTTCGATGGGTCAGATCCTACTACTGGCTCCGTTTTTATTGGAAGCCTTCTCCTCGATCAAGCATATACCCTCGAAAAATCCTCGGGCCATCCTGGCAGTCGGAGGCCTGACCGGCCTCCTGGGAGGTGCGGTCCTTGCAGTATATCTTGTTGTCGGACAGTTAGTTCCCTTCCGCTCGATTCTGATCAACTCCTCCCCTGACCTTTACACTTTGTGGACCTTCGGTCTCCCGTTCCTGCCCGGAGTGTTGGCTCTGCTTGCACTTGCATTGGTTGCAGGATTGATCGCGGCGGGTTTTTCCATGCTACCGGCCCGCATCCGGGGCGCATTGAGTTGGGGGCTCCTGATCGTCCTCATCCTCGGCTTGTTCCGGGACCTGATCCTCACAGTCATTGGGCTGTGGGGTTTTGTGCAATTTGCTTTTCTGTGGATGTTTGCTGATGTCGGGATGACGATCCCTGGAGCCTTGGTTGTATTCCTGGTTGTGGGCGGCCTTGTCTACTGGCGTTCGGACACCGTTCGGAAAGCATCCGTTTCTAAAAGAAATCCCAGGCAGCAGCGTATCATTCGATGGGTGACTCTGGGGGTGCTGGCGGTCATTGTCTTGTTATTGCCTAAAATCCTGGGAATGTATTTTAGCGAAATTCTGGATGACGTGGGCATTTATATCTTGATGGGACTCGGGTTGAATATCGTGGTCGGGTTCGCCGGGTTGCTGGACCTGGGCTATGTCGCTTTTTATGCCATAGGAGCCTATGCCCTGGGGGTGTTGACGACCTCCGAAGCGGTGGGACTGCTCCATCTCACTTTCTGGGCTGCCCTGCCAGTTGCTTTGGTCGTAGCGGTCTTTGCAGGCGTGGTGCTGGGCCTGCCGATTCTAAGATTGCGCGGCGACTACCTGGCAATCGTGACGCTAGGTTTTGGAGAGATCATCCGCATCCTGGTATTATCCGACTGGTTCAAGCCTCTCCTGGGCGGATCGGAGGGTATTCAACGGATTGGCCAGCCGACCATCGGGACTTATGTCTTTGCGAACCAACAACAACTTTTTTATGTGATTATCGCCGGGATCATCGTGGCAGGTTTTATTGCCACCCGGCTGAAAGATTCCCACCTTGGCCGTTCCTGGATGGCCTTGCGTGAGGATGAGGATGTTGCCGAAGCCATGGGGATCAATAAGGTTGCCACCAAGCTGCTCGCTTTTGGAACCGGGGCGCTTTTTTCTGGCCTGGGCGGGGCTTTATTCGCAACCAAGGTTGGCTCGGTCTATCCGCAAAGCTTCAGCTTTATTGTTTCGATCAATATTCTCTCCTTGATCATCATCGGCGGGTTGGGCAGCATCCCGGGTGTCTTCGTGGGCGGCCTGGTCCTGGTGGGGTTACCTTTACTGCTGGCGCAATTTGCAGATTTCGTCTATCTCATCTATGGCGCTTCCCTGATCTTCATGATGCTGAGTCGACCGGAAGGATTGTTGCCTGAAGCGCGCCGACGCCTGGAATTACGTGAAGGAGAGTCGGGGCCGAGTCCCCAGGAAAACCAAAAACCGGCCGTAACGGATGCTGGGCGTTAGGTGGAGGCTGAGATGGCGATACTCGTTTCGGACAAGGTAACCAAACGTTTCGGCGGCCTGGAAGCTGTAAGCAAGATCGATCTGGAACTAAAAGAACACGCTATATACAGTATCATTGGCCCCAATGGCGCCGGCAAGACCACTTTCTTCAACTGCGTCACCGGTTTTTATACCCCGGAGGAAGGCAAGATCGTTTTCAAAGGCAGGAACATCACCGGCCTTTCCCCGGACCGGGTGACCCGTTTGGGGATTTCGCGCACCTACCAGAATATCCGCCTATTTAAAAACATGACCGCAGTGGAAAATATTCTGGTTGGGATGCAGCCTCACTTGAAGTCGGGTCTGCTGGGAGGCATTTTCCGTGACCCTCGCACAAACCGCGAGGAAAAGGAAGCCGTTGAAGAAGCCATCCGGCTGCTTGCTTTCATCAACCTGAAAGGCAAGGGCGATCTGCTTGCCAAGAACCTGC
Source organism: Anaerolineales bacterium (assembly GCA_050014055.1). GTDB lineage: Bacteria > Chloroflexota > Anaerolineae > Anaerolineales > Villigracilaceae > UBA877. The sequence continues at coordinate 24,904 of JBEKEB010000028.1, read as the reverse complement.
CTTATGGTGAACAGCGCCGCCTGGAGATTGGCAGGGCGCTCGCCAGTAAGCCGGCCCTGCTGCTCCTTGATGAACCGACCGCCGGTATGAACCCCCGGGAAACTCAGGATATGGTTGCCTTTATCCGCCGCTTGAGGGATGAATTGGGCGTCACCATCCTGCTGATCGAGCACCAGATGCGGGTTGTGATGAGCATTTCCGAGCAGATCAGTGTTCTGGATTTTGGCGTGAAGATCGCCGAGGGTACTCCGCTGGAAATCCAGAAGAATCCCCACGTCGTTGAAGCATATCTGGGCCGCGGCGCGGCGAGCGGTCTCGGTCAGGCCAAACCGGCAGACTGAGGCGGAGGATCATTATGCCTATCTTGGAAGTTGAGAATATTCACTCGTATTACGGTAACATCCATGCTCTCAAGGGGATTTCCCTGACCGTCGAGAAAGGGGAGATCGTGACATTGATAGGCGCCAATGGTGCCGGTAAATCCACCACCTTGCGCACCATCAGCGGTCTGCTCAAACCACGCGAGGGACACGTCCGCTTTGACGGGGAAGACCTGGCTCCTTATAAACCGCATGACCTGATCTTCAAGGGGATGTCGATGGTGCCCGAGGGAAGACGGATCTTCGCCCGGCTGACAGTTTCGGAAAACCTCGAAATGGGCGCTTACACCCGCAAACGTGGTCCTGATTTGGCGAACGATTTGGAACGCGTCTTCACACTTTTCCCCCGCCTGAAGGAACGTCGGAAGCAAGTGGGTGGAACCCTCTCCGGCGGAGAGCAACAAATGCTCGCCACCGGACGCGCATTGATGGCTCACCCACGCCTGTTGTTGATGGATGAACCTTCCATGGGCTTGGCACCGGTACTGGTGGAAAGTATTTTTGATACCATCATTCAGATTAACAAAGAGGGAACAACCATTTTGCTAGTCGAGCAGAATGCTCTTATGGCGTTGAGCGTTGCCAGCCGCGGCTATGTTCTTGAGACCGGAGAAATAGTAATCCAGGATACTGCAGAGAAACTCAAGGACAACAAAATCATCCAAAAATCTTATTTGGGCATGGAATAGCCAAATAAGATCATTAGGAAGGATCTTGCAATCAATTTTGTTAGGATGAAATGCCAGGCTCTCTGCGCTGGTGGCGCAGAGAGCCTGTGGATGGTTATAATTTTACTTTATCCAAGCATAAACAATATAGACAATAATCGAAGAGAAAGGATTACCAATGGCTGAACATCAACTGCTTTACCTTTCACGCGCCGATGTTGAAAAAGTTGCGCTCGACATGCCAACCATTCTGAAACTTCTCGAAGAGGCCTTCAAGGAAAAAGGCCATGGGAAGGTCGAAATGCCACCCAAGCCCGGCATCCATACCATGCCGGATGCCTTTATCCATGCCATGCCCGCCTTTATTCCCTCCTTGCATTCGGCCGGGATCAAATGGGTGAGCGGCTATCCAGAGAATTTCAAGCGCGGGCTGCCTTACATTACCGGTTTGCTCATCCTGAACGAAGATGAGACTGGTATCCCCTACGCCTTGATGGATTGTACCTGGATCACCGCCTACCGCACCGGGGCGGCGTCTGGCTTGGCTGCCAAGTATCTGGCCCGTCCAAACAGCCAGGTGGCTGCCATTCTGGCATGCGGGGTGCAAGGGCGCACCAACCTGGAGGCGCTCGCCTGCCTGTTCCCGCTCAAGCGCGCCTACGCTTACGATATTTTGCCCGAAGCCCAGGCAAAGTTTATTGAAGAAATGCGCTCGAAATTCAAATTTGAGATCATCCCGGCCAAAGGGCCGAAAGAGGCCGTCCAGGAAAGCGATCTCGTGGTGACCTCCGGCCCGATCCTCAAACATCCCACCCCCATCATCGAGGAGGACTGGCTGAAACCAGGAGGGTTTGGCTCGGCTGTTGACTTCGACTCCTATTGGACCGGCCCGGCCATGGCACAAATGGACCGTATCAGCACAGACGATCACACCCAGTTCCAGTACTACCGCGAGAGCGGCTACTTCCAGCAAACCCCCAATCCATATGCTGACCTGGGAGAACTTGCAACCGGCCAGAAACCGGGCCGGGGTTCGGATAAAGAACGGAATCTGGCGATCAACCTGGGACTGGCCATGGACGACATGGCCATCGCACCGGAAATCTATCGGCGGGCACGCGAAAAAGGGGTTGGCACTTGGTTGCCGCTTTAACGGACTGCTAATCATGGTTCCGAAAACAGCTGATGTTGTAATTATCGGTGGTGGCGTAATGGGCGCGAGCACTGCGTACCATCTTGCCTTGCGTGGCCAAAAGAACATTCTGCTTTTGGAAAAGGATGAATTCTTTGGACAGGAGGCAACCGGCCGGTGTGCGGGTGGTGTTCGATACCAATTCTCAACGGAAATCAATGTCCGTCTTTCCATGCTGAGTCTGCCTATGCTCGAGCGTTTCAAGGAAGAGACCGGCCAGGAAATTAATTTCCGCAAGTGCGGTTACCTATTCGTACTAACCCAGCCCGAAGATGTTAAAACTTTTCGACACAGCCTGGAGCTCCAACAGGGCCTCGGGGTTCATACAGAATGGTTGTCGGCAGACGAAGTTCGCCGGCGCCTGCCTTTGATGCGTTTTGAGGATGCCCTGGCAGGCTCTTTCAATCCACAGGACGGCCTGGTTGACCCCAATAGTGTCGTTATGGGCTATGTAGGCGCGGCACAACGTCTGGGAGTGCAGTGTCTTAACAATGTTGAAGTAACTGGTATCCAGGTTGCAGCCGGCAGGGTCATTGGTGTGGAAACGAACCAGGGGAAGGTTTCTACCCGGGTGGTAGTGAATGCCGCGGGGCCTTGGGCTGGACAGATCAGCCGGTTGGCAGGGGTAGAAGTTCCAATTGTTCCCTTACGCCGCCAGATCATGACCACCACTCCCTTGCTGGAAGTTCCTCAGGATTTCCCGTTTGTTCTGGATTTTGCTCAGTCACTCTACTTTCACCGTGAGGGTGATGGAATATTAACCGGCATGTCCAACAACAACGAAAGAGCCGGATTCGACCAGACCGTTGACGATGACTTCGAAATGGTAAACCTGGAAGCAGCCATTGCACGCATGCCCTGCCTCGAGAAAGCCAGTATGCTCTCCCATTGGGCCGGACTGTATGAAGTAACTCCCGACGCACATCCAATCTATGGAAAAACACCCATCGATGGTTTTTTTATCGTTGCGGGTTTTTCTGGTCACGGTTTCATGCACGGCCCCATCTCGGGAAAATTAATGACTGAATGCATCCTGGACGGGAAGTTTCTGAGCTTGGATGTTTCGATGCTCGATCTGGCCAGGTTTGGCGAGGGCCGGCAAATCCTGGAATATAATGTCGTGTGAATCGTTTGTGATATACTTTTTGAAACCCTTGTTTAAGAAATGGAGGCAGCCATGCTTGTCCAGCAAAAAATGACCCGAAACCTTGTCACCACCACCACCGACATTTCAGTGACAGACGCACTGGAGTTGATGCACGAGAAAAAAGTTTCTCGCTTGCCAGTGCTCGATCCACACGGGAATCTGGTTGGGATAGTCTCGGAGGGGGATCTCTTATACGCAAGCCCTTCACCTGCCACTACCTTAAATGTTTGGGAAATACATTCGCTACTTGCAAAGTTGAAGGTGGATAAAGTGATGACCCGCACTGTCATCACGGTAACCGAAGATACGCCCATTGAAGAAGCTGCCCGCATAATGGTTGAGAAAAAAATCGGCGGCCTGCCCGTTCTGAACGGAAACACAGTGGTCGGCATCATTACAGTAGCTGACATCTTCAAAGTATTCTTTGCACTGTTTGGGGGGCTGCGGCCAGGCGTGCGGGTGTCTGCTTCCATCTCCGGCTCCAAAGGAACTTTTTCCAAGATTAGTGACGCAATTTCCAAAGCTGGTGGGAATATTGTCGGTCTGGGCTTCGATGAAGTCTCCAATTTCCCGAAGGAAGATTGGGAGATGACCATGAAGGTGCAGGATCTACCCCAGGATAAAGTGGTGGAAGTGCTCAAGCCTGTCGTGCGTAAAATATTAGATGTCCGCACGATTTAAACCTGTCCAAACATCAGTCCCCTATAGTTGTTCTGTATGGGTATCTGAATTAAAACATGCCTCCCAAAAATGGACGGAAGGCATGTTTTTTTTGTTAGTTTCGACCTGATTGCCTGGAAGCCTTTACAGCGTTACAATAAAAAGGCCGCTACGCGAAACCGGTAAGGTCGTCTTGAAAATAGGCCCATGCAAGCAATTGGCCGGTCAAGGAAGACATATTAAATAGGAGGCACCATGCTGCGATCATTCTTAATCTATCTATCCAAGGCCGCTTGGGCGCAGCGGCTGGTCACTTCGTGGAAATTTGCCTGGCGGGCTGCCAGCCGGTTTGTAGCTGGCAGCACAGTTCCTGACGCAATCAGGGCGGTGACAGAGTTGAACGCGAAAGGAATCAATGCCACCGTCGATCATCTTGGAGAAGCAACCACTACCCCTGAGGAGGCGGTAAAGGCTACCCATGATATTTTGGACCTGCTTGACCAGATAAACGCCAGCCATATCCGCGCGAATGTTTCGGTCAAGCTCTCCCAGATCGGATTGGCTCTGGACGAAACACTATGTGAGAAAAATCTGGATCAGATTCTCGCCCGTGCGTGCCAGTATCAGAACTTCGTTCGCATTGATATGGAAGATACGCCTTATACTGAGAAAACCATCGGGATGTACAAGCGCATGCGCCAAAAAGGTTGTGAAAACACTGGCCTGGTGATCCAGTCTTATCTCTATCGAACCGAAGAGGATGTGCGCGCCCTGATTGCTGATGGAACGCGCTTCCGGTTGGTCAAGGGGGCTTATAAAGAACCGGCCAACCTTGCATTCCCAAAGAAAGTGGACGTGGATACCAATTTTGATCGCCTAACCAAGATTTTGATCGATAGTGCGCTTGCCAGAGGCTGCCAACCCGTCAGCAGCGACGGGCGCATCCCACCCATACCAGCGATCGGCTCGCATGATGAGAAACGCTTGGTATTTGCCAAAGAGTATGCTGGAAAAGTCGGCTTGCCCAATCAGGCCATCGAATTTCAAATGTTGTACGGGATCCGGCGCGATCTGCAGGATAAATATGTTCAGGCAGGCTACCCTGTGCGAGTGTATGTCCCTTTCGGGACGCAGTGGTATCCGTACTTCATGCGCCGCCTGGCTGAGCGCCCGGCCAATGCGTGGTTCTTCATTTCAAACTTTTTCCGTAAATAGCCCATGCTCACTCTCCCAGAAAAAATCATCTTCGCACTTGCCGCCTTGACCACACTCGTGGCGGTATTCTTTGCAATTCGCCGGTTGGTACGTATCATTTCTGCCGGTCATGGCCGACCGGACTGGCGACTGGCGTGGAAGCGCCTGCTCACCGTCCTCGGTCGCATGGTCACGTTCCAGCCAGTTTTCCGCTTCCGTTTCTGGTCGAGCCTGTTCCATGCTTTTGTCGGATGGGGCTTTGGTTTTTACGTCCTGGTCAACCTGGTTGAGGTGATCCATGGCTACTTGCCAGGTTTCGCCATTCCAGGCGTTCTGGGTGATATTTACCGTTTGCTGGCAGACCTGCTTTCAGTTGCATTGCTGGTGAGTGTGGTGTATTTCGTCTTACGCCGCTTCGTTTTCCGGCCGTCAGCCCTTACGACGCGCCAGACCACACTGCTCAGCCCGAAGGCGCGTTTTGGAATCCAACGCGATTCGGCAATCGTGGCAGCCTTCATTTTCTTCCATGTCGGAGCGCACTTCGTAGGTCAATCGCTCTCCATCGCAGCGGCCGGTAAACCCGACAGCTGGCAGCCCTTCGCATCTATTATGGCCGGCCTGTGGTCTGGGATGAGCCCGCATGCGCTTGTCGTCAGCCAGCATGTCGCCTTCTGGCTGGCCATCGGCTTAATCATGGTCTTCATTCCTTATTTTGCCTACTCCAAGCACGTTCATCTGTTCTTTGCACCACTCAATTTCCTGCTCAAGCCGGAACGTCGCTCGATCGGCGAGTTGGGCTACATCAACCTGGAAGACACATCCATCCAGCAGTTCGGGGCTGCGAAGCTTCACGATCTGGGCTGGGAGCAGTTGATGGACGCCTACGCCTGCATCATGTGCTTTCGCTGCCAGGAGGTCTGTCCGGCCTATGCCACCGGGAAGGTGCTTTCTCCGGCTGCTCTGGAGATCAATAAGCGCTATTTTCTCAACACGGTAAATTCGCTTGATGACTCGCCGGCTCTCACCGAGTTTGCCATCCCGGCAGAGGCCGTCTGGGCTTGCACCTCCTGCGGGGCCTGTGTGGATATCTGCCCGGTGGGCAATGAGCCGATGCGTGATATTCTTGACATCCGCCGCAATCTGGTTCTGATGGAAAATACTTTCCCCAAGCAATTGGAGACTGCCTTCCGCGGCATGGAGCGGGCAGGCAATCCATGGGGTGTTCCGCCAACTGAAAGAATGAAGTGGGCCGAAGGATTGCGTATTCCCACCATCGACCAGAACCCGGAACCGGATGTGCTTTGGTGGGTGGGTTGCGCCCCGGCGACCGATGCACGCGCCCAGAAGACCGCCCGTGCCTTTGCAAATATCTTGAATGCTGCCGGAGTCAATTTCGCCGTACTCGGACAAAACGAGCAGTGCACCGGCGATTCTGCTCGCCGTGCCGGTCGTGAAGACATTTTCTTTGGGCTGGCAACCGCCAATGTGGAACTGCTTAACGAAATTAAACCCCGGCGCATCGTTACGACTTGTCCTCACTGCTTGCACACCCTTAAGAACGAGTACCCGGCTTTCGGTGGGAATTACGAGGTCATTCACCATTCCCAATTAATTAACGAACTGATTGCCAGCGGTAAGTTGCATCTTCAGCCTCAGCCCCAGACTGAAACAAACCACGCCGCTATCTTTACATATCACGATCCTTGCTACTTGGGCCGCCACAATGGAATCTATGCTGACCCGCGCCAGGTCCTTAAAGATGTCACCACAAACCTGATCGAAATGCCAAGACACTCCGACAAGTCCTTTTGTTGTGGAGCTGGGGGCACGCAAATGTGGAAGGAAGAGGAGCACGGCATTGCCCGGGTCAGCGCGGTGCGCGTGACTGAAGCGCGTGCCGCCGGCGCTCAGACAATGGCTGTGGCTTGTCCCTTCTGCATGATCATGCTTACTGATGCTGCCAAAGCAGACGGAGAAATGGTTAAAGTCGTGGACGTGGCGGAGATTATTGCCGAGAGAATTAAATAAAGTTCGACACGTACAAATCGGAATAAAAATATCACCTAAGGCAAGAAATTGCACAAAGTAAAAACCTTTGTATATTTCTTGTCATGAAAAAAGAATAATTTAAACAAACGTCCCGAAGGATGGTAATTGGAATCGCGGTATTTACTCCACCCTTCGGGTTGTTTTTAAGATATTAACCAAACAATGCTATCAACACAATCCCCACAAAGATCACGGCTGCCCCTAGCACACGGATCTTCCCTAATTTCTCGCCCAGGAACTGCCAGCCGGCAAATGCGCCTAACACCACGCTGACCTCCCGGATGGCTTCTGAATAATTAACGGGTGCAATCGAGTAGGCAAAAAGGGCTAACAGGTAAGCAATGACCCCCAGAAAACCCACTAGGATGAGCCGGGCCGGCTGCCAGTGCCTTCCTTCAATTAATCTTTCCCATCCATAATGGCCTACGAGTACGGGTGTGGTCAAAACCGGCACCAGCATGAACATGGTCAGGCCATAGGGCAGGGCCGGACCATGCTTGACTGCAAAACCATCGATCAAAGTGTAAATGGATATGACTAGGGCAATTAACAGCGCGATGGCTATTCCCTTGAATTGCAATTTGCCCTCGTGGGGCTGGAAGAAACTGGGCGAGCCAATGATGATTAATCCACAAATAATGGTTATTATTCCTATAAAGCCTCCAGTGCTCGGTATCTCTCGCAGGAACAAGAAGGACCAAACGACCACCAGAGCAGGAGCAGTTCCGCGGGCTACCGGGTACACCAGCGAAAAATCATGATCGCTATAGGCAAATGAAAGCAGAACGAAATAGATGGCCTCCAGCGTCATGCTGATAAACGCAAATAACCACATGGAACGAGGCGGCAGGCCGGTGAAGAATAGCAGAACCAACGACAGGACCCCACTGATGATCACCTGCCAGCCCATCGCAACATATTTCTCCGGGGATTGTTTAAGGAGAAGATTCCATAGGGCGTGAAGGACGGCAGAAGTGAGCAGCAGTGCGATGGCAAGAATGGGCATGGTGGAATTAAATTTACCACATTAATCTAATTATCCGGTCCCATCAATGCAATTGTTAAGGTTGGGAGTTTGGGTCCCATCAGCATCCAGCGAAGAAGCCATTACGAGCATCTTTTCGTGACACTTGGATGTTTCCAGAAATGGATTTATAAAGGTCTATAAGGTAGTAAAATTCATACATTATAGGTAAAAGACACTTTCAACAAAAATAAATTAGAAAATTCCTTAGTGAATCCTCCCATGCAACCAATTCTCCAACTGCTTTATTGCTCGATTCATGAACAAGCCGAAAAGACGCCGGATGCACTTGCCATTCTGGCACCAGGTAGACTGCCGATATCTTATAGACAGCTATCCGGACAATTGGAATCCGTTGCTCTGCACCTGAACAGGCTGGGTTTCCGAAGAGGCGACCGGGTGGCGGTGGTACTGCCAAACGGTCCGGAAATGGCGACTGCCTACCTTGCCTCTTCTTCTGTCTGCACATGCGCTCCGCTCAATCCTGCTTACCAGGTGGATGAATTTACCTTCAGCATGAAAGATCTCCAAGTGAAAGCGCTGGTAACATCATTTGAAGCCAACCACCCGGCTCGTCAGGTGGCTGCTAATCTGGGCATACCAGTTCTTTATCTAAAGCCGGATGCAAAATACGCCGGGTTGTTCAGTTTTTTCTCCTCCCTACCCGTCGATGATAGCTTTTCTGAACCTGTTCTGGCTAGGATGGAGGATAGTGCCATTGTCCTTCACACCTCTGGTACAACCTCTCGACCTAAAATTGTCCCCCTCACACATCGAAATGTCTTTTATTCTGCACACAATATTGTCGATACCTACTCCCTTATAACCTCCGATTGTTGCTTGAACATGATGCCTCTCTTTCATATTCATGGCTTGATGGGATCACTCACGGCTTCGTTGATGGCCGGGGCCAGCGTCATCTGCGCACCGGGTTTTACACCCAACCAGGTCATGGGTTGGCTGTCTGACCTCGGGCCAACCTGGTATACGGCAGTCCCGACTATCCACCAAGCTATTCTGGATCAAGTTCAACGCCACCCGGGAAAAGTGCAGACGCGATTAAGATTTATCCGTTCCTGTTCATCATCACTTCCACTGCAGGTTGGCCGCAATTTGGAAATCACATTCGCCGTACCGGTTTTGGAAGCCTATGGCATGACAGAAGCTACGCATCAGATGGCCAGTAATCCACTTCCGCCTAAAGTTCACAAATTTGGTTCGGTCGGTTTGCCGACCGGCACCACGAATATCTCCATTCTGGACAAGAAAGGAAATATCCTTCCAAAGAACACTCTTGGCGAAATTTGCATCTGCGGCGAGAATGTCATGCTGGGGTATGAAAATAACCCTGCCGCGAATATTGCATCTTTTACAGGTGGCTGGCTCAGAACTGGGGATCAAGGAGTTATTGATGATGATGGTTATTTGTTCATCCAGGGAAGATTGAAGGAACTTATCAATCGTGGCGGCGAGAAAATATCTCCACGTGAGATCGACGGGGTCTTGCTAACACATCCAGCCGTAAAACAAGCTGTTGCATTTGCTGTCCCTCACCCCACCTTGGGAGAGGATGTCGCAGTTGCAATTGTTTTGCACGAGGGATGTATAGTTTCCACACAGGAGCTTCGGCAATTCGCGGCCTCCTATTTGGTCGATTTTAAAGTGCCACGCCAGATCATTTTCGTTACGGAAATCCCCAAAGGCCCCACTGGCAAAGTTCACCGGATTGGCTTGTCTGAAAAACTCAAGCGCGAGTTGGAGGCATGTAAGAGTGATGAGCCGGATCGGTCATCCGTGCCGCTCACGCCACTCGAAACGGACCTCCTTACCATTTGGCAAAGGGAATTGGAAAGGCAGGATATAGGGATTCAGGATGATTTCCTGGCCATGGGTGGAGACTCGATCAAGGCGGCAAATATTTTAATGGGTGTGGAGGATCGCTTTAACGTCAATCTGTCTTTACGCGATATTTTTCTTACTCCTACCATATCTTCAATGGCAGCTTTGATTTTGAAAAGACAAAGCAAAGATAAATAATCATGCCCGAGACTCCACCAAAGTTTCCTCCTCTATTGCATAAATCACACATTCTAGGACCGCTCTCATATTCGCAGGAGAGCCTGTGGTTTCTCTACCAACTTGATCCTACTAACCTCGCCTATAACCTAACCTATCTGTTCCGGCTTTCAGGTGGAGTTAACCGGGTTATCTTGGAGCAGGTTTTGAATGAGCTTGTTCGCCGCCATGAAAATCTGCGCACCTTTTATCCAAACCATGCAGGACAACCATTGCAGGTTGTTCGTCCCTTTGAGCCGTTCCCGCTTCCTGAGGTGGATTTTTCCTCGCTTCCTCAAGAGGAACGGGAATTGGCAATCTCAAAATATGCTTTGAAGCAGGGGAAAGTCCCATTCAACATTCATGGGGACCCAATGACACGTTTTGCCTTGCTGCATGCCTCTTCTCAGGAAGAATACCTGTTTTTTGCTACTCACCATATTGGTTTTGACGGTTGGTCACAGCAGATTCTGATCAGCGAGCTGCTGCAGTTATATGGTGATTTCCAGTCCGCGCGGCCTTCAGGAATACCGGATTTGCCATTCCAATACCTGGATTATGCACTCTGGCAGCGGGCTTGGTTGAGCGGTGATAATCTCAATATCTTCACAGACCATTGGAAGAAAATTCTATCCGTAGATTTCCCAATTCTGGATCTTCCGACCGATCATCCCCGTCCGGTCATGCAAACATATCGGGGTGCCAAATATTCTTTTTCGCTTTCGCCCTCCATCTCCACCCTGATAAAGTCATTTTGCAAAAAAGAACATATAACCCCCTTCCACCTTTTTCTGGCAGCTTATGCGGTCTTGTTGATGCGCTACACTGGCCAGGAAGACATCATCACAGGTTGTCCATTCTCTAATCGTCCTCTTCCCGAACTGGATGGAATTATTGGAGCGTTCATCAATACTCTACCAATCCGCTTGAACTTGAGCGGCAATCCGAATGTGCGCTGTTTGCTCAAACAAGTCCGGGAGGTAATGGGGGATGCCCTTGTCTGGCAAGCCGCGCCTTTTGAAACTCTGGTGTCTGAAATCTCACCGCAGCGTGACCTGGGCCGTACGCCTGTCTTTCAGGTCTTGATCAATATGCGTAACATGCCGCGACGGCCAAGTGCCATCGAAGGTTTAAGAGTGGAAAGTGTTTTGAGCGAGGAAGACACGGCGGCTTTTGACCTTTCCTTGGAACTCAATGAAGAAGGCAATTGTTTCAAATTGGCTATGCGCTACAATGCCAGTCTCTTCGAACAAACCACCATTTTGCACATCGTCTCCCATTTCCAGAATATCCTATCTCAAATGCTCAACGGACCGGAATCTTTTCTTTCAGATTTGGAGATGCTGGCATCTTCCGAACGCCAACGGATCGTGCAAGATTGGAATGCCGCCTCTTCTGAATTACCGCAACCCTGCCTGCACGAAATGGTCTCCGCACAGGCTGTAAAGAATCCGGATGTACCTGCGATTATCTGCAACGGCAGGCAGCTAGCTTATTCTGCTCTTGAAAAGAGAGCCAACCAGCTCTCTGCTTATTTGCTTGCGAGCGGGTGTGGGGCCGGAACACTTGTTGGGATTTTTTTGCCACGTTCAGAAGAACTGCTCATCAGCCAATTGGCCATCCTTAAATCGGGTGGTGCTTATATTCCTTTGGATCTCACCTATCCAGCTGAGCGTTTGACATATATCTTGCAGGATGCAAAACCCGCCATAGTTATCACGCAATCAACACTGGCTGCCCAACTTCCGGATCAATGCCACAAGATTTGCATGGATTCCGAAATGGAGGCAATCAATGCCTTTCCATGCCTGAACCGCGCTGCACCCACTTCTGGGGATGCTATCGTATATGTGACCTATACATCCGGATCCACAGGGTTTCCAAAAGGTGTGGTGATTGGACAGCGGGGAGTCTCGAATTATCTAAACTATCTTGTGTCGACCTTTCGTCTTTACGCCGGTGAACGGGTTATTCAGTTTACTCCCCTCTCTTTCGATGCAGCCTGCCGGGATACCTTGGGGGTTCTTACGTTTGGGGGTACGATTGTACTGTTGGACGACAACCAAATGCGGGACCCGGACTTCATCTCACGCACTATACTAGAAAAAAAAATAAATTGTATCTTGAGCGTTGTCCCAACCATGTTGAGGGCAATATCCCGATCGACAATAGAGCATGCAATCAAAGAACATTGCCTGAGGTTGATTATGTCCAGCGGCGAGGCCTTGCAGATTGTGGACGTCGAATTGGTGAGAAACGCTTTCGGGAAAAATGTACAGATGGTAAATCAATATGGTCCATCCGAGTGTAGCATGATCTCTACCATGTATCGGCTACCGGAATCATTCCCGGGTACGCTCCAGGCTGTTCCGATTGGCAGGCCGATCAATAATGTGCACGTGTATATCTTGGATCAAAATCGCCACCCGGTCCCGGCGGGGGTAATGGGTGAGTTGTATATTGGCGGGATGGCAGTCGGGCATGGCTATCTGAACCTGCCAGACCTTACTGCAGAGCGCTTCCTCCCCGATCCATTCCTTCCCAAAGGGCAGATGTACCGTACCGGTGATTTGGCCAGGTATGCAAAAGATGGGACCCTTTTCTTTTTGGGCCGCATGGACCAACAGGTTAAAATTCGAGGCTACCGGGTCGAGTTGGAGGAGATTGAGGCAATCGCACGTGAATGTCCGGGAATCCTGGATGCCGCAGTTGTTTTTTGGCCGGACAAGCCCCTGGAACTGCTGGCTTTATATGTGACCTTGGCTGAGAGGGGAGCAGAAACAGCTAAGGAGACGTTGTCCCGCTATCTGGAGAGTCGCTTGCCGTTCTACATGTTGCCTTCTTCCATCATGGCGTTGGGCGAGATGCCACTCACTCCCAGCCGCAAGATTAACCGGCGTGCCTTGCCTCGTCCAGAGGCCGGAAGGACAATCGATCGGTATCTTGCTCCCAGGAATGATGTGGAAATGCGTCTCGTCTCCATCTGGAAGGAAGTGTTGGGAATCGAGCAGGTTGGGGTTAGGAACAATTTCTTTGAACTTGGCGGACATTCCTTGTTGGCTGTGCGCTTGCTTGCACGAGTTCAGGAGGAATTTTGCCAATCCCTGCCATTGCTGTTGTTGTTCAAAGACGGAACTGTGGAAGTCATGGCCAGGGCGCTTACCAATAACAAAGAAGATTCCCTTCAAACGACCCAGGATGTGGAAAATGACTGAGACAATTCCTTCTGCCCCTCCCATCCAGCCATGCCATCTGAAAAATACCAACCTTTCGTTCTCCCAGGAGAGTTTATGGTTCCTGCAACAACTTGACCCGGAGAATACCGCCTACAACTCGAATCTTATTCTTAAGTTTACTGGAAAAATCGACCCGCCATCCCTCGAGCAGGCTCTCAACGAACTCGTTCGCCGTCACGAGCCGTTTCGGACAACCTATCCGAACAAGGCAGGAAAACCGATTCAAGTCATCCATTCTTTTGAGCCGTTTTCTTTGCCTGATTTGGATTTCTCCGGACTACCCGAGGACGAACAAGCACAAGCAGTCCAAAAATATTTTTCTATACAGGGTAATCAGCCGTTTGACCTTCAGGAAGGGCCGTTGGTACGTTTTGCCCTCCTTCATCTTGAAAAAGACGAGAACTACCTGTTTTTCAGTACTCATCATATAAGCACTGACGCCTGGTCACGGCAAATAGTTATCAGCGAATTAATGCAACTCTATGAAGCCTTCCGGTCCGGGAGTGTTCCGCTCCTGCCTTATCTGCCAGTCCAATATACCGATTATGCAATCTGGCAAAGAAAATGGATGAGAGGTGAGACGCTTGCTACGTATATTAACCACTGGAAGAATATCCTTTCAGGTGACTTGCCCATACTTGAAATACCCACGGACCGACCACGTCCAGCATTGCAATCCTTTCGTGGCGCGGCATATCGTTTTCAAATACCCCAGGTTCTTTCCTCCCAAATGACAGATTTTTGCAAGAGGGAGCACCTGACCCTCTTTCAACTTCTCCTGGCTGCCTATGCACTCCTGCTGAAGCGGTATACAGGGTTGGAAGATATTATAATCGGCTGTCCTTTTGCGAATCGTTCCCGCCCTGAACTGAACGGGTTGGTGGGGCTGTTTGTCAACACCCTGCCGATCCGCATGGACTTGAGGGGTAATCCGAGTGTACGCACTTTCCTCAAAGAAGTTCGCGAGGTAATGTTGGACGCCTTTTCATGGCAGGCGGCTCCTTTCGAAGCGTTGGTTTCTGAAATTTCACCCCAGCGCGACTTGAGTCATACACCAGTCTTTCAGGTTTTGATCACCCTGAGGAATGTCCCAAAGCACCAAACGTCCATAGAAGGATTGAAAGTGGAAAGCATCCTACAGGAGAAAGTTCCTAGTCAATTTGACATCTCCTTGGAATTCGATGTCGGTGAGGATGGACAGCTGGAAGGTTCTTTTAATTACAATGTCGATCTTTATGATGCAAATACCATCATGCTCATGAATTCGCATTACCATAACCTGCTCATGCAACTGCTGACGAATTCCGATTGCCTGATCGCAGATCTGGAAATGCTTTCACCGTCCGAAAGGCAACGGACTGTAATTGATTGGAATGATACCTATGCAGATTATCCCCGCGAAAAAAGTGTTCATCAGTTAATCGAAGAGCAGGTGGAAAGAACTCCCGACTTTCCGGCGGTATTATTCGGGGATCAAAAATTGACCTATCGGGAGGTGAACGAACGCGCCAACCGGATTGCCCATTTTTTGCGAAAAATGGGCGCAGGGCCGGAAAAACCTGTCGGGCTGTATCTCGAACGCTCTGCTGAGATGGTCGTGGCCATGCTGGGAATTCTCAAGTCAGGCAGCCCTTTCGTGCCGTTGGATGGAATCTATCCGGTGGAACGCCGAGCCGGGATCATCCACGACTCGGGATTGAAGATTCTCGTCACACAAGCTGCACTGGCGACTGATGAGTTTAAAAGTGGTTTGACTTTGCTTCTTCTGGATGGGCAACTGGATCAATTGGAGGCGGAATCTACCCAAAATCCCGTGCCTGTTGTCTTGGCCGAAAACCTGGCGTATATTATGTTTACGTCTGGTTCCACGGGAAATCCAAAAGGAGTGGAAATCAGCCACCGTAGCTTGGTGAATTGCTTGCTGTCGGCCAACAAGATTATAAGCTTATCTGCTGGTAATCTCTCAATCGCAGTATTCTCTCCTGTATTTGATGTATCTGTTTTTGATTTATTGAGCCCGTTGTGTCTGGGCGCGACAGTTCTGGTGGCTTCTGGGGAAGAAATTTATAATGGTGCCCTGCTGGCGAAAAGGATTATGGAACTTCCGCTTACTTGGATGTCTGCATCCCCCGCCACTTGGCAAATGCTTTTGGAAACAGGTTGGCAAGGAAAAGCTGGTTTAAAAATTATAAGCACAGGCGAGTCCCTTCCACCTGGCTTGGCCGACCGATTGACGAAAATGGTTGGGGAAGTTTACAACCTTTACGGTCCAACGGAAGCAACCATCTGGTGCGCGGCCCAGCGCCTGATTCATGGTCAACCTGTCACAATCGGGCGACCGATTGCGAACACTAGCTTGTATATTCTCGACTCTCACCTCCGGCCTGTTCCGGTGGGCGTGACGGGTGAACTCTATATTGGTGGAGCTGGGCTGGCGCGTGGTTATCATAACCTCCCCAAACTTACCACCGAGAAGTTTCTTCCCGACCCATTTCATGACGAACCTGGTGGACGCATTTATCGAACTGGTGATCTGGCGCGTTATCAGCAAAACGGAGAGATCTTTATTCTGGGTCGCAGCGATTCCCAGGTGAAAATTCGTGGCTATCGGATTGAATTGGGCGAGATCGAGGTTACGATCGGGCAATATCCAGGTATTCGTCAATCCCTCGTGATGGTTCGAGAAGACCTACCCGGCGATAAACGTCTGGTTGCTTACCTGCTTCTTGCATCAAATGAAACCCTTCATGTGGACAAACTGCGTGGTTTCCTGCGTGAAAAATTGCCTGATTACATGGTTCCGTCCACCTTCGTGCAGATCGACGCATTCCCACTCACTGCAAGCGGGAAGATAGACCGTAAAACGCTCCCCCCGCCGGAAGCGATAGTATCTAATAAATACCTGCCGCCGCAAACCGAACAGGAAATCCAACTGACGAAAGTATGGGAAACGGTTCTTGGCATCTCTCCTATCGGCGTGGAGGATGATTTTTTCGATATTGGCGGGAATTCGCTGATGGCGATCAGATTATGCATGGAGATCGAGAAGAAACTGAATGTGCGATTACCGGTCGCCGAGTTTTTTCGCTCGCTTACCATCCGCCAGGTATCCGCCAAATTGCACACCCTCCCAGGTGGGGTCCCCCTGATTTCCCCGCGACGCGTAGATCGAAGCCAGCCTATCCTGGCTTCCTCCTCCCAGCGGGGATTATGGTTCCAGTACCAATTGGAAGGTCCGAGCAGTACCTATAACATTCCGTTTGTCTATCATATTCGCGGGAGACTGGCCCTGCCAGCTTTGGAAAAATCCTTCCATTATTTGATTGCACGCCACGATTCATTAAGGCTCAGTTTCAAGGCGGTGGACGGTGAACCTTATCTGGTCATTGCTGAAAACGTGGAATGGGAATTGGAAATTCACCCCTCGAGCGGGGAGAATGTGCAGCGTGAGTTGGTGGAAATTGCCGCCCGGCCGTTTTCCCTGGAAAAGGCGCCGTTGTTCCGTGCCCACCTATGGACGGATTCCAGCGAAAGCCATACCTTGCTTTTGAACTTCCACCATACCATTATGGATGAATGGTCGAAGGATGTCTTCGAACGCGAATTAAAGAATGTATATTCCAAGATTGCCGCAGGAGAGCAGGCCGAACTGCCAGCCTTGGAATTGGATTTCCCCGATTTTGCCGCTTGGGAGCGCAGCGATTTGCCGAGAAGCATGGAATTTAAGCAGGGGTTGGCGTACTGGAAGAAAACCTTGTGCGGTGCGCCCGAACTGCTCGATTTACCCACTGACTATCCCCGGCCAGCTGTACAAACTTATCGCGGTAGTCGCGTCCTGCTGGACCTGGGGCCAAGTCTTGTCGATCTGCTAAATGGCCTTGCTCGAAGTGAAAACGTCACTCTTTTCATGGTCTTTTACGCCGCGTATGCGATTCTGCTTGGGAGGTATTGCCGGCAGGATGACCTGGTCATTGGCGTGCCATTGGCGAATCGGCTGCGCAAGAGTTTGGAGGGTGTGGTGGGGTTCTTTGTTAATACCCTGCCTTTTCGTGTCGATTTGAGCGGTAGCCCTTCCCTGTCCGAAGCGCTCCAGCGTATGCGCCAGGTTGCACTGGATGCCTATGCGCATCAGGATGTGCCTTTTGACAAATTGGTCGAGGAGCTGCACGTTAAGCACGATGCGAAGTATTCCCCGGTCTTTCAAACCCTGTTCGCGCTTGAGCGTATGCCATCACAGAATTTCCAATTAGGGAATTCCACAGTTGTGTCTGAGATTGCTGATATCAATGTCGCAAAATTTGACTTGTCTATGTTCGCACGAACACAAGTGGAAGGTTTGCGCCTGGAATTGGAATACAACGCAGTTCTATTTGAACGTGCTACAGCAGAGCGAATGCTTGTCTACTATAGACGCATTCTCGAATGGATGGTCTCTGCTCCAACCAACGGAATCCATGCTTTCGATTTGATCGCTCCCGATGAAAGGCATCGGATTTTGGAGGATTGGTCAGGAACCACGGTAAAGTATGAAAGTGAAATTTGCATCCATCAGATGATAGAAACACAGGCCGAACACAATCCGGATGCCCCGGCCATTGCATATGAACGGAGCATCATGACCTATCATGAACTGGACCAGCGAGCCAACCAGTTGGCCCATTATTTACGCTCGCAGGGCGTTGGCCCGGATGTGCTAGTGGGCATTTTCATGGAACGCACGCCGGATTTGATTGTGGCTTTGCTGGGGGTTCTTAAAGCCGGGGGTGCTTACCTGCCCCTTGACGTAAATTTTCCTGTGGAGCGGCTGAAGATTATTTGCCGGGATGCACATCTAAAACTAATCCTCTCCCAATTGTTCATCCACGCGAGCCCGCCCGAGATTGAAAATGTGCCGCTGATCAACCTCGATACAGATTGGGATTCATTAATATCCTCCTATCCCATGGTTAAGCTGAATAATTTATCGAGCCCCACCCACTTGGCATATGTGCTTTTCACTTCCGGGACTACGGGATTCCCCAAAGGTGTTGCCATCCCGCATGGCAGTACGCGTGGAATGGTGGAATGGATCAGGCAAACATTTTCACCACAGGAATTAAGTGGAGTTTTGGCCTCCACATCCATTGGATTTGATATGTCGGGATTTGAGATTTTTGGCAGTTTGGCTTGGGGAGGCTGCCTGATCCTTGTTGAAAATTTGTTTCAGGTTATGACTTATAATGGAGAATACCCCATATCATTAATAAACACCGTCCCATCTGCTATTGCCGAACTGCTTCGCGCGAAAGGAATTCCGCCATCGGTAAGAACTATCGTATTGGCAGGCGAGCCATTGCCAACTCAATTGGTGGATAAGTTGTCCCTGCTCCCGGGAATCCAGCGCATTTTTGACTCATATGGGCCTACCGAAACATCTTATTCCACCCTTGGTTTGCGCAAGGCCGGGAACCGCCCGGTGATTGGAAAACCTCTTCCTGGCTGGAAGGTTTACATTTTGGATGATAATCTCCATCTCATGCCGGCTGGCATTCCTGGAGAGATTTTTATTGGCGGCGTTGGGTTGGCGCGCGGGTATTATGGACACCCTGAATTGACCGAGGAACGCTTCCTCCTGAACCCCTATGGAGAAGAAGCGTCTGAGCGCTTTTATCGCACTGGCGACCTGGCACGCTGGTTGTCAGATGGAAACATCGAATACCTTGGACGCATGGATCACCAGGTAAAAATTCGCGGCTTCCGTGTGGAATTGGGAGAAATTGAAAATGTCCTGAGTGAGCATCCTTTTGTGCGTCAAGCCATCGTGGTATTGCGCGAAGACCAACCGGGAGATAAGCGCCTGGTCGCTTATATCATTCCCAATCTTCCACCGGACAACCTCCCTTCTGTTAACATGTCCGTTGAAATGAAAAAGTTGCGTGATTTCCTGCAGGCAAAATTGCCGAATTACATGGTCCCATCTACCTTCGTTACCCTTGATACCTTCCCGTTGACTACCAACGGGAAGATCAACCGTAAAGCCTTGCCGGCACCACTCATTGGTATAAATGAAAATCTTGCGGTTGTGCCGCCACATAATCAGACAGAACAAATCTTATCACTTGTCTGGATGGATGTATTGAGGATACCGCGCGTTAGTATGGAAGATAATTTTTTTGACCTTGGAGGCAATTCCTTATTGGCAATAAAGGTAATGGCGCGTATCCAGGATGCGCTCGGGATTATTATGCCCATTAAGAGGATTTTTGAATTTCCTCGTTTAGCCCAACTTGCTGAACAGGCCGATCTTGTACTGCATAATCAAAAACGAGGTTCTGGATTGCAAGAAGGATTAAATGACCGGGAGGAATTCATCCTATGATGGTTTCTGAATTCCTTTCCTCTTTGGAACTAAAGGGCATCCTTATTCAGATTGACCGCGACAACTTGAAGATTAGTGCTCCCAAAGGCGTGTTTTCACCAGAAATCCAGGATCTAGTTAATGAAAGAAAAGCAGAGATTATTGCTTTTCTTCGTGAAAAACAGGCTGGCAGTAATGCAAGCTCTCTCCCGCGACATGTGGATCGCAGACAGCCCATTCCGGTTTCCTTTGCCCAGCAGAGCCTTTGGCTCCAGTACCAGATGGAAGGGATGAGCAATACTTACAATTTAACCTTTGTTTACCGTCTGGAAGGCCGGCTTGATATTCCGGCATTGGAGAAGTCTGTCAGATATCTTATCGCACGTCACGACGCCCTGCGAACCAGTTTCAAGCTCATTAATGGAGAGCCTTATCAGACCATTGCAGAAAGCGTAGAATGGAAACTGGAAGTGCACACTTCGGATGGAGAGACAGCTTACATGGAACTGCATGCCTTGGCAAGCCAGCCATTTTCATTGGAGCAGGCTCCACTCATGCGTGTCCATCTGTGGAAATACCCACAAAATGAGTACAAACTTCTTTTCAGTATTCACCACATTATTTTTGATGGTTGGTCGCTGGGTGTGTTCGAACGGGAACTGGCGGAAGTCTATTCCCGGTATGCTGCAGGCCGGCAAGCCAACCTGCCTGCGCTTGAACTGGATTATGCCGATTATGCCGCTTGGCAGCGCGATTGGCTGTGTGGTGATGAATTGCAAAAACAACTGGTTTACTGGCAGGAACACTTGAAGGGCGCACCTGAACTTCTCGATCTGCCCACCGACCATCCGCGCCAGCCTGAGCGAACCTATCACGGACGGTCCATCCACCTCGACCTCGAGCCTGTTTTTGTGAACAGGTTAGAGGAACTTGCTCGTCGTGAGGGCGTGACCCTCTTCATGCTGCTGAACGCCGCTTATGCAATCATTCTGGGACGCTACAGCCAACAGGAAGATGTAGTCATCGGTTTTCCGATGGCAAACCGCCAGCATAAAGAATTCGAAGAAATGCTCGGATTTTTTATCAATATGCTGCCACTGCGGGTGGATTTAAGTGGCAACCCGGGATTGCCTGAACTTCTCCAGCGTGTACGTCAGAGTTCCGTGGAAGCCTATTCACACCAGGATGCCCCCTTCGAAAAAATGGTCGAGGGGCTGTTTTCACACCGGGAACCTGGTCGAAATCCTGTTTTTCAGGTTGTTTCGGATTATGTCAATACACCATCGCAGGGCCTTCACCTGGAAGATTGTGACGTTAGGCCTGAATCTCTTGATATTGGTGTGGAGAGATTTGACCTTTCGTTGCTGGTGGAAGATCTGGGAAAAGGGTTACATCTCGAGTTGGGATACAATGTCGATCTGTTTGAACCTGCAATGATTGAGCGTATGCTGGCCCATTTCAAGCTCGTTTTGGAATGGATGGCTTCCGACCCTACAAACGGCATTCGCGAATTTAATCCAATCACAAATGCTGAGCGTCAGCAGATGGTGACCGATTGGAATAATACCGGGGCAGATTTTCCTCAAGGCTGCATACATGATTTGATTACCATTCAGGCTAGGAGCAACCCCGATTGGCTGGCTGTCGTTTGCAATGGAAATTCACTGACATACGGCGACCTTGAAATAAAGGCCAACCAGCTTGCGCATTTCCTCAGGGCAAACGGGGTCGGGGTAGAGTCCCGCGTTGGTATTTATTTGCCGCGTTCCGAAAAAACCATAATTGCGCTACTGGCAGCCCTCAAGGCCGGCGGTGCCTATATTCCTCTTGATCTAACTTTCCCAAAAGAGCGTATCACCTACATGATCAATGATTCCAATCCTGCTGTGATTATCACTTCTTCCAATTTAACCGACAAACTTCCAAATCAAATCAATAAAATATGCCTCGATACCGAAGCGGAATCTATCGCCGCTTGTGAATCAGTGAGTCCCATTAAATTAACCAATAACGAGTCCCTTGCATATGTCATGTATACGTCCGGTTCAACCGGTCGGCCAAAAGGTGCCATGAATACCCACAAAGGCATCGTCAATTATCTGGCACACATGATAAATAAATTTCAATTTGGCCAATCTGACCGTGTCATTCAATTTACACCCATTTCCTTCGACAGTTCTGTTTGGAATATATTGGGTACCTTATCCTATGGGGGTACGCTATTCTTTTTGGATGATAACCAGGTTCGCAATCCGGATTATATTTATTCTGCAATTATCGACCATCAAGCTACTTATATCAATCTTGTCCCGACTATGCTCAGGGCAATTTGCGAGTCTGCTCTGGCCCATGGGCCAAAGGAAAATAGTCTGCGGTTGGTTTCATCCGGCGGAGAGGTTTTGCGGGAAGCGGATGTGGAACTTGCCCATCGGGCCTTCGGGGAATCAGTGAAAGTAAATAATCAATATGGACCAACGGAATGCAGCATTAGCGCTATCCACTATCTGATCCCGGCTGCTCTTCCAAAGGGCTCGTTGGGAGTGCCTATTGGAAAACCGATCAGTAATACACGCGTTTATGTACTCGATAATTATTTGCATTTGGTTCCACCTGGGGTGAAAGGGGAGCTGTTCATTGGAGGAGTTGGGGTCGGGCGAGGCTATTGGAACCGGCCAGACCTGACTGCTGAAAGATTCCTCACAGATCCTTTCTGGCCTGGCGGCCTGATCTACCGTACCGGCGATATCGTTAGGCAACTACCGGAGGGCACCATTTGCTTTCTTGGTAGGTCAGACAATCAGGTGAAAATCCGCAGCTATCGAGTTGAATTGGGCGAGATTGAGGTGGTTGTGAATGAATTCTCCGGTGTTAAGGACTCGGTGGTGGTCTTATCACACCAGGGAGGATCTGACAGACTTGTGGCGTATATCACCGTATCGGAAGGCGAACATGGGCAATTAATCGAAAAATTGCATGCTTATCTGGCGGAACGCCTCCCATTCTATATGCTGCCTTCTTCTATTCTGCAGTTAGAGAAAATGCCGCTGACTTTAAGCGGAAAGGTGGACCGCCAGGCGCTGCCTCTCCCGGAAACAGGTGCATACCCTGTACATCAACTTGCGCCCAGGAATAATACTGAAACCCGGCTGGTTTCAATCTGGAAGGAGGTATTGGGGATTGAGCAGGTTGGAGTGCTTGATAATTTCTTTGAGCTTGGCGGGCATTCTCTTTTGGCGGTGCGCTTGTTCGCAAGTATAAAGGAAGAATTTGGGTTTTCCCTCCCATTACAGATATTATTCAAAGAGGGAACCGTGGAAGCCTTGGCAGATGCTCTCCGCAACTTCGATAATTCATCTTATTTACAAGGAATTACACCAATTCGCTCGGAAGGTTCCAAGACTCCATTGTTCTTTATCTCGCCTCAATTAGTCATGCGAGACCTGGCATTCACTTTGGCTCCCGGGCGGCCAGTTTATGGCTTGGCTTCTGTCGAAAATGGAAAAGAGGTTTATCGAAAATCCGTCCAGGATACAGCAGCAATCTATTACAACAATCTGGTGGATTTTTATCCCCGTGGGCCATACTTACTCATAGGTCACTCTGGCAGAGGGTTATTCACGCTTGAATTGGCTCGTCTACTCCTCCAGCATGGTAAGGAGGTTGCTTTCTTGGGTTTGCTTGATACCTCCCTTCATAGAAATGTACCCCTTTTTGAACGGTTAAAATTTCATACAAAAAATCTCCTCGATAAGAATCTTCCAGAGATTTTGCAATATATTAGAATTACATTCCGTCGTTTCTCCAATCGCTGGTGGATAAGAACTTTAGATCCTTTAACAACCGAGCGTTATCAAAAAGAGGGACGGGTTCAGGTTCAGGAGGTGATGAACCTCCTTATGCGAACGTACGTGCCAAAACCATATACTGGAAAGGTAACATTGTTTTCTATAATCGATAATCCATTGGAAATCCCCGGGAATCCAATGGAACGGTGGGGTAAAACCCTTATCGGCCGACTAGATATAGTGACCGTTCCAGGGGATCACGTATCTATGCTTGAGCGACCTCATGTTGCCATATTGGCTGAGAAAATAGATGCACTGCTCCCACCTGATTGAAAATCGCTGGTGTTTTCTTGTCGATCACTAAGGCATCAGGATTTTCAATCTTCCTGGATGGATGTGGTATTCCAGGTCCTGGATTGCTTCCGAAAAGATCTCTCCATCGACATGCGCCGGAGTGGGGCTGTCAATGTGGATTTTGATCCATGCGGAATTCTCTTCGTGTATATCGTTTGTCTCTACGTAATTTCCCTTGCCCCTTTTCATCGTTTTCGGTAGGACAGCAAACATTTCACGGCGAGTCCGCCGCAGCCCGTGGACAAAGGTTAATTTTCCATCAAAGGGGTCTGCATGCGGAGCCATGTAGAACACCCCCCCGGTGCGGGCCCCGTTCCCAACCGTGACCAGAATTATCGCTCCCTTATACTGCCCGCCTTCCCAAGTGATCTCGGCTGACCAGAGTGGTTTGTCCATTATCCCGGCCACCGCTGCTACCAGATATCGCAGCATACCCTTGATCCAGGTGATTTTCTGTTGCACCAAGGTGATGTAAGGCTCCAGCCCAATGGCAGAATTATTGGCAAAATAAAGCCCATTAACCGAACCAATATCCATCCTGCGGATCTTCCCGGCCGCAATGACCCTGGCGGCGCCCGCCAGATCCTTCGGTAATCCCAGGTTATCAACCAAGTCATTAGCCGAACCGAGCGGAAGGATGCCAAATGGTCCAAGCAGTGCCTGGTCATCTATCGCCGCCCTCGCGAGCCCATTGACCACTTCGCCAATCGTACCATCTCCGCCCGCAGCAATGATGGGTGAAAAGCCCTGCCGGGCAGCCTGTTCAGCCAGTGTAATAGTGTGACGCTGATATTCAGAAATAGCCAGTTCGAAATCCACGCCG
>JBEKEB010000027.1:0-28121 GCA_050014055.1 Anaerolineales bacterium | reverse complement strand
TATATTGAGATGCAAAATGAAAAGCCGCAAAATGATAACGAAGACTTTCAAGTTGGGGAGCTTTAGGCGGCTTTCAGCCGCTCACCAAAGCTACCGGCTTTCAGCCGGTAGTAATTTACTTCCTTGATCACTTTATCGCAGTCCTCGGCAGTATGAGGAGATTCAATCAGATAGCGATCCATATTTGACATCCTTTTTATACTTATTGCTTGTAGAAGAAATATCGCAACAATAGGCAGTCAGGCTATACGTGTAGGCAACGCGTATTATACAACCTTCCTGCAATTAATACAATATATAAGATAATAAAAGTCTAATATACATCCCTTTCATCATCTATTCCTGATAGAGGTGATATTCCACAAACCCGCTGATTATTTCGTAGTTACATAGAAAAAATCACGTTTGTTGATGGTCAAATAACGATGGTCGCCGGGGCCCTTCATCTGCTCCAGGAGTGGGATGGCTGCCAGTTGGTTGTCACTTGCCAATGTAAAAGCTTCGAAATGGGTATAAAAATTATTAATATCCATCTGGATTGCCTGGAAAGCGCCTGCATCCTGAACTGCGCGCGTCAGGGCAGGCAAGGTCAGATTAAAACCGACCGCGTAATATAGAACGGAACCATCCTGGCTGATTCCTAGTGCAGAACGGCCAGTAGCGGTACTTCCGTAGGTCGTGTACCCCCAGACCTGCGGATCGGTCACTGCAGTATGAGGATTGATCTGTCCGTTTTGTATGATCAACGGACCGTTCTGACGGTAGGCGATCAAATGAGGCAAGGAGCTAATATCCGTCCCCCAGGCGCCCAGGAGCACTTTCCCATCGTCATAAATCGCAACCGTTCCAAATCCATCCCGCGGCGGGATAAGGGTCACACCGTCCAACATAACGCCGAAATGGCCATGCTCCGCCTTGAAGCCGCCGTTAAAGGCGGCAAGTAATTTGCCAGGCTGCTTGTCGCTGGCAGGAATACGAGCCGGCCGGCTGATGAATATACTGGAGGCGGGTTCTTCGTAGCCAAGTACAAAATGCAAGCGAGTGGCTTGCAGGTTAAATGCCACCACTGCGACAGTTGCATATGGCCGCTGTGGGTCCGGCTGGAGAAATGTCCGGTAGGCGACGACATTTCCGCTTGCATCCCTGAGATAGGCTGTCCACAGGCCTTCCCCCGGGGTGGTGCCCAGTTCAGGCACGTTCTCTGGCGGCCAACTTGAAAGGGTTGAATTGGGAAAAGGTTTATTGTTGGCAATAGTGGATTGGGTTGGCGTAGCTAGTGGTGTGTTATTTGAGAACGGTGTACTTGACGGGCTGGAGGACGGGAGGTTGGTTACCTGCCAGGGAGCGGAAGGCGTAGTTTTCATGAGACTATATTGAATTTGCTTAAGTTTATCTTCCGAACTGAGCACAAAGTTTTCCACTTCGCTGACAAGCCGGTCTCCCAGCACGCCGCGTGCCAGATCGACTGCCCCGGCGCCCAGGTTCGGCCAAATATTCGTAGCAGCATAGGCAACTACTACCAGGAGCATCAGGAGAATCACTATACCTACCAGGATACCCAGTCCGGTCAGCCGGTGCTTGATTGGCGAGTTTTGGGGCTTTGTCCTGGTCAAAGCGCAGGTTTCCTTGGGAGGTACTGGGAATTTTGCCCGCTGGGATTGATATAAATAGTCCCACTGATTAGCGCAACGATTTCTTGCTGCGGGTTTCCTGTAGCTGGTTAGCCGGGAGGTGGCGGTTGAGCAAATCCAGGGAAAGCTCAATCACTTCACGCGCTTCCTCGGGTGTGGTGGTGCCGATTGTGACCATATCCTGGTCGCGGATGGTGTTCCAAACGAAGGCCAGTCCCACGACGGGTAGAATGCGGCCTGCGGCGAGCGGCTTGATGGTCATGACAGGCTTTTTGGCTTCCCGGATGATCCGCATCACCCAATCGGTTTCCACTTGCATCAGAAAACCGGCCGCATTGTACAATTGGATGTATGTTTCAACATCTGCTCCCATCCTGTCAGCGTAGATGACCGCCTCGGGCATGTGGCTGGAGAGGCCTGGGAGCATGCCGCGCGCCCGGATCATGCGGGTGTATTGGTCAAGATCGCGGATCACGCCGGCGCGCCGGTCAATAAGTGCATCGGTGACGGACTGGTGCGGCATGCAAAAGGTTGCCCCGAGTTCCGCACAACGGTCGAAAACCGTCTCGGCCTGTTCAGATGGCGCCGCGTTTGGATAGAGATCGAAGGCCGGTGTGTAGATGCGGATAATCTTATGGCCGGTGCTCTGTTCCACCTCCTGGATGGAGTGATCGAGGTGGACGGAGAGCGGCCCCATGACTGCGTCGATGCCGTATTCCAGAAAGACACGCAGCACAGCAACGATACGTTGGCGGGTTTGATATCCCTTGATGAAATTGTCCTTGGCGAGACTGGTATGCGACCAGCCTAGGAACCAGTTTGTTCCAACCAACAAGCGCGGCAGGCTCACGCCACCCACAACTGTGCGAGGAAATGGTTCAAGGTTCGGCATATATATCTCCGGTAATTCGTTCCAGTCAGCGCCGGCGCCGGCGATTATAACCCGCTCCACCCGGATGAGGTTTCCTCTCAGGCGCAGGTGTACCGGAAGGCTGGGATACCGGGGCGTGCAGGGTCTGCTGATAATAGTCGTCCAGCAGCATGGTGATGATCGGCAGTTCTTCCTCGTTCTCGGCCAGACTGCGGGCGAGTGGGGTAAAACGATGCGAGCGTTCGGTCTGGAGATTGTCGCGTTGGCGCAAACGGGCTTCGAGCAAAGCGGTGGTCCGTTCGGCTACCACCGCTTCCACATCCGCGTCGGAAGGGATGGTGCGTTCTTCAAATTCGATTTTGAATTCCTTGGCAATTTTGTCAAGGTCATACTTTTCGGCTCTGTTTACCAAAGAAATCGCCACACCGCTGGCTCCAGCCCGCCCGGTCCGCCCGGCGCGATGGATATAAGCTTCGGTCTCCTCGGGCGGTTCATATTGGATGACATGGCTCAGAATGGGGATATCCAACCCGCGGGCAGCCACATCAGTGGCTACCAGGAAACGCAAGGTTCCGGCCCGGACCCGGTCCATCACCCGGTCACGTTCCGCCTGGGATAGGTCCGCACTGAGCTCATCGGCATCATATCCGAAGCGTTGTAAAACCACCGAAACATAATGGACGCGTGCCTTGGTGTTGCAAAAGATGATTACCGAGGCAGGGTTCTCAATTTCGATCAAACGAACCAGACTGCGATCTTTATCCATCCCGGGTACAAGATAATAGACATGTTCCGTGTCGGTGACGTGGATGTGATCCTTGCTCAAACTGAGGAACTCTCCTTCTCGGATGAACTCTTGTGCTGTACGCATCACCGAATCGGGGAATGTGGCCGAAAACATGCAGGTATGAACCGGCCGTTTAGGCAGGTAGCGCTGGACTTCGCGCATATCGGGATAAAAACCCATCGAGAGCATCCGGTCAGCCTCATCGTAAACCAGCATTTTCAGCTGGTCAAGTGAGAAGGTGCGTTTGAGCAGGTGATCAAGCACGCGCCCGGGCGTTCCAACGACAATATGTGCACCGGCTTTAAGAGCAGAAGTTTGTGCGCCATAGCCCACTCCGCCATAGACTGCTACGGTGCGCAGGCCAGTTTGGCTGCAAATCTTTTCAGTTTCCTGCCAGACTTGGCGCGCCAGTTCACGCGTGGGTACGAGGATCAAGGCTTGGCAAGCCGCTTTGGACGGGTCAAGATGGGCCAGCATGGGCAGGAGAAAAACGCCGGTCTTGCCGCTGCCGGTACGGGCCTGGATCATCATATTCCGCCCGGCCAAAAGATAGGGAATGGCACGCGCCTGGACGGCCACAAGGGAATTCCAGCCGGCGCGTGCGGCAGCTTCCTGTAAATTGACTGGCAATTGCTCCAGGGTTACCTCGGCGAGCGGGTTGCGCGGACTGTCGGATACGTGAGAAGAAAGATTATTCAAAGTGGTCTCAATTCTGATAAATGGTTCGATTAATCCAGTATATCATTGACATTGCCTATTTTCTTATGTCGGGATTTGCGTATAACCATATTCACCATACCTGCTCATTTTGTCAACCTTAATAGATCCTTGAGCATTGTTCCTCATCGTTTTGTCTCGCTTATACCGGTAACAACCACCCAATGAAAAAACTAGCCAGGTTCATCACCAGACTAAGGAGCATGGCTTCGCGCAGTGTCAGCTGGTTATAACGGTAAAGATATAGGATATACGCTTCGATGCCCCAAATGCAGATCTCGGCGATGAACAGTGTGAGGAGGTATGCTTGCGGGAACAAGTATAAGACGGCCCAAAGAAAAACCTGGGTAAGCAAGTTTGCGCATATACTCGAGAACAGGAGATGGTATAACGGCTTTTTGCGCCAGGTGGCGTAAAAAGCGACAATTGCGCTTTCAACCAAAATGGTGATCGCAAGAGTTGAAATCACTATTTCTTTTTCGGGCGGCGGACCAGGAAAATGATAAGCACAACAAGTATCGCAATCCCTACAAGACAGCCAAGGCAAAGCAATAGGTAGGTAAGGGGTGTAAATGCATTCAATGTGAATTCCGGTTCCACCAGCAGGTCACTTGGGCGAATCGTTACCTGATAACTTGATTGGAATTGTGCAGTTCTAAAAACATTGCTCCGGCGTGTCTTTCCGTCCGAGGATTGAATTTCAAGGCGATGATATGTGCTAAATCCATACGCCATGGCGGAACAAGCGGTCTCTGTACAAGAAAAACGTTGCGGACCCAGCACCTGTAGCGGCTTGGCATCCTTACAATCGGATTGATCGCACTCAAATAGTATTCCGGATATGATGGTAATTGAGGAAGTGGAAGGTTCCTGCTTGAATGTAAAATCCATGCTTGGTTTGGGACCCGTATCTGCTAAAGCAGAAAAAAGAGGTAAAAGAGCCAGCAGCAGAACCGAAAGAATGATTACTTGCTTGCTTTTTGTAGCCAAATCGTTATTCCTTTCTCCAATTATTGCATTAGAACCTATTGGTATTATACAATTGGATAGTACGTGGGAACAAGCTGCGATCCCAGAAATATTAGAAAACCATGATATAACATCCTTGCTTATGAAGAAAAATCAGGTGTAAATAACGCATGCTTCCAGGCGACCAAAAATATTTATCTGCATTACAAGACTTCAATAATGCCCGCCGAAAAGCCTCCATCCAGGAAATCCTTGCGCGGCTGACCGGTAAGTCAAGAGAATTACTTTCTTATGAAGAAGTGGCGGAGAAACTCAACCTAAATGTTCGCACCGAACGCGGTGTCCATGATATTCCACTCAAATCAATTGTAGGCAGTGTGGGACGGTATAACGAATTCACGCGCGGCTTTTTACCATTGAAAAACAGGGATCAGGTACGCTGGGCACGTGTAAAGACAATAGTGGATGATCCGATCAGCACCGGCCTGCCGCCAATTGACGTTTACAAAGTTGGCGAAGTGTATTTTGTCTTGGATGGGAACCACCGCGTTTCGATAGCTCGGGAGGAAGGTTTTGAGTTTATTGAGGCTCACGTTATTGAGGTAAAGACCGAAATTCCACTTACGGCAGATATCCAACCAGATGACCTTATTATTAAATCTGAGTATGCCGACTTTCTTGTCCAGACCGACTTCGGCAGCCTTCGTCCTGGTGTGGATTTGAGCGTGACCGTCCCAGGCCAATACGAGAAATTACAGGAACATATCAAGGTGCATCGTTATTTTATGGGGATCGATTTCCAGAGGGATATCCCATATCAAGAAGCAGTTGGGCATTGGTATGATACAGTCTATACTTCGATTATTGAACCAGTTCGCGAGCGTGGCTTAATGCGCTGGTTTCCCGGCCGCACTGAAACGGACGTGTATCTATGGGTATCTGAGTACCGCGCCGACCTGGAAAATGAACTTGGCTGGTCCATCAGGCCAGAGGCTGCTGCACAGAATCTGGCAAGCCAGGAAAATCCCGGCAATAATATCAATGTTACCGGAAGCTGGCGCATGGCAAAAATGATTGACCGTTATACCGACCGGCTTTTCGGAGAGGTTCTGGTGCCAATTACTGGCCTGGAGGTCAGTTGGCAAGCACTTGAACAGGCTATTCTGGTTGCAGAAAAAGAATCGTCTGCCCTGCGAGGCCTTCACATTATTTCCAACAGGGAAAAAGCGAACGGGATCCAAATACAAGCCATCCAGGGGCGTTTTGAACAGCGCTGCCGGGAAGTAAACGTGATGGGAAGTTTTACGGCGGAGAAAGGGAACATCCCCAGGCTGGTGTGCGAACGTGCTTTGCTAACCGACCTGATCGTATTAAATACGGCGCACCCGCCATCGCCTGGGCTTCACAGCCTGTCTTCTGGTCTGCGTTTGATCATCCGGGAATCGGCACGACCGATCCTGACCGTGGCTAATCAAATCAGCCCGATGGACAACGCGCTGCTCGCGTTTGATGGCAGCGCTAAATCCAGGGAAGCGCTTTTCGTGGCAACCTACCTGGCTGAGAAATGGCTTACAAGGCTGAAAGTTCTAACCCTCGGCAATAGGGCTGCTCATTCCGTGCAGGATTATGCCCGCGCCTATCTTGAATTGCACGAGATTCAGGCAGACTACATCGTTAAAAATGGACCACGTGATATATTCATGAAAATTATCCAGGACTACCAGATTAACCTGGTCGTGATGGGCGGTTATAGCGGGACAGCCCTTAAGGAAGTCGTTGTAGACAGTACTGTAAATTTTCTTCTGCGTAAATCCAATTGTTCGCTGTTGATCTGCCGGTAGATTTTATACAAATCAGACAATTTCCAAACCATGAATCCATCCAAAGAAAACCGCGTCGTGTTTATCATCCTTCTGGCCGCTTTTGTTTTACGAGGCCCGTTATTGATTGTTGCGTTCCAGCACCCAGGGCGAGCGTACCTGCCAGACTCTCAAAGTTATATAGCTCCGGCACTCAAGCTGCTTGCCACGGGGTATTATCCAGTGGACAGCGCAATGCGAACTCCTGTATATCCTATGTTCGTTGCGGCAATTTATGGGATTGGTGGACAAAATCCGATAATAATAATCCTTGTGCAGATGGTCATCAGTACCTTGAGTGTTTTCATTACATATAAACTCGGTAGTCGTTTGATATCCAAGCCAGCCGCGATGATAGGGGCAGTTTTGATTGCGATCAGTGTAGAATCTATTACAAACTCGTTCTTTCTATTAACGGAGTCACTGTTTACATTTTTACTGCTCGCCTCGTTATTGGCGTGGGTCAAATCCC
The DNA here is from genome assembly GCA_050014055.1 of Anaerolineales bacterium. Taxonomy (GTDB): domain Bacteria; phylum Chloroflexota; class Anaerolineae; order Anaerolineales; family Villigracilaceae; genus UBA877. The sequence goes on along the minus strand of JBEKEB010000027.1, from coordinate 20,815 downwards.
GCCAGGATGGAAAAGGCCGATGGCTGGTTATTGCAGCGATATTGATGGGATTGGCGATCTTATGCCGGCCTATTGCATTCTATTATCCCCTGGTAGTGGCAGGAACCATTCTATTCGATCTACGCAGGCGCTGGATCCCACGCTTGCGGGATATATTGATCTATCTGGTCATCACGGCTCTCGTGCTTTTTCCCTGGCTATTAAGGGATTATATCTTGTTCGGTTCCCCGACCGTTTCCACCATCACCAATTACAACCTGTTATTTTACAATGCGGCGCAATTGGAAGCTAATTTAACTGGGGTGAGTGAAACCGCTGTACTCCCAAATTTACAGAGTCAAGCCAATCAAATGTTGGAGAGGAATGGGTGGGCAGATACGGAAGGCAATCGTGCCAGTGTGGAAGGAAGACTTGCCTGGCAAATCATCCTGGCACATCCAGTACGTTATGTTTATCTTCACCTGAAAAGCGATTTGAATAATTTCTTACCCGATGTAACCGATCTAACTGAAATCCTGGGATTGACCGTCGGTGGAAAGGGGACTTTAGGTGTGCTCAACCAATATGGACTCCTCGCGGCGGTTCAGAATTATTTTGGCGGAAATGTGTGGTTATTGGGAGTATTCTTCCCGCTGATCGCATTAATCGGCTTAACATACCTGGCTGACATTGTTGGCGTGGTTTCGATTGTGAGGGAGCGGAAATGGTTCGCGCTGGCAATATTGTTATTCCCGATGGTTTATTTAATGCTTATTCCTGGAGCTCCATCAGAGCCACGTTTCCGCGTACCTGCCATGCCCTATTTTTGTCTATTAGCGGGATTGGGCATGGAAATCATTTTTATTCGTGCCCATAAGAAATTCTCGAAAAAGATTGCATAAGCCATGACTCAACCCAAACGCTGGCAAATTGCCCCAACACTTACGGCTCAAGCAAATGAATCATTGGTGAAATTTCCACCTATTCTTCGACAAGTGCTTTTCAACCGAGGTTATGCCTCCGATGAGAAAGCGCGCGCCTTTCTTAAAGCCGAAACGGATTTTGATACAGATCCATTCCAAATGACCGGCATGAATGAGGCAGTTGAGCGGATCCGGTATGCCATTGAACTAAAAGAGCCAATCGTCGTATACGGAGATTATGACGTGGATGGAGTATCCGCTACAGCTTTACTTGTACAGACACTCCAGGTTCTGGGTGGAAATTCCCGCCCTTACATCCCCAACCGCATGGATGAAGGATACGGCCTTAACCCCAAAGCCTTGGACCTTCTCAAAGCGGATGGGGTCGGGCTGGCTATAACCGTGGATAGTGGCATCCGTTCTCCAGCCGAAGCTTTGCATGCCCGGTCGATTGGCCTGGATCTGATAATCTCTGATCACCACCAGCCTGCCGAAGGCGAGTTACCTTATGCACTTGCGTTGATCAATCCCAAACAGACTGGCGACCGATATCCGGAAAAAGACTTGGCAGGGGTGGGTGTGGCCTACAAGCTCGCCCAAGCATTGTTCAGCAGAATTGAAAAGACTGACTCGAATTTTCAATTGGAAGATTTACTCGATCTGGTGGCTCTTGGCACCGTCGCTGATCTGGTGCCGCTGGTGGGCGAAAACCGTGTTCTGGTACGCAAAGGCTTACAAAAAATCCATGAGACTAAACGCCAGGGACTATTTTCCCTTGCTGCGGTATCTGACCTGGTTTTAGCGCGCACAACGGCGATCAGTATCGGTTTTATCCTTGGGCCGCGCCTGAATGCTGCTGGACGGTTGGAATCAGCACTGGCTGCTTATGACCTATTGACAACAACCAATGTCAAACAGGCCGGGGAGCTGTCCCAGCAATTGAATAATCAGAACCGTTTACGGCAGGAATTGACTCGTAAGATACAGTATGAAGCCGAGGCAATTGTTCAGGCAGACGATCCCGCCTCCCCTCTGTTGTTTGCAGTTTCGCCGGAATTCAATTCAGGTGTAGTCGGGCTGGCAGCGGCGCGGCTGGTGGAGACTTATTACCGTCCGGCAGTGGTTGGGCAGATATTCGATGAGGAAGGCATTACGCGCTGCTCATGTCGTTCCATTCCAGAATTCCAGATTACCCAGGCGCTCGACCAGTGCAAGGATTTACTCATACGGTATGGGGGACATGCCGCGGCAGCCGGATTTACGGTCAGCAATGAAAACCTGGAGGAACTCAAAAAAAGATTGAAATCCATTGCTGAGGAGAAGCTGGGAAGTAAGGATCTACGTCAGACACTTAATGCCGATGCGGTTTTGCCTTTATCGGACCTTCGCTCTGAGTTGCTGAGTTATCTGGATTATCTCCAGCCAACCGGTTATGGGAACCAGGAAGCCGTCTTTGTTACCCGGAATGTGCGCGTCACGCATTCCCGCGCCGTAGGGGTAGAAGGCAAACATCTAAAACTATCCGTCACCGATGGGCATGTTACATTAGATGCAATCGGATTCCGCCTGGGCTATCTCCAAGCCGAACTGCCTCTCAATGTCGATTTGATGTACACCTTTGAATCCAACGATTTCAACGGGAGGAGATCTCTGCAGCTCAACCTTAGGGACGTAAGAACTGTCGGAGCTCCAGATTAGGTACATTTCCGCAAAAAGGAGAAATGGTCCGCATTAGAAACATTCAAACAGCCATGCTGTGATCATGCAATAATAAAGTAAAACGACCCCTTTAGGATTGAGGTCGTCTTTTTTGGAAGGTCAATCAACAAATCTGTATTTGGCCAATGCCCAGATGGCTGCAAAAGCATCTTTCATTTTGATTTTCTTGCCTTCGGTATAATCGCGTGGATTGAATGAAATTGGTACCTCATAAATATACTCTTTGCGCTTGAGTATTTTTGCAGTGAATTCGGGTTCAAAATCGAAGCGATTCGCCCGAAGTTTTATTCCTGCCAGCACTTCACGCCGAAAGACTTTATATCCGGTTTCCATGTCACTCAAGATCGTATTATAGAGCAAGTTAGTTGCGAAGGTGAGCAGTTTGTTGGCGAGCATATGCCAAAACATAGCCACCCGGCGAGGGCCACCCAGGAAACGCGACCCATAGACCACCTTTGACAGCCCCTCTTCGATCGGTCGGAGAAGCGCAGGATAATCACGCGGATCATATTCCAGGTCAGCATCCTGGATAAGTATTACATCTCCGGTGGCTGCTGCTATGCCAGTTCTGACAGCTGCACCCTTGCCTTGATTTTTGTCTTGCAGAATGACCCGGATGCCCTTATTACCATCCAATGATGAGAGCAAATCTCTGGTTCCATCGGATGAGTAATCATCTACCAGGATAATTTCAGTTGCTAGGTTTGTTGCCAAAACGCGATCTAGGATGGTGTGAATCGTTTTGGCTTCATTGTAAATTGGAATGATTACTGAGAGTTTCATAACCAAATTATAAACGAAATGCATACGAAAAAAATCCAAATCATAACTCCGTAGAGTATAATTATTTCCGAAATGAATCAAGCAACCTGGAAAATTTTAGTAAATATGGACCTTTATAAAAGGTAAATTTAATTAAGGAGAATAATGCTTAATACATTAATTGAAGCGATGGAACGCGCCATCGCGGAAGTGAAGCAATGGCCTGAAAGGGCTGTTCAGGTCTTTCATCACAATGATTCTGATGGGTTAAGTTCGGGGGCCATTCTTACCCGAGCATTTGAAAGACAAGGATATAAAGTCCAGCGCTTCTGTTTGGAAAAACCATATCCAGCAGTGCTAAATAAGGTTTATGAACAAGAAGGAAAGATTCTAATTTTTGCCGATTTTGCGGGAAGAATCGCCCCGATGCTTTCCTCATTAAACAAGGGAAGAAATCTGACACTGATCCTTGACCACCATGTTGCAGAAGCCTCGACGGATCCGAGAGTTCTTAATCTTGACCCGGATTTATATGGATTGAAAGGTGATCGAGATATTTCCGGATCGACCACGTGCTACCTTTTTGCGCGGACAATGGATCCAGTCAATCGTGACATGGCACATATCGCAGCTGTGGGAGCGGTGGGAGACGGTTTTTTTGTTGACGGCCAGCTGGTGAGCCAGAACCGCGAAGTTGCCTTGGAAGCCGTTCGACAGGGTCTGATCGAGATCAGGGAAAATGCAACCGGGGAGCAGTACCTGTTGAATAGTTCAAAAGGTCAAATACCGGTTATTGAATTTGGTGACTATCTGGATATACTGGGTGGAGTAGGTTATTACAAAAACGGACCGGATATTGGGATCGGAGTTTGCCTTGAAGGAGCTTCACCGGAAGCGGACCGGATGGTGGAAGAATTAAAGGCCATCAGAACCAAGATATTTGACGAAGAGATTAAAAGGCTTCGGGCAGGCGATTTGAAAAAAGTGCCACACATCCAGTGGTTTCATGTCGAAAAACGCTTTTTCCCGATGGGGGTAAAAATGATCGGAGCATTTTGTGATGCTATTAAGGATACGGACCTTATTGATCCTCTGAAATACCTTGCAGGTTTTCAGATTATTCCGGATGAAATCCCGGGATTTGACGCCATTAAATTTAACGAAGTGAAGATTTCCATGCGGGCTTCCCATTATCTGGAAGAAGAGATCAGGGCGGGGAGAGCAATGGGACTTAATATATTTCTTCCCGAAGCGACAACCAGGCTTGGAGGATTTTCTGATGCCTGTCATAGTCTGACGGCTGCAACAACGGTGGCCATTGGTAAGGAAGAAAGACTGATCGAAGAAATGGAAAAAATACTACTAAAAGGAGAAACAAATGGCTAGAGGAACAGGTTTTGGCAAAACAATCTTAATTGGGGATCAATTCGTGCTGGATGAAGTACCTGCGATTGTCTCATCAATTTCCTTTGAAACTGTGGCAACCGTGGAAAAGAATGGTGGTACTGGATGGATCCTGGAGGACAACCGGATTGAGGTTCCTGGGTATAAAGAAAAGAAGAAAGAACAGCAGGCGCTCTCAATTGACAGAATTCTCGAAGTCATGAACATTGATGTAAATAAGAACCCGATCAAGATTACGTTTGGAGGAACATTATTAGCTGGGAGCGGGGTAGGTGCCAGTGCTGCCAGTTGCGTCTCTCTTGCGCGGGCTTTGGATGCAGAATTCAAATTGGGCTATTCGATTGAGCAGATTAACCATGTAGCCTGGCAGGGAGAATTTCCCTATCATGGGGTTGCGAGTGGAGTTGATAATACCGCCTCAACCTATGGCGGACTTCTCCTTTTCCAATTAAGAGACGGACAACAGCATTTTGAAAAGATCAAGACTCCAAAATCCTTTGAGATTGTATTAGCCAACAGCGGAATCACCGCAAATACAGCGCTCCTGGATGTTTTTATCGAGCAGCAAAAGAAAGATGACCCGCAGCTTTTTACATCGCGTCTTAAGACCATCACCGCCCAGGCTTATGCCATGAAGCAGGCCCTTGAAGCTGCGGATTTGGTAACCGTGGGAAAGATCATGTCAGAAAATCACAAACTCTTGATCGAAATGGTTATGTCTCACGAAATTCTGGACCACCTGTGCAAATTGGCTATCGAAAAGGGGGCTCTGGGGGCAAAAGTCACCGGCGGGGGTCGAGGCGGCTATATGGTTGCTTTGACTCCCGGCAAGCAACTCCAGGAGACAGTCGCTTCGGCGTTCGAAAAGGAAGGGTACAAGGTTATTAGAGCAACGATCGGAGGAAGTTGATTGCACAAGCGATCCTATTGGACACTTATGAAAATTTTGACCGGCTCGATTAATACCTTGAGACATCATCCAGATTCCGATTTGTATAATGAGGTGCCCCTTCCGGACTCCGACCAATTTTGCACAATGACCGGTCAGACGAGCAACATAACCGGCGGACAGGAAATTTGTTGAGCAATCTGCCCACCCCAAAACGTTTCTTTTCCGGCTACATCTTTGATCTGGACGGGACGGTCTACCTCGGTGAAGCCCTGCTTCCCAGGGCGGGCGAGACCCTGGCGGCGCTGCGCGCCCGTGGATTGCGCACCATCTTCATCTCCAACAATCCCACACACGCTCGTGAGGAGTACGCCAATAAGCTTACCCGTCTGGGTGTACCTACCCCCATTGAAGACATTCTGACTTCAACACTCGTGATGGTGGATTTTCTGAAAAAGCGCATGCCGGGCGCCCGCCTGTTTGTCGTGGGCGAGCAGCCGCTGTGCGAAGAGCTGCGCCGGGGTGGCTTCGACCTGACCGAGCGGGCTGAAAACGTGGATGCCGTCATTGCCAGTTTTGATCGCACCTTCGTATACCGCAAACTGCAGATCGCCTTTGATGCCATCCGGGCCGGGGCGCGCTTCTTCGCCACCAACCCAGACCGATATTGCCCAGTGCCATCCGGCGGCGAGCCAGATTGCGCCGCCATTATTGCCGCCATTGAAGCCTGTACCAATACGCACGTCGAAGCCGTGGTGGGCAAGCCATCCACCTATATGATCGAAGCCGCCCTGAACCTGATGGATCTGCCAGCACAGGATTGTCTGATGACCGGCGACCGCCTTGAAACCGATGTGAAGATGGGCCTGGAGGCGGGTATGTTTGCCGCACTGACTTTGACTGGTGCGACTCATGAATCTGATTTAGCGGGCTCGTCCATTCGACCGACTTATATACTGCGCCATTTAGGTGACCTGCTGTTGTGAAAGCTGTGTTCTCTACAGGATTGACTATCAGATATGACGATTCTTTACTAGCTAAAACCTCACGATATCAATGAGGTGAATAACGAAACACATGTCTTGCGAAAAGGCAATGGAATTTAATTTCTGTATTATCCGAACTGACAGAAGAGAGATTCAAAGTAATTCAATGTATTAGATATTAAAATCCGAAACCGGAACAGGATATTCGCCAAGGTGCAGATAATAGTTTATACTAAGCTAATCCTTCTTGTGGAAACCAGGATCATATCGGCCCTCAATGGACCAGGGAGTTTCATATGGTAAATGTCGCCCAACCTAATCAAGGAACCACCACAACCCAAAGTGCTCCTTATTTACCTCCTCCTATAACAAAATTAGAGGATACCGGTCTGTCCTTATTATGGCTTCAGGATTTAACGTTAAAGATCTTCTATTATCAGGGCTATTTGACCGGTTTTAAAACAGCCGAAGAACTGGCTCTGCCTTTTGCCGGGATAGTGGATCAGATCCTTGAGTCACTCAAGCGAGAGAAATTGATCGAAGTTAAATCTTCGCAAATGGGCCTGGGTGAGGGCTCATACCAGTATGCCATTACCGGAGCCGGAATGATTCGTGCCCGTGAGGCTCTGGATCGCAGCCAGTACGCCGGACCGGCTCCCGTACCAATCGAGAATTATAATGAATCCATCCGCCATCAGAGCCGTGGAAGGGTTGCGATAACCAGCCGGACAATGCGCCAGATTCTCTCACACCTAGTTCTATCAGAAAAAACCTTTCAGCGGCTTGGCCCGGCCCTCAACTCTGGCACCTCCATCTTTCTTTATGGGCCTCCCGGTAATGGGAAAACCAGTGTGGCGAAGGCGTTTGGAAATCTTGTTCAGAGTCAGGTTATGTATATTCCGTTCGCACTTTACCTGGATGGACAAGTCGTTAAATTGTACGATTCAGTTAATCACCAGTCTGTCCCTTCAGGAGAAGTAACGTCTAATGGAACTGGCGGCTTACGGGCTGGCGGGAGGCGCGATCCACGGTGGATTAAGATACGCAGACCATTCATCATGGTGGGAGGCGAGCTAACTCTGGAAGGACTTGATCTTGTTTTTGATGACACCCACAAATTTTACGAGGCGCCATTCCAGGTTAAGGCCAATGGTGGGATTCTTTTGATCGATGATTTTGGAAGACAACAGGTACGACCGCGGGATTTACTCAACCGCTGGATTGTCCCGCTGGAAAACCGTGTTGATTACATGACTCTTCATACTGGCCGCAAGGTAGAAATCCCGTTCGACGTTCTGGTGGTTTTTTCAACCAACTTGCCGCCCAGGGATTTGGTGGATGAAGCCTTTCTGCGCCGCTTACGTCACAAGATAGAAATCGGCGACCCTTCCTACGAAGAATATCGAGAAATCTTCATGCGCGTTTCCCAACAGAAAGGGGTCCCATACAGCGACCAGGCCTTGGCCTACCTGCTTCAGGAATTTTATATTAAACGCAACCGAAAATTACGCGCTTCCCACCCGCGGGATTTGTGTGATCAGATCCTAGATATTGCAAGATATCTGGCTGTAGATCCCGTCATGAACAACGAAATGATCGATCGGGCAGCTCAGGCCTATTTTGTTGATATTTAATTATGTGGAATGATTTATCCCTCCCGATTATCATCGCACATCGTGGAGATAAGACGCATGCTCCAGAAAATACCTTGGTAGCCTTTAAGCTTGCAGCTGAAAATGGAGCAGATGCCATCGAATTCGATTTGAAATTAACCGCGGATGGACGGGTTGTTGTATTGCATGATCAAACAGTAAATCGCACTACAAATGGGACGGGCAGCATATATCAGCTCTCGTTTGCTGAAGTGAGAGATCTGGATGCTGGCGCATGGTTTTCAGAGAAGTTTCGAGCTGAACGCATCCCAACTCTGGATGAAGTCTTCGAAACGGTGGACAAGCGATTATATATAAATGTTGAATTAGCCAATTATGCGACCCCTGGCGACGGCCTCGTGCCCAAAGTAATTGATCTGGTCAAAAAACACGGTATAAAAAACCAATTGCTCTTTTCGTCTTTTTATGCCCGGAATTTGCAGATAGCGCGCTTACTAATGCCTGAAGTACCACGTGGACTTCTCTGCAAGCGCGGAATTAGGGGTTCGTGGGGGCGGACCTTTACATGGCGAGGCGATTATTTTGCCTTGCATCCGCATCGGGATGATGTTGACCCGCGACTGGTTTTCCGGGTCCAAGCTGCGGGGAAACGCGTTCATGTTTGGACAGTTAACCAGGAAGAAGATTTAAAGAGCATGATAGATCTTGGTGTAGATGCCATTATTACCGATGACCCTGAACTGGCACTTCGCCTGCTTGGGAGAAGTAATTGATTTATTTGGCATGATAACGAATGAGGATAAATCGTCTTTTTTCCCTCCTTTTGTCAATTTCGCTGATGTTGTCTTTCGATCCAGCGCCATCTGTGCGCGCTTCCAGCTTTTTTCAGAGCAATACCGATAATGAACTCGCTCAGCAAATGCTGGGTATGATGACACCGCAGGAAAAAGTAGGGCAGTTATTCCTGGTCACATTCACTGGTTCGACCGCGAACGAGAAATCACAAATATATGATTTGATCACCCATCACCATGTAGGTGGGGTGGTACTGCGCAGCGAGAACGATAATTTTGTTGCCGCGCCAGATACCGTTTCGTCTGCATATCAATTGATTGCCCAGCTTCAGAACGATGAATGGCAAGCATCGCAAAATCAGCCAGTAAATCAACCAAACAACACAAATACCGGTACGCCCACTGCTTTACCAGCACCTACACCGGTTCCTGCGAATTACATTCCACTTTTCACGGGTATTTCCCAGGATGGGGACGGCTATCCAAATGACCAAATACTCGATGGACTTACGCCTCTTCCCGATTTAATGGCCTTAGGTGCCACTTGGGATCCTTCCCTGGCTGAACAAGTGGGTGTGGTTGCCGGGCAGGAACTCTCAAGGATTGGTTTTAATTTCTTCCTGGGGCCCTCGCTGGATGTACTCGACACGCCTGAGGCCACGCTGGCCAATGGCTTGAACGCAAATGTTTTTGGCGGTAATCCCTATTGGGTGGGGGCAATGGGGAGTGCATATATCAATGGTCTTCATATGGGCAGTAACGGGCGGATGTTGGTTATTGCCGATCATTTCCCGGGCAGCGGCAGTGCTGATCGTCCTGCCGGAGAAGAACCGGCAACCGTAGTCAAATCACTTGATCAGCTAAAGCAGGTCGAATTACTGCCATTTGATGCGGTGACGGGTAATGCCCAATCCCAACAAAGCACCGCGGATGGTCTACTTGTTGCCCATATCCGATATCAGGGATTTCAGGGCAATATCCGCTCGACCACGCGCCCGATCAGTTTTGATCCACAGGCGCTCAGCCAAGTCCTGGCTCTCCCTGCGTTCTCCAGTTGGCGCACCGCCGGCGGCTTGATGGTAAGTGACGACCTCGGCAGCCAGACGGTACGGCTTTTCTATGATCCGGGCGGGCAATCTTTTCAAGCCCACCAGGTGGCACTGGATGCCTTTTTAGCCGGTAATGATTTATTATACATGGGGAATATTGTATCCAGTGATGCGAAAGATAATTATTCGTCACTGGTCGAAACGATGGATTTCTTTACGCAGAAATATCTGGCAGATTCAGCCTTCGCGAAACGTGTTGACGATGTGGTTCTACATATCCTGACCTTAAAATATCATTTGTATGGGCACTTTAACCCGGGGATAATTACCCCGCCAGAGACAGGGTTGGCGCAGATTGGTCAGTCGGATGCAGTCACATCTGAAGTTGCCCGGAAATCGGCGACTCTAATCAGCCCGGATCAGGCAGATCTGGAAACTGCGCTCCCCTCACCACCAGTGGTGAGTGATCATATCGTTTTCCTGACGGATGCACGTACCGGACAACAGTGCAGTACGTGCATGGATGTGCCCATGCTGGCTCCGGATGCTTTGCAGAACGCGATTCTGCGCCTTTATGGTTCACAGGCTGGCGGTCAGGTTATTGCAGGACGGCTGATCTCTTTTTCAATTGATTCTCTATCAGGAATCCTTACTGGTGGTCCGGGAAATCAGGATCTGGAAAATGCCCTGGGTCAAGCGAATTGGGTGGTTATTAATATGCTGGATGCGGAACCTGGACAATCGCAGACAACTCTCTTGCAGCGTTTCCTTTCCGAACGGCAGGATTTGTTGCGTAATAAGAACGTTGTTGTTTTTGCTTTCAATGCCCCGTTCTTCCTGGGTCCCACCGATATCTCCAAGGTGACAGCGTATTATTGCCTCTATAGCAGATCGGCACCATTTGTAGAAGTGGCGGCGAGATTACTTTTCCGCGAGCTTACTCCAGCCGGGACGTTGCCTGTCTCAGTGGAAGGTACTGGTTATGACTTACTTTCTGCCATTACTCCTGACCCGACCCAGCTCATCGAGCTGTCATTGGTTACACCAACAGTTTTGACGCCGGTAGCGGGTACGCAAACGGCTGTGGAATCGACTTCCACACCATTTTTTCGCGTGGGTGATACTCTTTCGGCACAGACGGGAATAATTATTGACCATAATGGCCACCCGGTCCCGGATGGGACTGATGTGCAATTTACAATTGCCATGAATGGAGCCGGTGGATACGTTCAGCAAATCGACTCAACCACAATTCAAGGCATTGCAAAGGCTTCATTTAATATTGATCGACCCGGGCTTCTTGAAATTAGTGCCACCAGCACTCCGGCGATCAGCTCGGTGGTCTTGCAATTGAATGTCACCAGCGAGGGGTCCAGTGTAACAATAATTACACCCACGCCAATTCCTGAATTTACCCCCACGCCAACAGTGATCACGGCAACACCAGTAGTTATTCCCTTAACGCCAATGGAGCAAGGGTACCCGGGCTTTGCAGGTTGGCTGGCTGTTGTAATTTCATTGTTCGGGTTTGGATTATTAGCTTATTGGCTGGGCGCGCGGTTGGCCAAGGTGCGTTGGGGAGTACGCTGGGCAATTTGCGTCATTCTCGGCGGTTTACTGGTATATACATATCTTGCAACACGTCTTCCGGGCGCAGTAATGTTCCTTCAAAAAGGGGGGTGGTCAGGCATGATGGGAGTTGTTTTACTTGGGGCAGCGGCAGGTTTCGGTGGGGCGTATTTCTGGTTCCGGCTGGCTAATGGATCAAAGAAGCGACCAGGCTGACAAGTAGTAATCCTCCTGCTGCCCATAGTAAGAGTCGTTCAGGTTTTTCCCCGATAAAATCAAAGATTGATTCTTTTTGATGAATTTGTGCCTGGGGTCGTGCAGGTAAGTCGCGTGTTCCGATCAGGAATTGGCGCAGGTCCTCGGCAGATTTAGGGCGGTCATCCGGGTGTAGTTCCATGGCCCATAGGATGGCACGCTCGGTGCGGGGGCTGATGTCTGGATTAAGTTTACGCGGAGCTGGCATGCTATCCGGATGCAGGAAACGTTGGCGTGCATCTTCGGGAGGAGTATTCGTCAATAAATGGTAGAGAGTGCACCCGAAGGCATAAATGTCACTACGGATATCGGTATGCACCCCGTCCCCCCCATATTGCTCCAGGGGGGTGTAGAGGGCAGTGCCGCGTCCTTGAATGACTGTGATGGTCATTTCATCCGGAACAAGCGCTTTAACCAGGCCGAAGTCTACCAGTTTCAGCAGCCCATTTGGATTGATTTTTAAATTGGAAGGTTTCACATCCCGGTGTACAAGTGGGGGGGTCTGCCCATGTAAATATGAAAGAGCATCGGCCAACTGGTTAGCCCAACTGAGAACACTTTCTTCACTTAGAAAAGTGTTATTTTGCTTGGCATCCAGCATCATGGTACGCAAATCTTTTCCCGGAATATAATCCATCACTAGGTAATCGCGCGGGTCGACCGAAAAGAAATCTGAGACTTTAGGTAGATTGGGGTGATCCAGGCGCGCTAATACTGTCGCCTCGTGCAGGAATTGCTGACGGGCTTCTTTGAGTAAATTTACGGGTACGGTGCGGTCGTGTTCGACTTCCTTGAGAGCGCATTGACGACCTTCCAGACGGAGGTCCTCGGCAAGGTAAATATTACCCATGCCTCCCTGGCCTATGCGTTCACGAATGCGATAACGGCCGCGCAGTACATCTCCTTTTTTTAGTGCGACAGGCATATTGATCAAGACCATCAATAACGGGGAGCGCCAATGTGTCGCTGGTGTGAATTTCGGCGTTGTAGGCAGCTTTGCACATCCGTTATATAGTTATTATATTATAAGCGTCTTTTGCGCTCTTGTTGTATAATACCAGTTGCGAGGATTAAAATAGGTATGGATGGGAATCTATCAGAGTCTCCGTTATTGATTGCACAAAATGGTCCGCTCAAAGGCCAACGATGGACGGTTAACAAACCACTTTTGGTTGGGCGGGAAACTACTTGTGAGATTATGATCCCGGACCGGATGGTTTCGCGTTTCCATGCCCGAATATCTCCAACCCTCGAAGGAATGCTATTGGAAGACCTGGACAGTAAAAATGGTACACATTGTAATGGAAATCCTGTAGAAGGCCAGGTATTTCTTCAGGATGGTGATACAGTCCAGATTGCCCTCTCGCAACAATTCCTGTACCTGACATCAGATGCGACAGTTCCTTTGAGTGAAGAAGAAGTGCATCCAGGGCGCTTGCGGCTGGATATGCGTTCCAGGCAGGCGTGGGTGGATGACCGGTTGGTTGATCCGCCGCTTTCAGCTTTGCAATTTCATGTTTTGCGTGTGTTATACGAGAATATGGGACAGGTTGTGGACAGGCAGAATCTGGTGACCGATGCCTGGGGTGAAGAACAGGCCGTTGGCGTATCTGACCAGGCGCTGGATGCTCTTCTGCGTCGCTTGCGTGACCGCATTGCTGCCATCGACCCGGCGCACTCTTATATCATCACCGTGCGTGGACACGGAATCAAGCTGGATAATCCGCCGGTGGATTAATAGTTTTTCAAGAAGAAACCAGAACGCATTACTCTCAGGTATTTATTTATGTTAAAAAAATCCCCTCCAATTCAATCTTGGGGGGGATTTTTTCTTTCTATACCATGCTCTTTTTCATGGAAAATTTGAGAACGGCATTATAGAGTGAACGCAATTTTAGGATGGTTTGGGCATCCTCGCCCTGTGGTTTGGCCCCGGCCTGTTCCTCACTGCGCGTCAGGATGTTGCCAATGACCGAGCTAAGTTCAGGAGTAATTTCCTTGGCATGTTGTTCGAGCATTTTATTCAGGGCAGCCTCATCCGGGGCATCCAGCAGTTCTTCTAGCAGAGCCAGTTCGGGTGGCGGTGTGCTGGCCTGCTGCAAAACAGCGACGATTTGTTGCAGTTTGGGCATGCGTTCCGCGTCGTTTTTTTGATTCGCTTCCTGAAGAGCCTGGTTCAAGGCCTGGACAAAGGCATCGTTTATTTCCTGGATGTGACTGGCAGTGGCCTGCGGGATATCATCCGCTGCCAGCAGGGTGTTGAGAAGCTCGCTGGCATGTTTGTATTCTGCCTCTGCGCGTTGGTCGTACTTGCGGGTAATCTCCAATAGTTTTTCACGCAAGCCCTCCAGTTTTTTTCGTTCGTCACCGGCTTTTTTCTCGATGCGCCCGGTAAGAGACTGGAAGAACGTATAATCCAACCCAGGCCGTGTCAGGCTGACCAAAGCACTCAGGCGGTCATCGTTGGGAGCTTCTATCAAGATATCGAGCAGCTTTTCCCGGTCAAGGTTTTTTCCAACAGCTTGCAAGGTCTTAATGGCTTCCTGTACCTCGTTAGCCTGTTCGGAGATCTTTCGCCCATATTCTGTCTCTTCCAACAATTGCTTCTGGATTGTTTCCATTTGGGCATTGTATGGTTCCTGCCCGCTGGCGGCTGCGCCTTCCAACAAGCGATTAAAAATGGAGAAGAATTCTGCATCGAAAAGAGCGGCATCCTGTTTGATGATCTCTTGACGAGCCTGTGAAGTTGATGCGCTGAGGAGACGTTCCACAAGTGAGACGCGCTTCTTTTGGGCCTCGATCATTTCCGGTGTAATCCCATCTGCTCCAAGGATACGTTCGATCAGACTCTGATAGGTGAAGAAGCTCTGCGGACGCAGCAGGTAGCCTTTACGCCTTTCGGGTTTCAGGCGGTTTGAAACTTGCGTAATGAGAGGACCGATCAGTTTTTCCTGCTCATTGACCGGCATGCCCAATTCCGCCGGGAAATAAGTGAGCAGCAATTCTTTAGCATTGTCATGATAAACAATCGGGGTAGCCAGCGGACCGTTATAACCGCAACTCTGGCAAGCCGCATAGTTGGAAATACCACCAAGCAAACGTTGTTTGGAGCCAGGATCGGAGGTGACATCAAAGAGTTGTTCGATCTGGGCGACTACCGGTTGCCGGCAGCGCGGACAGGATATTTGTGTTTTTTGTGGGGGCATGACTAATTTCCAATTTCTGATTGAGGATTAATGACTGACAACCGGCCTATTTTACTTCAAAATGAGCAGTCCATTGGGAATTGCCGGGGTTTAGAGAAAGAAAAAGGATTAAATTACCTTGGAAGCGAGAAACAGACGGTCGCGCCTGAACCAGGATGAGGATCCACCCAGATACGGCCACCGTGTGCCTCAACAATTGCTTTGGCAAGATACAGCCCCAGACCAGCGCCTTTTGTTTTTCGGACAGCTTTATCCGAGCGGTAGAAGCGGCCAAACACATAGGGGATGTCGCCGGGATCGATGCCCGGACCCTGGTCGCTGACACATATGATCACCTGTTCCGGCCGGACCTGGCCGTTGATGCGAATTTCACCTTCAGGAGCATATTTGATGGAATTAGAGATAAGGTTGGATATAACCTGGGTGATGCGATCCTCATCCGCCAGGATGATGGGGAATTTTTCCGGGAAATCCACAATGATAGTGTGTTTCTGGGTCTGGGTCCGAAAGCGCTCGGCCAGGCGTTCGGCCAGAATTGGGAGAGAGATATCGGACAAATTCGGAGTCAGGCCACCAGCCTGCAAACGGGAAGCATCGAGTAAATCCTCGATCATGGATGCCAGATGGTCGGCCTCTTCTTCGATAATGGAAAGGCTGTCACGGACAACATTTTTGTCCCATTTGGCGTCCTCCCGCCGCAGGGTGCTGACGTACCCCTTAATCAAGGCTACCGGGGTCTTGAGTTCGTGGCTGACGATGGAGACAAAAGTGTTCTTGATTTCCTCGGCTGTGCGAAATTTGGTGATATCGCGAACGGTGACAAAAATATTTCGCAAACTGCCATCCTCTGCCAGCAGCGGGGCATAAGTAATGCCGATTGGCAGATTAGGCGGTTCCGGACGCTGCAGATCGCCTTCCACATACAGGTAGGCGTTAGTCGTTAACGGCCAGCCATTTGCCTCGGCTTCCTCCAGCGTCATGCCTTCGGGACGTCGAGCCCACCGGATGACCTCGGTTTGAGCCCGGGTTTGAATCTCGCCGCGCGGGCGGCCATACATGTGTTCAAAGGCTATATTACACCGTTCGATGGTATGGTCGGCGTTGAGAATGAGGATGCCATCCGCAGCAGAATCGAGCAAGGCATCCAGACGCTGTTTTTCGTAACTGACCTGACCATAGAGACGTGCATTGAAAACGGCAATGGCAGCCTGATCGGCGAAGGATTGCAGAAGTTGCTTGTCGTTGGTGGAGAATAAATCGGGATAACTGCGGAAAATGAAGATTACACCGATGACCTGTCCATGGGTGGCCAGGGGGATGCCGACGCCATTCAATAACCCCATGCTGGCTGTGTAGGTTAAATCCTTGAGCATCCGGTTGAGTTCTATAAGATTGAGTTCGGCGGCCTTTTCCTCGGCCAGCAGCGGTTCGAGATAGCTCAGGAAAGCCGCCGGTATGCCGTGCGCCGCCACCACCCGCCAGCCGCTGGTTTCTTTAAGCGCAATGATCCCGGCCTGGCCCGCCAGCATTTCTATGGAGATGCGCAGGATGCGCGTCAAAAGTTTATCCAGGTCAAGTTCCTGGGTGAGGGCACGGGCAATTTCGAGCAGGTAGTCGCGTTGGCGGACGCGGAAATCGGGAAGCATGGAAGAATGTCAGGTTTCAGATGAATGATCTAGGTCTTAATGATTTTATCACTTTGGTCGGGCAGGAGTCCTTGAAAAAGGTTTATGAAACGGTAGTGTTCTAGATATAAAATAAGTTTACCCCAATCCAATAAAGGTTGAGGTAAATTTATTTTTACTTACACCTTACTCGGTTTCTTTTTCTGCCAAGGACAGAGCTTCCCCGAAGATTTTGAGGCCTTCGTCAATTTCTGCTTTTGAAATACTCAATGGCGGAGCGAAACGGATAACGCTCTTTCCGCAGGATAGCAGGATCAGGCCGCGCTCGAAAGCCAATTCGACCAGGCGGTTGCAAAGAGTTTCAGCCGGTTCCTTTGTCTTGCGATCCTTGACGAATTCCACGCCGATCATCAATCCAATGCCGCGCACGTCGCCGATGGATGAATGGCGTTCCATGATCCCGTGTAATGAATTCTGCGCATATTCTCCGACGACGCCCGCATTTTCCAAATATTCATTTTCGATCAGGTCTATCGTAGCCAGGGCAGCCGCGCAGCAAAGCGGGTTGCCGCCAAAGGTGTTACCGTGCGAGCCGCGCGGCCAATCCATCACGGATTTTCGGGCAAGGCAGGCTCCCATCGGCATCCCGGAAGCGATGCCTTTCGCAATGGTGATGATATCCGGTTCCACCGCGAAGTGCTCGATGGCCCACCATTTACCGGTGCGGCCCATGCCGCATTGCACCTCGTCGGCAATCAGCAGGATTTTGTACTTATCGCAAAGTTTCCGCAAGGCGGGATAAAAGCCCGCAGGGGGGACTATGTATCCTCCTTCTCCTTGAATGGTCTCCACCAGGATGCCGGCCACCTCGTCGGGAGGAAGGATGTGGCCGAGGATCTCGGATTCTATGTAGCGAACAACCGTCTCGCCATAATCTTCGCCGGGCTGGCGTTCCAGCACTGGCCGGTAGGGATTGGGGAAAGGTGCATGCACGACACCGTTCATGAGCGGATAGAAGCCGCGGTGATAAGTCGGCTTGCTGGCTGTAAAAGTAACCGCGCCCATCGTGCGCCCATGGAACGCGCCGGTGAAGCCGACAAAGTTGGTCTTTCCGGTATGGTAGCGGGCCAGCTTGATGGCTGTTTCCACGGATTCGGTGCCAGAGTTGCACATGAAGGAGACAGCCGCTTCGTGAAATGGTGCAATGGAATTCAGTTTTTCCCCCAATGCAATCATAGGTTCGTGATAATAATCCGAGGAGATATGCAGGAATTTTTCGGCCTGGTCCTGAATGGCTTTGACGACTTTCGGGTGGCTGTGGCCGGTGGAAGCGACCGCAATCCCTGCGGCGAAATCGAGAAAACGGTTGCCGTCCACATCCCAAACCTCGGTTCCAAGTCCGTGATCCATGACGAACGGCACCCCACGCGCATAAGACGGCGAGATGACAGCCGAATCGCGCTTGATCAACGCCCTGGCCTTTGGCCCTGGTAATTTCAGTGGTTCCATTTCATTAACTCCTTTCGGTTGGGGATGGAAGAGGCTTATTGGGAGAGTTTAATATGTGCCTGCGCCAGCGAACCCAGCAGCCCGGCATCGTCGCCCAATTTGGCGGTAGTGATCACCAGCCCGTCCAGATAAGATTCTTCCATGATATGCCGGCGCAAGGAATCCTTGACCGGGTCAAGTAGCAGTGCGCCGCTAAAAGAAACACCACCGCCAAAAATGACAATGGAAGGGTTAAACAAGTGCAGGAAATCTGCGGTGGCCTGGCCGATGAATTCTCCGGCGCGGACGAAGGCTTCCCTGGCCAACCCGTCGCCTTGCGCGGCGGCCTCGGAAACCTGCCGGGCGGATAAAACTCCGGAAGCAAGGCTGGATTTCCGGCCGGCAGCGATCTGTTCGGAAACGTATTTTGCAATCGCCGTGCCGGAAGCGACCGCCTCCAGGTGGCCCTTTACGCCGCATGAACAAACCGGGCCATCGGGTAGAACTGTGATATGCCCAAGCTCGGTGGCCATGCCGCGGAAGCCTTCGATCAACTTATCGCCGCAGACCACACCGCCACCAATGCCGGTGCTGATGGTGAGATAAACGATGTCGTGATGGCCTATGCCGGCGCCGTAAAGCCATTCCCCCAAGACCGCCAGGTTGCCGTCATTCCCGATATAGGCCGGGACGTTGTATTTCTTCGAAAGCAAATCGGCCAGAGGAAAGTTTGTCCAGGAGGGGATGTTGGGAGTTTCGATGATGATGCCGGTAAAGGGATTAAGCGGTCCGGGTACAGCCGCGCAAATGATATCGACCGGCTCATCCGGCCAGACCGAGTCGATCAGCGCAGTGAGCCGCTCGAATACGCCATCTTCCATTGCAAGGGAGGGAGCGCGCTGGACTTTAATGGGGACGGTGCTGTTTAGGGGGTAGGCGGCGACTCTTAACTGTGTCCCGCCAATGTCAATGGCAATGATTGCGCTCATACCTGCATCTCCTCATAGATTTGCGTCTCCTTGCATTCCGGAAAATTATAACATGGCAGGGGAAAGATAATCGTTCCTGAGGAACGAAAGGGGAAACGAATAGTAGGGGTAGGAAAGATGAATAATGAATAAAACGTAAAACGAAAAACGGTAGGGGAAGAGACCAGAGAGAAAGTAATAATGTAATTGCGTGGAATTAAAGTCACTTTTTGAAATTTTTCCGCGGAACGAATATGGGATGGGGAAGAGCGCAGAAAGGATTTTTTCCTTGCATGTACAAAACCAAAGGGGATCAACTAGAAGGTTTTCCAAAAGGGCGCCTGTGAGTGTCAAGGAGGCGGGAACCTTCGCTGGCAATGGTAATAGAAACACCATTCCGAATGACATCTATTATAGAACTAACGTTCTAGTTTGACAAGGGTGTAATTTCGACAATCTCACCCGGTAAATTCAAGGGCTGAGTTATTTCGTACCAAAATGGAGGCCTGCGTACTTGGAAGTCCCTCACCCTTCCCTCTCCCATCGGGAGAGGGGAAAATCGTCCTGGTAAAAGGGCCTGAATCGGGGTGAGGGTGGCTTCAAGCACAGCCGGTCCGGCGATCAATCCCTGGTAATTCCCTCATGACGGCGACGGCAACCGGGTGGAGCAGGTGTATACTGCAGGCAGCAGCACCTTGACAACCTACTACTTTGCGGGGGGCTCGTACGAAGTCGATACCGATGGCACAACTGATAAGGTGATCAAGTATTATTCTATTGCAGGCATGTCAATTGCTATGGATGATGGTTCCGGCCTGCAATATTTCCTGACGGACCAACTGGGTTCGGTGGTCGCCACAATTAACTCCGCCGGTGCCCCAAGCTCGCTTGTTCAGCAGCGTTACTATCCTTTTGGTGGGGTCCACCCAGATGTGGGAACGATCACTCAAACCGATTTCGGTTATACCGGTCAGCCCTTCGACAGGCTCAGGACAAGCGTAACCTGGATGCCCACGGAATTAGCTTCCCATTGGGGCTGATGGTCTATAACGCCAGGTTCTACGACTATTATCCTCCACGTCCAATAAAATATCCGGTATTCAAAACCTGACAGATTTCTCCAGAGGATTTGTTGGCCAACCTGGTTGAAAAGTCAAGCCGGTCGGCATTACCAGAGAGCCTTTAAGAACTGTTAAGTCTGGTTGTTTTTGTCCCCGGAGACCCTAAAGGTTTTCTTTGCTATCAATCGTCTTGTCGTGCCAGGCCGTCTTCCCAGAAATGGCGATGGTTAAAGGAAAACCTTTAGGGTCTTTAGTGGGTGAAAAAAACATTATCCATCCTTATCAATTCCTTCGTGTTTCTTCGCGACCGCCTGTCCCGCGGTGTACTTCCGCGAGAGCTAGTACCGTAACGGTCTTCCGCGGGAACTTGTCCCGCGGTTCACTTCCGCTGGATCGTGGTGAAATCTTTTTTTCTTCCTCTCCTCTCCCCAGCTCCTCATTATTTTCGAAAAATACGCCCAAAAACACCTCAAATCGCACTTTTGTCCCCTTATTTCTGGAGGATCAATTCCTTCAAAATGCCCT
>JBEKEB010000026.1:0-28163 GCA_050014055.1 Anaerolineales bacterium | reverse complement strand
TAGAGGGTTATTTCATTCTTCGTTTGAAGGCCGTCTAAGTTTTTTGACAGCTCCCCGCTTTTTCTTGGTCGCCACTCTCATAAGCCGCGCCCTCAAGCTGGGTCGCGTGGCATGCCTGATTTTGGGTTGAATGGCAGCTTTTTCAAGTAAAACTTCGAGCCGCAACAATGCATCCGCCCGGTTGTGCTCCTGGGTGCGGTACCGTTTTGCCTCGATGACCAGCGTACCATCATTTGTCATACGGTTACCGGCTAGGCGTGCCAGACGTTCTTTCATTTCTGCAGTAAGGGAGGGGGAGTTGCGAACATCAAATCGCAATTGGGCGGACGTTGCCACTTTGTTAACGTTCTGCCCACCCGGCCCGGACGAACGGACGAAGGAAAAGATCAACTCATTTTCCTGGATTGTTAGGCCGGAAGTAAGTTCCATGACCTTAAGTCTATCCTGTCTTTGAAATTAGAATACAAAGGCCCAACAAGTTGCCCGCCAACCTGTTGAACCTTTACGAGTATTCTTCAATAAATATATCAGACTCTTAATCTTTATCAGTCTACCCTAAAACATCAGCGCATTGATTTTATCGAGTGACTGGCGGGCCGGCCGCATGTCCGCTTCGGAAAGACGATTAAGCGGAGTGTCCACCAGGTTGTACATATCCGTCAGAGCTGGACGTCCTGTTTCTATATAGATCAGCCCGGTTACAAGCCAATCGTTGCGCTGGGCCTCTTCAAGCATCTGCAAGGCGCGCCAACGGCTGGTAGGGTCGTAATCGTGTTCCAATTTTTTTAGTATGACGGAGGAGCCATCGTGCATGATTACTTCACGCACTGTACCTTCCTCGAACTCCTCCTGAAGAATGATCTCTGAGAGTTTGGGTACATAAGAAATCTCATGCAGAGGAGCTTCGTGATCTTTACTCCAGGTATAGGAATGGAAGGCGTTGTCCTCATTGTTGAAAGTAACACAAGGGCTAATGATGTCCAATATGGCGATGCCATGATGGCTCATGGCAGCCTTGATGAGTTCCTTAACCTGTTTTGAATCCCCTGCAAAAGAGCGTGCCACGAAGGTGGCATTGGAGGCTAGAGCTTCCATGCAAATATCGACCGGCATGTAAGGATTGGTACCCTGGTGCTTCAAGTTCAGGCCAACCTCAGCTGTGGCCGAGAACTGGCCCTTGGTCAGGCCGTAAACGCCGTTGTTCTCAACGATGTAAACCATTGGTACGTTGCGGCGAACGGTATGTTTGAAACCGCCCATTCCGATGGAAGCAGTATCCCCATCGCCGGAAATGCCAATGGCTTTGACGGAAGTGTTGGCAAAAATGGCCCCGGTGGCCAGCGAAGCCATGCGCCCATGCAGGCCATTGAAGCCAAAAGAACGATTCAAGAAATAGGTGGGGCTTTTCGATGAGCAACCTATCCCGCTGAACTTCACCACGTTTTCAGGGACTATATCCAATTCATAACAGGCTGCGATGATCTGGTTGGCAATTGAGTTGTGTCCGCAGCCGGGACAAAGTGTGGATGGCTGGCCGCGGTATTCGTTTTTGGTCAGGCCGGCTTTATTGATCTGGCCTACGGAAATGGGTGTGGTCATTCTTTTTCCTCCTGGGCAAGGATGGTTTCCTTGACCCATCTGGCGGTCACTGGCAGGCCGTCGCTATGAGCAGCCGAACGGAGCCTGGGCGCCTGGTCAGGCATGGTTGCGGAAAGAATTTGACGCATCTGGCCGTCGCGATTGGCTTCGATAATATAGATGCGTTCGTGCTTTTTGACGAAATCAAAGACTTCCTGAGTGAACGGCAGGGCTCGAATGCGCAGGAGATCAGTTTTCGTACCTCCGGCCTGTTTTAGTAAGGTGCGCGCTTCACGCACGGCTGCTTCGCTGGAGCCGTATGTGATCAGGCCAACCTTCGCCCCGGGTGTCTTTTCAATGAAAGGTTTTGGCACCAGCGTGCGGGCGGTAGCATATTTGCGTTTCAGACGTGCCATATTGGCTTCCCAAATCTGAGCATCTTCGGATAGATGGGCGTTTTCATCATGACCGGAACCACGCGTGAAGTAAGCTGATGCATGATGTTTATTCCCGGTGACCGTTCGAAAGGGGATACCATCGCCGTCCACATCCTTATAACGTGCCCAAATGCCATTCAGTTGTTCAAGGTCTTTTTCCCAGAGCACCTTGCCGCGGTCCATTGAAACATCAGGATATACGAAAGGTTTGGTCATCCATTGATTCATACCCAGGTCAAGGTCACTAAGCACAAAGACAGGAGATTGAAGGCGTTCTGCCAGGTCGAAAGCTTTCCAGCCGAACTCGAAACATTCATTTACCGAACCCGGTAGCAATATAACGTGCTGCTTATCGCCGTGGCCGAGGTAATAAATTGCGGTCAGATCACCTTGGGCTGTGCGGGTGGGAAGACCGGTGGATGGTCCAATGCGCTGTACATCCCAAACAACTACCGGTACTTCTGTAAAAAGTGCCAGGCCGGTGTATTCGGACATCAGACTGATCCCGGGGCCGGATGTAGACGTCATCGACCTCAACCCGGCCCAGCCCGCACCAACGGCCATGCCAATGGCAGCAATTTCGTCTTCCGCCTGCAGCACAGCGTAGGTTTGCTTACCTTCCGGCGTTTTGCGTAATTGAGGCAGGTAAACATTCAGTGACTCGGCCAGACTGGTGGCGGGTGTGATCGGATACCAGGCAGCGAACTGGACGCCGCCATAGATTGCGCCCAATGCCCCGGCGGTATTGCCATCTGCCATGATCATGCCATCAGTGCGATCATGTTGCTTCACGTAATATGGATCGTTCTTCTTGAGGTTCTGGGCCGCCCATTCTGCACCGGCGCGGATTACACCCAGGTTAGAGTTGATCGGTCCTTCCTTGCCTTTAAAGTGAAAGTTGAGGGCCTGCTGGATGGCTTCCATGCTGATGCCAAGCATCTGGACTAACACGCCAACGTAAACCATATTGGCAATGTAATCGCGAAGGTTGGGCGAAACGTCCGATGTACGCGCCAATTGTTTGGCGGGCATAGAGTAGGCAATAATATCGTTGCGGTTGATGGTAAATTTAATATCATCGGAATAGAAGAAAACCCCACCAGGAGATACCGATGCCAGGTCCTTGGCAAAAGAGGCCGGGTTCATGGCAACCACGATTTCCTGCTCGTCACGTCTGGCGATATATCCGTCTTTACTCAGGCGAATGGTATACCAGGTAGGTAATCCCTGGATATTGGAAGGGAATAGATTCTTGCCAGAAACTGGAATCCCCATTTTGAATAGTGCTCGCAGTAACGTGACATTGGCCGTCTGTGAGCCGGAACCATTAACCGTAGCAATAGTAATAGAGAAATCATTTGTGATTTTTTTGACAACCATAACAATTGCTCCTATATTATGATGCCGAATTTGACAAAAAGAGGCGAAAATATAATAATTCAAACCTGCACGAGGGTCAAGAGGGGAAACAAGAATAATATAAAATGGTAAAACAAAATCCAATGAATTCTATTTGCCTGACAATAAATTAATAACCGCGGCTGCCATCAGGGCTGCGGCTCGGGGTAAAGCAACCTCGTCAAAGTCGAATTTTGGGTGATGGTGACCGGCATCCAGTCCTTTTTCCGGGTTCGCTGAACCAACAAAGAAGAAACAACCGGGCACTTTTTCCAACAAGAAGGCAAAGTCTTCCGAGCCCATGGTAATGCAATTAGAAGATTCTATGTCTGCATCCGGGAAAAGCTGACCAGCGATAGCCTGAATGCGGAGGGCGGTTTCCGGCTGGTTAACCGTTGCAGGGCAGAGGCGTTCCATGTCTATGGTTGCCCGACACCCCATTGCTTCCGCAACACCGTGGACGGTATCTTCGAAGCGTTGCAATACCCGTGTGCGGACCTCCGGCGCAAAAGTGCGGATTGTACCAGTCATTTTAACTGCCGGTGGTATGACATTGAAGGTCTCGCCGCCATGAATGGTGCAGACACTTACAACAGCAGTTTGCAGGGGCGCCACATTTCGGGCAACTATCCCCTGAAGGGCGCTAATGATTTGTGCAGCGGCAAGTATCGGATCATTGCTTTGATGCGGAGCAGCGGCGTGCCCACCTTTTCCATCGACTTTGATCGAAAATATTTCCGCCCCGGCCATCATCGGGCCATTGGAGATGCCGAACCAACCGACTGGTTGCTCATTCCAAAGATGCAGGCCAAGCACCTTTTCCACTTTTGGGTTTTCAAGAATACCAGCGTCTATCATTTTTTCAGCGCCTCCCAAGCCTTCCTCAGCTGGTTGGAACATGAATTTCACTGTCCCCGCCAATTCGTCGCGGTGGGCCTGGAGCATTTTGGCCACCGTCAGCAGGATGGCAGTGTGCCCATCATGCCCGCAGGCATGCATGATACCGGGATTCTGGGATGCGTACTCTGCACCGGTTTCTTCTATTAT
Organism: Anaerolineales bacterium; assembly: GCA_050014055.1. Lineage (GTDB taxonomy): Bacteria > Chloroflexota > Anaerolineae > Anaerolineales > Villigracilaceae > UBA877. The sequence continues at coordinate 23,703 of JBEKEB010000026.1, read as the reverse complement.
TGGCAGGGCATCCATGTCGGCACGAACCAGGATGACCGGACCGGGTTTTGCTCCTTCGAGCAAGGCAACGACGCCTGTCCCGGCGATACCGGTATTGAATTCCAATCCGAGCTTATTGAGTTCCTGGGCGACGATCCCGGATGTGCGGACTTCGTGAAAGCCGAGTTCAGGGTGGGCATGAAAATCCCGGCGCAAGGCTCGGGTGTATTCAAACAAGGATTCAGCCTCGGAAATAAAGTCAGCCATACAATTCTCTCCCGAAAATTGGAATGAGATCTGCCTGATTACCGGAATTTTATTACGCGAAATTTTTCTTCGTAATACTCGTTTTCTTCCGTGCTTTTTTCCGACTTGCGGGCCCACATGCGCTGCTCAAATTCTTTTGGATCGCCAATTTGGGACTTGTGCTCTTTCAACGCCCGGAGTTTGATCTCCCACGTATCTGTGACATCCAGAGTTACGGTCGGGTTACCGGTCAGCGAGATCCACACTTCGCGCAGCTTGTGAGGTTGCAAGCCCTCGTTTTTAATGAGTTCCGGAAAAAAAAACGGATTATTAGCTGCAGGGAATACCGCGTCCAGGACCACCTGCCCGGCGTAACGGTGATCGGGATGGTTGATGTAATAATCACCCGCGAAGAGATGGGTTGGGTCACAAGTAACCAGTATATCCGGCTTGATCTGCCGGATGGCGCGGACCACTTCACGGCGCAGTTCAATACTTGGAACCAGATACCCGTCCTCCTGGTCCAGAAAGCGGACAGTTTTCACACCGATAATGGCGGCTGCAGCTTTCTGTTCGGCTTGACGCACCCCACAAATATGATCGGAGGTCGCTGCGGGATCATCGAAACCTTTATCGCCGCACGTAAGCAGGAGGTAATGGATTTCGTGGCCTGACCGGGCCCAGCGGGCCAAAGTGGCACCGCAAAAAAATTCCGGGTCATCTGGATGAGCCAGAATGACCAGGATTCTTTGCGGTTTCTCCCAAGAGTCGGGAGCTAACGCAATGTCTTCGGTCATGCTTTCTCTCTATTTGGATTAGGACAATTATCGCAGGGCTGCTCGGATTTACGTCGCAGGGCTTCCAGTTCATCCCAGGGCTCGATTTCTTCACGCTGGAATTCGCGAACGCCAGTGCCAAGCAATTCAACGCGGATCGTCATGAGGAGAGGCGATACATCAACCACTTTTCCTTCACCCATGGGTGTGACAACCCGTTTGTTGCGTTTGGGCAGCTCTTTACGGGCAGCCGCGTATTGCTCATATTCGTAGACCAGACAGCAGCGCAGCCGTCCGCACATACCGGTAATTTCCTGCGGCGTGAGGGAAATGCCCTGCTCTTTGGCCATTTTGATGGAGATGGGACTGAACTCGGTCAGGAATTTGGAGCAGCAGCGTGCCTCCAACCCGCAGGCGCCCATGCCCCCCATCATTTTCGCAACATCACGCGGACCAATCTGGCGCATCTCGACCTGCGATGGCAGGTACTGTTTTTGCATATCATGTCGCAGGGATTTGAGATCAGCTTTGTCTTCGGTCTCTGTGCTGAACATGAAGGTCAAGCGTGTCCCGTCAAATGAGTATTCAGCTGCAACAACCTTGACACCGCGCAGTTTCAATTGTGCAGCACGTTCCCGGCAGGAAATCATCGCTTCGACTTCCTTCTGTGCCCAGGTACGACGCAGGACGAGATCACGCGGGGTGGCAATTCGTTCGATCGGCTTCCAGCCCTCGGAAGGTGGTGTAGCATTTTTTACAATCTGCACCACCTGGCCCATTTGCTTGCCGCGCGAGGTTTCGACGATGACCCGATCACCGACTTTGATTTGTGGAAGCGAGGATGCATTGAAGTGATAGGATTTACCGATATCCGCAAAACGGATACCAACGACGAGAGGTTGCATGGACATGATTATAGCAGACTTCAGAAAGAACCAATTCCTTTCAATGGAAATGGTTCTTAATCCTTTTATCCGATACTGATTTCAGGTGCGTTCTTCTGGTTGAGCGCCTCAATGCTAATGCGAGCAGCCACCTGGCCTGAAATGGCTTGAAACGCCTTGGCAGCATCCGAATCGGGCCTGGATACTACAACCGGTTCGCCAGTATCACCGCCAATCCTGACGGACTGTTCCATCGGTATTGCCCCAAGGAATGGCACTTTGGCCATGCGGGCCAGGTCCTCACCTCCGCCGGAACCGAAGAAATCACCGCGCATATTTTCAATGACTCCCAAGATGGGCACTTCCAGGGTCTGGAACATGTTCAAGCCGCGGCTGGCATCTTCCAGCGAGACGGCCTGAGGCAGGGTTACGATCACCACGCCGGAGAGTGGGAGCATCTGTGCCAGCGAGAGGGAGGCATCCCCAGTGCCAGGGGGCAGGTCAATGATAAGATAATCAAGTTCGCCCCACTCCACATCAGCCAGGAATTGTCGGATGGCTGAATTGAGCATAGGGCCGCGCCAAATGAGGGGTTGCCCGGGTTTGACCAGGAAGCCCATTGACATCAGTTTTACACAATAGCTTTCCGCCGGGATGAGTTTATTGTCCTGGGTTCCAGGGATGTCATGGATGCCCATCATGGTAGGAATATTTGGGCCATAAATATCGGCGTCCAGCAGACCAACGCGTGCGCCGCTCTGTGCCAGGGCAACTGCCAGGTTGGCCGATACTGTACTTTTGCCCACGCCACCTTTTCCGGATGCAATTGCGATTGCGTTGCGGATGGGAAGGTTGAGCAGTCCACGGTTGCGCCCATCATTTGGAACGCTGGAATCCATCTTGATGTTGACCGATTTGACGCCCGGGAGGGCCAGGACTGCCTCACGAGCTTGTTTTTCGATGCTGCCTCTGAGCGGGCAAGCGGGAGTAGTCAACACAATGGAGAAGTTGACGGTTTCATCCTTGATTTCAATATCACGGATCATGTTGAGAGTGACCAAGTCGCGGTGCAATTCGGGTTCTTGTATCTTGCCCAATGCGGCCAGGATAGATTCAGAAGAGATGTTTTTTGGCATGTTTACCTGTTAATTGTCTGGAGGCGATCCGATAGATCACCTTGATAAAGGGTAGTTCTTCTTTTGTAGATACTGCTCCACCTCTCCCCGGGCTGCCTGGTAAAGCGAAATCAGTGCATCGTCGGTCTCGTGGAACCTCTTTAGGGATTGTGCGGCGCATGTGGCGCAGCCAGCCATAGCACGAAAAGAGTCTGAATTACAGGTCGCGCAATTATTCATTCGCGCCATCATCAAGACGAAAGCCATTTGTTCGATGCCATCGGGCCCGGCCTCGAGCACATTGGTGACCAGATGTTGCCACTCGCTGCTGCGCAGGTTGCGTAAAGCCGGTAAGCTGCGCGGAGGAAAAAGCAGGTCCGTCTCGGGATTATACATGAGGAAAACTATTCTACCTTAATAACCCCGGTGCGGGCAGCTTGCTTGGCAGAACGGGCAGCATTCTCGCGCCCGGCATTATCTGGACGGATGCTCTCATAATATTTGGTTGGTTTGGATAGCCTGAATTTATTATAAATATGGCGCTCAAAGGAAGCCAGTTCATAATCGTGATCCATTTTTATGGCGTCAAACGGACAATATTCGGCGCACAGGCCACAGTTCATACAAATATCGGCATCTATATAGAATTCAGCCGGGTCCGGGATGGGTCGCCCAGTGATCGGGTCAGTGGAGCGGACGATCCAGATACACTGCGGAGGGCAGACTTTGGCGCAGATGCCACAGGATGTACAGAGAAGATTTTTTTCGCCATTCGACCCTTCGTTATAAACCAAGAAAGGCACGAACCGGAACTCCTCGGGAACCGGGATTTTTTCTTCCGGGTATTGGACAGTGAAAATTCCGCGTGCATCCTTGCCAGAGCGATGAGCAATCCCACCTTCAGTGTGGTAGCGTTTGCCGATCCAGCTCAGATCATCCAGGTAGGTTTCGGCAAATCGTTTGAGGCTGACGCCCAGTCCTTTCAAGATACCTTTACCGTACATATCACTCATATGTATCTCCTTGTACCTGTAAAGTATTAGCGGTCCACTTCGCCAAGGACAATATCGATCGAGCCGAGAACGCCCACCACATCCGCAATCTTTTGACCGATGCACATAGGCCCGAAGGCGGTCAGGTTGATGAAGGAGGGGGCGCGCACGTGATAGCGCCATGGGTTGGGTTTACCGTCTGAAACGACGTAGAAGCCGAGTTCCCCCTTAGGACCTTCTACCCGTCCATAAGCTTCCCCGGGCGGCACGCGCACCTGATACATGGGTTTGACTGACATAACCGGGCCTTCCGGGATCTGCTTGGCGGCCTGCTGGATGATACGGATGCTCTGACGGATTTCATCGAAACGCACCATGAGACGGTCGTAAATATCGCCGTTTTTACGGGTGCAGACATCAAACTCGAAGCGGTTGTATATACTGTAAGGCTCGGCCCGGCGAATATCATAAGGGATACCCGATGCACGCAATAGAGGGCCGGTAGCCGAAAAGCGTATGGCATTTTCTGGAGTCAGTACCCCCTGGCCAACGCCGCGAGAGCGGATGATTTCGTTTTCGCTAAGGAAACGATCGATTTCATCAATCTTACGTGGAAGACGCTCGAAAAAAATTTCCTTTATTTTTTGGAGGGTACCCTCCGGAAGGTCGCGTGCAATGCCGCCAAAGCGGAAGAAGTTGCACATCATGCGGCTACCGGCCACAGCTTCAAAGATATCCAGGATCAATTCACGTTCTTCCAGGGCATAGAGCATGGGAGTAAAGTAGGCACCCAAGTCGTTGAGCAGAGAACCGATCAAGAAAAGGTGGTTGGAAATGCGGGTCATCTCAGCCATCATTACCCGGATGTAATCGGCGCGCTCCGGCGGTTTTATACCCATCAGTTTTTCGACCGCCAGCGCATAGCCAAAATTATTACTCATCGAGGCAAGATAATCCAACCGGTCGGTGTAGGGCATGTTCATGATATAGGTATTCCGTTCGCCAATCTTTTCGTGGTTCCGGTGCAGGTAGCCCATCACCGGCTTAAGGTTGACGATCGTCTCCCCGTCCAGTATCACTGCCACCCGGAATACTCCATGCGTGGAGGGGTGTTGTGGCCCGATGTTTACAATGATGTGGTCGGTTTCCAGACCAATCTCGTTTTTTTGGTAGGTCTGTAAGGCGTCATATAGGGCTTTCTCAGGATCAAAAGATTGACTTTCGGGATTGAAACCCTGTGGATAAGCAATATTGTCATCGAACAAATTGCTATTTTCAGCCATGACAATCTTGCCAGCCGGCCAGCGGTTCTTAAAAGGTTTGGCATCTTCTTCGTAATATGGCTCGTGCCAGTCTTTCCGCAAGGGGAAACCGGCGAAACCTTCCCACATAAAAATGCGGCGAAGGTCTGGATGACCTGTGAATTTAATGCCGAGCAGATCCCAGGCTTCTCGTTCCTGAAGTTCTGCACCGGGGTAAGTAGACACCAGTGAGGGGACTTCCACCGGGTCCGTGCGCGGAACCTGGACTTTGAACATTAGTCCCGGTCCGCCAGTGGTCCGGTACACCTGGTAGACTATTTCCATCTTCCCTTCGGGCAGATAGTCCACGCCGGTGATTGATGAGAGGTAATCGTATCCGAACTCATCCCTCAGGGCAATCGCAAATTCGAGCAGATGGGATTTATCAAGCAACCAACCGGAATAACCCGGACGGGTATCAACGTTTATCCGGTTTGAAAACCGTGATGAAAGTTCTTGTGTTTGACTTGATAGGGGGGCAGCCATATTTATCTCCTAGGCTTTCTCGCTGTTTTTGATCAGGTCAACTTTGCGCGGGTCGATCAGATCCGGTCCAAGCATGGGGATGGGGATTTCGGCCATATCCGGGCCTTTTTGATACCAGCGGGAATGCTTAATGGATTCTCCTCTAATCTTCTCCTGTACTTTCATCAGCCCATTAAGAAGGGCTTGGGGGGTAGGCGGGCAACCGGGTACATAAACATCGACCGGTATAAACTTGTCCACCCCGGAGACAACATTGTAGCCTTCCTTGAAAGGCCCGCCACCGGAGGCACAGGCACCCATTGCAAGAACATACTTCGGCTCGGGCATCTGGTTATACAGGCGGACTATGGTCGGAATCATCTTTTTGGTTACCGTGCCTGAGACGATCATCAAGTCACTCTGACGCGGAGAGGGGCGCATTATTTCCATGCCGAACCTGGCCAGGTCGTAGCGGCTAGCAGCGGCACAGATCATCTCGATGGCACAGCATGCCAAACCGAACATCATTGGCCAGACTGAGGCGCTTCGGCCCCAGTTATAGATGCGGTCTAAGCTCGTTATTGCTATCTGGCCTTTTATTTCGGGGGGAATCTCATAACCTAGTGCATTCAATTCTCTTGAGTCCATGCAAATTCTCCAGATAATAGTGCAATACTTCTTGATTATCAGACAAGGCTGGATTATAGCCGCCGGAATGGTACCTGTCAATTTAATTATGCAAACATATATTTGCATAAATAGTATAATATTTTCATGTGCCCACCAACCCGTTTACGCATCCTGGATTACCTTCGGAAGCAACAGACCGCTACCGTTAATGAGCTGAGCAGCATCCTGGCAATGACCGGAGCGAATGTGCGCCATCACCTGGCCGTGCTGGAATCGAACGATTTGATTGAGTTAGTCTGCCAGCGGCAGGAAGGACGCGGTAGACCAGTAAATGTTTATGGACTGTCTCGGCGGGTATTGGGCGACGGTTTGGATGGACTGGCAGGAGCAATGTTCGAAAGTTTATTACGGCAAGCCCCTGAAACTGTACAGGAGGCCTGGCTGAATTCCATGGCGCTGCGTCTGGGAGGCAACGATATACCTGATCGTGACACTCCGCTTCCTCGCCGATTAACCTTGGCTGTTGACCGGCTAAATGAATTGCACTATCAACCCCGTTGGGAGGCTGGCATCGATGGAGCGCGGATTATCCTGGGACATTGCCCCTACGCAGCCATTATCACGGCATACCCCGAGCTTTGCCGGATGGATGCGCATCTGCTGGAGCAGCGCAGCGGTTCGTCGGTTGAACAAGTGGCCCGGTTACAGCGGAGTGCAAATGGCTATCCATTTTGTATATTTCGGGTTGTCAGGAACCGTTGACATTCTCTGAACGCGACACTGATCACGGTTATCACACGGTTTTTACAAGCCTTAAAACCATTTTTCGTAATAATGCCAGTGTTATCCTATGGTTGGATTTGGATGCTATTTACCAGATCGTCCAGTAAGGCCAGGCTGGGGGAAAAAATGGCGGAAGGCTGGGCATCCAAATGGCTCTTTGTATTAGCAATATAGGTATTAAAGTTATCGCTGAACTGCTGCCAGGTCTCACCGCCGGGATAGGTATCCCCGCTATTCGGAAGGATGGGATTGGAGACCGGCAGGAGAGCTGTAATTACGTACTTGCCGTCGCTTGTCAATCCCTGATACGTATAGAACATAGCATTGTTGGTGATCACAGCATAATTCTGGGCAAATTGGGTAAGATAACGGATGCCATTGCCGCTGGGAACATGGAGAACCTTATATTGGGCGTAGAAGATCTGTGCGGATTCATGCGGATTCAGGAAAGGCAAGGTATTACCCGGCGTCCCTCCATCAATCAGCGCTTGCAAGGTGGACTGGAAATCGCTAATCCCATTGGGTGGAAAATCCGCGTTATAGCTTTGGACAGAGAAAACGTCGATTTGTGGAGACACGGAACTGCCGGTCTGATAAGTTGTCAGGGTTACCTGGGTATACTGGGGGTGAGCACCTATTCCGACAAGCTGCTGGGGTACTGTGGCGCAGGTGTAGTTGAAAGCCACCAGTTTGTTAAGATAGAAGGATAGATTGTTGCAGGTGACATTCGTTTGAGGCTGAGGCAGCAAAGTGACCGTAGGTTTTATAGGCGTCGGTTGAGCCGGCAAAGTGACCGTGGGTGGTATCGGTGTCGGTTGAGCCGGCAAAGAGAATGTCGGCATCATCGGGGTCGATTGAGCCGGCAAAGTTAATGCAGGTGTTATCTGGACCGGGGTTGCCGTTGTGAGATTACAGGCAAACATCAGGATAGAGAGAAAGGCAATGGCAATTAAGAAACGTTTCATTTTTTCTCCCATCTTTATAGAAATAGCTTCAATATAAAGCTTCTAACCAGTAATTAATTCGTCTCTTTTGGGATCGCCGGGTCGACAGAAAGAAGGGGGGGTTGGGCGGGCTTAGCATCTTTCGGGTATCCCTTCGGGATGCATGGCGGTGCTGCTCGACCCGTCCAACACTCCCACATCTTCCATTCCAACATGGGAATTCCCAAAACGCCCCGTTATTTCTCGGAAATGGTTATGCTTTGTATCGCGTCGCCGGAGAAAGTAGGGTTCTGGGTTGGGTCACGGCGGGTTAAGCCGTTGACAACATCCATACCGCTGATAACCTGTCCAAAAATGGTATAGTCATTCTCCGAAAGACCAAAAGGACCAAACATGATGAAGAACTGGCTGCCGTTGGTATTCGGTCCGGCATTAGCCATGGCAACTACTCCAGCCTTATCGAAAAGCAAATCATTCTTTTCATTTGGGAATTCATATCCTGGTCCGCCATTCCCTGTTCCGGTTGGGTCGCCGCCCTGGGCCATGAAACCATCAAGTACTCGGTGAAAAGTAACACAATTGAAGAATCCCTTGTTTGCCAGAAATACAAAACTATTCACTGTGATAGGGGCTTTATCGGGATAGAGCTGGATGACAAACTGGCCGCCTTTAACCATTTTAACCGTGGCAAAGTATTGTTTTTTGACATCAATCTGCATTGGCGGCGAAGATGTAAATTGCATATTGGTGACAGTACAATTTCCGGCAACTGAGGTTGGTGCGGCATTCGTGGAATTGCCGGCAGCAGCCGTGGGAACCACGCTGGCGGTGCCTGTTGCAGACGGTTGGGAGGCGATTAATACCCAGATTACTGCGACCACAACCAGGACGACAACGCCTATAATAATGTATTGATTTCTCTTCTCGCGGGCTCTGCGGCGGCGTATTTCCCTTTTTATTGCGGTTTTCTCTTCTGACATATATTTTATCTCCTTGAAAAGCGCGTAGGAATTACGCTTATTCTAATCCATTCTGGTTTTTCTAAAGAGGTGCAAAGAAAGTCCTATTAGATAGAGGGAAATGGTAAAGAGTTTTGTCCCAAGGGTGTTGCGAACAAATAACTTATAGTACAGAAACACACAGGCAGATATTCCATCAAGAAAATCGGCCATATTTCTCATGCTATAATCTTTTCGTTATCAAGGGCATCAGTCCGATTTTCATAGCTCTGAGAATCAAACTTCCTGAGAATTTGGTAGAACTAGGAGGAGCATTTTTTATGGAAAACAAGGCTGGAATTATGGTGGAGAAAATAGGCCACAAACAAACCGGGTGGAGGAAAGCAATAAAGCATGGCTTATTGCCGACACTTTTCTATTTTCTTTCCTTTTGCCTTCTAACTTACCCGGAAATTTCTGATTTTTTCACGCATTATTTTGCAGATAAGAATGACGGTTTACAGAATATTTGGAACCTTTGGTGGGTTGATCTGGCAATCCGTCGGCCGGATATGTATCCCACAATTTGGTTCACAAATTTGCTGCATTGGCCGTTTGGTACGACTTTATTCGCCCAAACCCTTAATCCATTCAATGGGTATTTAACGGTCTTTCTGCACAGGTTCCTGTCGCTTACGGCGACCTATAACACGATCGTTATATTCTCCTTTGTGATGGGTGGAGTGACCATGTATTGGTTGGCGTATTACCTGACCAAATCATTTTGGGGAAGCCTTATCGCCGGTTTTATCTTCACCTTTTCCAGTTATCACTTCATGCATGCTGAAGGACATTTACAACTTGTATCACTGGAATGGATGCCATTATTCATACTGTGCTGGCTCTCCCTGCTTGACAACCCCAAACTATTCACCGCTCTGGTGGCAGCGGTTTCCCTATGGTTGGTGGTGCTGTGTGATTATTATTATTTTTTGTATTGTGTTCTGACAGCGATCTTCATCATTATCTGGTATGCGGCCATTAACAAGAGTGCATGGTTCGTCGTGAGAAAAAAACATTGTGGTGCTCTGGCAACTTTTACAATCGCAAGCTTACTGCTGATAGGGCCTATGGTGGGTGCCTTGTTCTTAGGTAATTACCGCGATCCTTTACTTGGTAATCACAATCCAGTCAATTTTTCCCTGGACATCCTGGCGCTTTTTATCCCCGGGGGACATTGGATGTTCAATCAATGGACACAATTCTATTGGTCCAAACTACCGGGAAATATTGGTGAGAGCAGTGTCTATCTCGGAATTTCAGTTTATTTCATCCTCGGATATGTTTGGATAAAAAGAAAGAAATTGGAACGCAGGATTGAACAACAAGTCTACTTATGGTTTATTACATTTGGCTTTTTCCTGTTGATGGCTTTGGGACCAGCTTTCCAGGTTGATGGAAAAATCATCTGGGATAAGGCCATGCCGTATACACTTTTGATTAATGTGTTACCGTTCATGAAACTCTCGGGGCTGCCGGTCAGAATGATGATCATGGTGATCTTCGGCGCTTCCCTTCTTTGCGCGATTGGTTTCGGTGAACTCTTCAAACAATTTTCGCACAAGAAGATATTTATCATCATATTATTAGGTGTACTTGTATTTGAAACCCTTCCAAGACCCCTACCTGCCACCAAAATCGAAGTACCAGATTATATTACTGCACTTGCGGGTCTCCCAAACGATGGTGGTGTAGTCGACCTGGTAACAAACGACCTGACATTGCCGTTGTATTACCAGACAATTCATGGCAAACCGATTGCATTTGGTTACGTTTCGCGTCTCCCTTCCAGCGTGTCTGTCAAAGAAGTTGCATTAACGAAAACAATCACAGACCAGGATTATGGCAAACTTTGGGATACATATCATATACGGTATATCATCACACATGATATCCTTCAGGCCCAGGCTTCAGAGCCATATATGACCCTTAAAACCGTTTATGACCAAAACGACATAAGAATTTACCGGATAGGATGTGTCTGTGAAAATAATAGCAATCCTTGAAAAAAACTTTCTCCAAGCGATGTGCCTGGCGGTACCTGCCTGAAAAGGAATTCCCTCGGAAAACCTTATCCTCCGAACAAAATGTATCCTGACGTTGGAGAATCAGAAGTTCCCTTTAAGGGAAGATGTGGAAACTTCGGACTCCGATTCGGATTTTCATAAAAAACCAGGAGGGCAAGAAAGCACAAGTCGACTAGTTGACCAATTGTCTATCCAACTAGTTGATCATTCCACGGTAACGCTTTTCGCCAGGTTGCGGGGCTGGTCCACATCCAAGCCGCGCGAGGTAGCGATCTGGTAGGCCAGGATCTGCAGAGGAATAACCGTAACCACGGGGGAGAGCATCCAGGGACAATCCGGCACCCACAGGACATGGTCAGCCATGGAGGCTACCAGGTCGTCCCCCTCGGTGGCAACTGCAATGACCGTGCCGCCGCGCGCCTTAGCCTGCTGAATCTGGCTGATCATCTTTTCGTGCCATGGGTCTTGAGGCACGATGCAGACGACCGGCATATGCTTGTCAATCAGGGCGATTGGGCCGTGTTTCATCTCGCCGGCCGGGTAGCCTTCAGCGTGGATATAGGAGATTTCCTTGAGCTTGAGGGCGCCTTCATAGGCGATGGGCATGTTGATGCCTCGTCCCAGGTATAAACAATCATGCACATTCTTGAGGGCGTGCGCGACCTTCTTGATTTCCGGTTCAGTATTAAGAACCCGTCCAGCCAGCTGGGGTACCAGGCGCAGGTCTGCCACCAGGTCCCGGCGGGCGTCCTCTTTGAGAACGCCGCGAAGATCAGCCAACAACACGGCCAGCATGTACAGGTCCACCAGCGGTGCGGTAAAGGCCTTGGTGGAGGCCACCCCGATCTCGGGACCGGTCTGCATTGAGATGCTGCCGTCAGAAGCCCGCATAGCCTGGGAGCCTAAGGCGTTAACGATGCTCCAGATCTTGGCGCCCTTGCGACGGCCTTCCTCCATGGCGGCCAGTGTATCAGCGGTTTCGCCGGATTGACTGATGGCCAGCACCACGGTATGCTCATCCACAATGGGGTCGCTGTAACGGAACTCGGAACTGATCTGCACCTCGCAGGGCAGGCGGACGATCTTTTCGATCAGGATTTTTCCAACCATCCCAGCGTAGGCAGCCGTGCCACAGGCGGTGATGACCACTTTCTGGATGCTGCGGGCGATTTCGGGCGTAAGATTTAGTTCCGACAGGCAGATACGCCCATCGTGGAAATTCACCCGCCCGGCCAGTGTATCTGTCAGCGAGCGCACCTGCTCATGGATCTCCTTCTGCATGAAGTGCTGGTATTCGCCTTTCTCGGCCGCGGCGGCATCGAAACTGATGGTATGTACCCTGGGCTGGAGAGGCTGGCCTGCCAGGGTTTCCACGTGCACTTTTTCGCGGGTCACAACGGCAATCTGGTGACTCTCAAGGAAAATGACGCGCTGGGTATATTCCATGATGGCCGGAATATCCGAAGCGATGAAATTTTCATCCTGGCCGAAACCGATCACAACCCCCCCTGCGTTGCCGATGCGGGCGCAAACAATCTTATCCGGCTCGTCGGTTGACATGAGGACGATGCCGTGGGCGCCCTGGATCTGTTGAAAGGTGCGGCGGGCGGCTTCAACGAGACCCAGACCGGTGGCCTGGTGTTTTTCGACCAGCTGGACAATCACCTCTGTATCCGTATCTGATTGGAAGTTCACGCCCTCGGCGGTCAGTTCATTACGCAGTTCCAGAAAATTCTCGACAATGCCGTTATGCACCACCACCACACGCCCATTGGCGCTTAGATGGGGATGGGCGTTGCGAGCGGTCGGGACGCCATGGGTTGCCCATCGGGTATGACCGATACCGGTAGAACCGCTAAGCGGGGATGCCTGCACCAGTTCAAACAGCTTATTCAATTTCCCGGCCTCACGTCGCACTTCGATGTGGCCTTCTGTCATGACGGCCAGTCCGGCCGAGTCATAACCGCGATATTCCAGACGTTTAAGGCCATTCAACAGAATTGGCGCTGCTTCGCGTGGGCCAATATAACCTACGATTCCACACATGGGATGCCTCCAAAGTTTGTGTCATTGCGTGGTGGGTTCCATACGATAAAGCATCCTCCAGAATATATGGAGATTATTCGTGATGCGGGTATAATCCGCGATTGCCCCCTACGGGGCTCGCAATGACATGAATGTTACCACTTCCGGCCGGTTTGTCTCTCCGGTCACCCGGTGAGCGTTATGGCTGGATTAAACCTGGAGGGAAAGGCTGCGGGGATTGTGGCATCCCCGGAGGGCATCCGCTGATCTTTCGATTTTCTCCCGGCGAATTTTGCCGGAATTAACTCCGCCGCGTGACAGAGAACCCTCATCCTCGTCAGCTTTAGTTATTTAGTCATATAGTCAAAAGTCTAATCATCGTCTGGCTGTACCACATGATATTTTAACTATTTGACCATCCAAATAAAGCCCATGCGCTGGCTTTCCCGGAAAAAATTAATCCCTTTCGCCTGCTTGGCAATAGGGTTTGGCTGGGATTATACCTCAAAGTAAATCAACTCCGTCCATAAGGGACGGATCACGCAGGGCAAATCCATCATGCAAGGCTAAAAAAATAGACGCAAGGGTGTTGGAGCGATCCAGGCTCGCGCCTTCAAGGAAATAATCGTGAAGCGCGCGAGCGAAATGTGAAAACGATGAACGATGAAACATTCCAGTGTGAAAAATTCAGGGCTCGAGGGAGTTTGGGAAAAGTTAAATCTCGCAGGAACAATGTACTAAATGTTCGTGAAAGTTCAACGGAAGGTTTAACGAACTATCGGGACGATATTAGATGCCGATACCTTCCCTAAATCATGAGCTGATGGAAACTGGCATCCAATAAACCTTTCTCGATTGATGCGCAGGACAGGAGGGATGATCCTGGATGGCCAGATTGTCCATTTTATGTGAAATCCGCGTCCAAGCAGCTCTACAAATGCGCTGATTGCGTTGACTTGGCCCTGGGAACCTGCTATTATTAATATTGGATTAATCCTATAAAACTGTTAATAGCCTGCCAAATGTCCATGATGAGACCTTTACGCCGAAACACCAGCTTATTCAAGCGCATACTTTGCCGGATGCGCTGCCAGCCGCGCGGGCAGAGCTTTGTCGAGCTCATGCTGGTCGTGATGATCCTGGCGGTATTGCTCGCCGGGGTGGTGGAGTTCGGTTTCATGCTCAACCAGTACCTGCACGTGCTGGACGGAGCGCGCGAGGCCGCCCGGTATGCCAGCGCTTCTCTAACGGAACCTTTTATTCCGAATCCGGATGGCACGTTCGAAACGAATCCGGATGGCACGATAAAAGATGACCTGCCTTTCTACTACTATACCGCGGCCAAAGCGGGCTCCACGATGGTCCCGGTGGGACTGAACCCGGCCCTAAGTCCCACCAGTCCGGATGACATAGTCATTTCCGTCTTCAGCGTCACCACAGGAAATCTTCCGGTTCGTTTTCCATTGGCGGATCCGCAGGGCTGGAGCCTGTGCAAGGATTATGCCGGCTTCGTGGCCTTTTTCAATAGCCAACACATACCCATTCCGAGTCAATTAAGTGACAGCAGTTGGAATTCGTGCGCTGCGAATGCACGCGTTTCGCAATTCTCCTCCGCCGATATTCAGTCCCGCCTGAATGCTTCCGCGCCGAACACCGGGGTGATGCTGGTGGAGATTTACTATAATTATCCCCAGCTCTTAAAATTGCTCTCCAATAATGGCTTCATGGGTGTCACCTATTCCCTCCTGCCCGACCCGGTCCCGCTGTATGTCTACACGGTCATGCCGATTTCTTCGGCCGAGCCGACCCAGGTAGTGCCTTAGGAACAAAAAAATGGCAAAAATCGTCCGCAATGTCAAAACGAAATTCTCCCGCATGGAACGCGGCCAGGTGCTTGTGCTGGTGGCCGCTGCGGCGGTCGGAATTATCGCCATCATCGGTTTGTCGATCGATGTCGGCCTCATGTTCATCGGGAATGCGCGGCTGCGCCGGGCGGTGGATTCGGCAGCCCTCTCGGCGGCCTTGCAATACCGTGAAAATGCTTCCACTACCCAAGCAAACCTGCTTAATATCCTGACGAACTCCGCCAATGAGTTCATGGTGCTGAATGGCTTCACCAATCCGGTCACGCATGTTTATGACTGTTACAACAGCCCGCCGGATCTTACAACTACGCTTTGTACGACCCCGAACCCCCGCAAGCTGGTGGAGGTGACGGCCACGGTCGATATTCCATTGGCTTTTCTGACGGTGATAGGGATTAACAGCGTGCCCGTCTCCGCCACGGCCATTTCGGAGGCCGCTTCGGTGGACGTGGTGCTGGTGATCGACCGCTCGGAATCGATGACCTATGGTCCGGACTATTTACACCCATATGCCCCCGGTGACCCGATGAGCGATCCATTCTATTGCAATGGCATACCTGGCACAGGCGTCGACAGTGGGGATATTGGCTCCTGCCAGCCTTTCGACCAGGTCATCAATGCCGCGGCTGCCTTTACGAAAATCCTGGTTCCATCCTACGACCTCGCCTCGGTGGTGACCTTCGACAAGGAACCGACTGTTGTCCTGCCCCTGCTTGCCGGCAATGACCCGAGTACCGTTGCCTCCACGCTCAGGAATTTGACTGTTTTCCAGGGCGTAGACGCCTATCAAGGTGCCAGTTCGAACGCAACGGACGATTATCGCTGTTATGATTTCTCTAATGATCAATGCGCCGGTCCGGGCAGTGACATTTGCACTACAACCCCGATATTAGGCAGCGGCTCGAATTATCAGGGTCTGATTGGCCGGAACCAGGATTCCTGCCCAAGTGTAAACCCTCATTTTATTAATCCTCCGGATTCTTCCCACTACACCACCACCAATATCGGTGGGGGCCTGGAGCTGGCCGGGAATCAATTGGCCAGCGACAAACGCCAGGATGTCTTATGGGTGGTGATCCTGCTGACGGATGGGGTTCCCAATGCCGGCCATAACGACGACGCCACGATCTATTTCTGCCCCCAGGATACCTGGAGCCTGCTGCCGCGCTGCAATCACGGTGATCCGAATCCGGCTGACCGTCTTAAGGCCCCCGTCAACGGCCCCTTTGCGCTTGAATATGACGCTTCCGATTATGCCTACGATATGGCCGATTTTGTCGGCCTGCCCTACCCGAAGGGCCAGAACGCATTGCTTTATACCATCGGGCTGGGCCCGGAGGTGGATAATTACGCACAACCGGGTTATGTGGATCCAAATAATACTGATTTAACTGATTATCCGCTTTCAAAAAATGAAGGCCTTGGTCGGATCTTCCTCAACTATGCCGCCGCGGCTGGCCGGGGATCGGCTTTTTACGCGGCGCAACCATCCGACTTGGATAAGATCTTCACGTTGATCGGCAGCAATATCGCCACGCGCATTTCGCAATAGGAGCAAGGCTATGGACACATCCGGATCTCGCCTTTCAGGCAAGGAAAAACGCTTCTGGCAGGGCGCGGGCCGTTCCCAGGGCGTGGTCGAATTCGCCCTGGCGGCCCCGATCCTGTTGATGATCCTGTTTGCCATCATTGATTTCTCGCTGTTGTTCTCGGCCTGGCTGTTGATCCAGAATATTTCCCGACAGGCGGTCCGCTACGCCGTCACCGGCCAGTATAACCCCGCCTATTGCGTCCCCCTGGCCCAGGCCTGCCAATCGGTCCTGTCTGATACGGTGGCTGCCCAGGCGGATACCAGCCGAATGGAAGACGCCGCCCGGATCCCCTCCATTCACGATGAAGCCAACCACTACCTGGCCGGCCTGTTGCTTGACAGCAGTGCCAGCCAGTCCCAGCCGGGCTATTTAAAGGTGACGATTTGTTCAAGCCGCGCAGATCCGAACAATCCACTTCAGACGGAATACTCCACCCTGCCTGGATCAACCGGTACGACCACCTATAGCGAGTGCCAGGACAGAGCTACTGGTGCTTCTGTCGAAGACGCTGGCGGACCCAGTGATACCGTGGTTGTGATGGTGGATTTCAACCATCCCTTCATCACGCCTTTCCTGCAATTGCTCACTCTCTTCAGTTCCTCCGACACCAGCTGGATCATGACCCACCTGGTTTCGAGCGACCAGGGTGTGGTTGAGTCTTTTCGTACATCCAGGATGAATGCGTATAATGCCGGCGTGGAAGGCAATACCGATACCCCGACCATTACTCCCAGCCCGACCATTACACCCTCGCCTACCAACACACCTACCAACACCGAAACGTATACCCCTACTCTTACTCCTACGAATACCCCAACCGATTCGCCAACCGATACACCCACCGCGACCTTCACAGCCTCGCCCACCTTCACCCCCTAGCCTACGGCTACGCCGAATTGTTCGCAGTTCACACTGGGCAGTTTTAGCGTGTCGTACAGCGGCAGCAAACCGGTACTCACCATCCCGATCAACGAGCTCAGCAGCCAGGGTACCACGTATATTACAGAGCTCATCCTGGACTGGACCCAATATGA
Organism: Anaerolineales bacterium; assembly: GCA_050014055.1. Classification (GTDB taxonomy): domain Bacteria; phylum Chloroflexota; class Anaerolineae; order Anaerolineales; family Villigracilaceae; genus UBA877. The sequence continues at coordinate 6,047 of JBEKEB010000026.1, read as the reverse complement.
CCTGACCAACAGCCCAGTGGGTCAGGCTGTCAGTAGTGTATCCATTGGTGGCGGAACCGCATATACCAGCACCTTTAGCACAACCTCAGTTTCACCCACCACGTGGACTCCCAGCGGCAATGGCAGCAATAACGATATCCTGGTGGGCAGCAACTCGATCGTATTCACGTTTTCCCTCAATGGTAACCCCATTCCTGTATCCAGCTCAACCTTTGGATTGTCGGTCTACTTAAGCGATGGCTGTTCGCCCTTATATGTCTTTGCGGCCACCGCTACGCAGACGCTGACACCAACAAGAACCAACACTCCCACTCTGTCTAGTACACCTACGAAGACGTATACGGCCACCAACACGGTACCAACGAATACGCCAACCAAGACGTACACGCCTTCGAAAACTTATACACCTTCGAAGACATATACGGCTACCAACACGGTCCCGACGAATACGCCGACGAAAACATACACGCCTACCCCTACGAAAACGAATACGAACACGGCTACGATTACGCTCACGCCTTCGAAAACGTACACATCTACGATTACGCTCACGCCGACGAAAACGTACACGTTCACGTTCACATTTACCAATACGCCCATCACTCCAACGCCCACGAAGACGAATACGCCCACGAAGACGAATACTCCTACCAATACACCTACGTCTACGCCTACAAATACGCCTACAGCGACGATAACACCCACCAAGACGTATACGGCAACGCCGTTATCACCCACACCGACGAAAACGCCCACACCCACGGATACGTATACGCCAATCCCCACATTTTGTCGAAGTTGCAATGGCTTCCAGTGGTGGATCCAACAAGAGATGGTGATTGAGGCTATTTTGACCTAGAAAGGCGGTGGAACCCTTTCCCCCGCCTGGAAACCCCCAAATTCCATGCACTTTGGAATTTGGGGGTTTCTTTTTCCCCACCCATGCGCCCGGGAACGTTGTTATAATCTCCCCTGATGGAGGCCTCCCTGCAAAAACTCTTGCACAAGTTGCTGCCCTGGCAGATCCGCTGGAAGGGGTTACTGCTCGAGTCGTCATTATTCCTCTGTGCTTATATCGTCTGGGCTTTCTTCAGGTCTCCGCAAAGCCCCAGCCGGCTGTTCATCGGCAGCCTGGCGGTGCTGGTCCCGGGCGTCGCGGCGGTCCTGCTGGTATTCCAGTTCCTGGCGCAATTTCCAGCGCCATCCCGCCCAGCCTGGCGCTTTCTGGGCTTTGGATTGGCCTGCTGGTCGTGCGGGAACCTGGTTCGCAGCATTTACGAAGGGGCAGGCGGAGTGGCTGTGCCGGTCTTTTCGCCGGCCGATGTGCTTAATTTCCTGGCGTATCCACTGTTTTTTCTGGCCCTAATCCTTTACCCGTTCGAGAATCGCTACGCGCCTTCGCGCTTCCGTTTCCTGCTGGATGTGACCATTTCAGCGGGTGTGGTGGCCACACTGGTGGGTCTGATGCTGGGCAGGCCGGCTTCGGCTTTGTCGCCAGCGGATATCGCTCCACTGGTCTATCCGATCGCGGATTTGATCCTGCTGGCGATCCTTTTTAACATGCTGCTGGCCAACCGGCAGGCCAGGCGGACTCTTTTTCTTTGGGGCTGCGGTTTGTTCATGTTCATGGTATCCGATTACATCTATAGCTTACTTGCTCCGGTGAATGGATTCCAGGCCGGCGGGCTGGAGAGTATCGGCTGGATGGCTGGCGGACTCATATTTGGATGGGGGGCGGTCTTCACTGCCGGAGGTCCAGTTCAACAAGATCTGCCGGAGCGACCCTCTTCCGACCTGGGTACGCGCCTGCAGAACATCCTACCTTTTGCTTTCGTGCTGGCTTTGGCCTGGTTGGTGCTGGCCGAATGGCGATTGAGCGGGCAACTATCCTGGCTGGGAGCCGGTGCCAGCCTGTTACTGACCCTGGCGTTGGTGGTGCGAATGGGCGTGCGTGCCGGCGAGATCGAATTGCAGCAATACTGGCAATTATTCAGCAGCATGGCGGAGCCGGTTTTTATTTGTGACACAAGCGGAATGATCCGGCTGGGAAACCCGGCGCTGGTGCGTGCGCTTGGCAAGCAGGCTGCGCACGAGATCACTGGAACGCCTTTATCAGCAATTCTCGACGGTCAGACTCTCCCATCAGACCTGCTGGAGCGGGCTGCCCGGGAAGCCTGTTCAGCGGAGGTCATGCTGGCCCCGCGCCAGACCGCCTGCCTGCTCTCGCTGAGCCCGATCTTCTCCGAAGGCCGCCCGGTTATGATGGCCGGGGCGTTGCACGACCTAAGCGACCAGAAACGCCAGCAGGCTGCCCTGCAGAAGGGATACACGGATCTGCACGAGTTACACCGTCAATTGGAAGAGCTCAATGCGCAACTGGAACAGAAGGTGGAAGAACGCACCCATACCTTGAGGCAGGCATACCAGCAGATGGAAGAGCAGAACACGCGATTGCAGGAGCTGGACCAATTGAAGAGCGATTTCGTCTCGATGGTCTCGCATGAGTTGCGCACGCCACTGACCAGCCTGTATGGAGGATTGGAATTGCTGTTGTTACCAAAAAGACGATCCATTGCCGACCATTCCACTCTTATGCTTATGAAAGAAGAGGTTGAGCGGTTAATTCGTTTTGTCGAAAATATTCTTAAACTTTCGGCAACCGAAGCCGGCCAGATCCAATTAAGCCTGGCGCCGGTGTCGCTCGAAGCGGTCCTCAAAACAGTCTGTAACAAGTTCGGTGTCAATCCCGCGGCCCGGCAAATTGAGGTACGCCTGCCGGAGGATTGCCCGGCTGTGCTGGCAGATCGGGTTGTTTTGGAAAGCATCTTCAACCACCTGCTCGATAATGCTTTGAAGTATGCCCCGGAAAGCCCGGTGGTGGTGGAAGCCATCCGGATAAAAAACCGGGTGCGCCTGCAAGTAACCGACCGGGGCCCGGGCATTCCGCCGGGGAAGCGCCGGCTGCTTTTCCAGCGTTTCCAGCGTCTGGAGGCAAGCGATTCGCAATCCGTTTATGGATATGGGTTGGGGTTGTACCTTTCCAGGCGCATGCTGCGCGCCATGCAAAGCGATCTCGTCTTCGAAGCACCTCCGGAAGGCGGGGCGCGCTTCTATTTTCTTTTGAGGGTGGCACAATGAAAACAAGAATATTGCTGGTGGATGACGACCCGACGCTTTCCAATCTGTTGGGCCGGTTTTTGCGGGAGAGTAATTTTGAGTTGTTGGAAGCCTCCAATGGACCGGCCGGCCTGCGGCTGGCATACAATGAACGCCCCGACCTGGTCCTGCTGGATGTGATGATGCCCGGCATGGACGGATGGGAAGTGTGTGCCCGCCTGCGCGAACTGAGCGATGTACCGGTGATCATGCTAACTGCCAAAGCAGCCGAGGCCGATAAACTACGCGGGTTCCAATTGGGCGTGGACGATTATGTCACCAAGCCATACAGCTTTGTAGAGCTGGTGGCGCGCATCCAGGCAGTGCTCGGGCGGGTCCAGAAGGAGCGAAAGGAGAATGGGTATATCGCTCACGGGGAGATTGTCCTAAACATGGAGAAATACCAGGCCACGCTGGGCGGTCGCAACCTGGTGCTTACGCCCACGGAGTTCCGTCTGCTCGAAGTGCTGGTGCGTGGGAAGGGACGGGTAGTTTCGGAGGCTGATTTGATCCGGGAGGTCTGGGGGGGTGAGCGCAGCGATCCAGCGCTCGTACGGCGCTATATACTGATGCTGCGTAAAAAACTGGAGGTCGACCCGGCTGAGCCGGTCTGGGTGCGAACGGTACGGGGATTTGGCTACCGGTTGGGTACGGGTCCACTCAAACTGTCGGAAGAGGAAAAACCTTCAGACAAGAAGGGATAAAAAATCCCCTAATTCCGAATGTCATTATAGGTAATGAGAGGATTAATTCGGGTGAAAGTAGACTATATTCCAAATTATGCTGCTTGGTTGCTGGCGAGGTGAGGGGATTACTTACGCTTAGAGTAACCCTTTTGGGATGCCACGCGATGCTGATCGAACGTATCCTAAGGACGGCTCATCGCACTGAAACCAAATATTAATACCTGCTGCCGAGATTTCTATAAAATATAGAGCAGATATAATGCACTAAGGATCAAAAAAGGGGCATAAGGGATGGCTGTAAAGGTCTTATATTTTTTCGCAATCAACATCCCCAGGATGATAAGCAAACTGATCAATCCACCTGCCAACACGGCAAAAAGAAGACCGATCGAAATAAGCGGCCAGCCGAGCAGCAGACCCAGGATACCGGAGAGATTCACATCTCCAAACCCCAGGGCCACTTCATCGGTGGATATGCCGCGTTTCTTGGACATGTAGCGCACATATAATTCCCCCATGAAATAAAAAACCAGCATAACGCCAAAACCGACTGCTCCACCGATCAGGGTGGTTAATATGCCGTGCAAATAAGAACCAATCCCCAGCGCCAGCAAAGCACCGAATAGACTGACCGGGTGCAGGATCAAGCGGTGCTCCAGGTCGATCACAAAGACCAGACATAAGTAAATGAAAAGAATGTAGGCCAGTACAAATGGGAAGTGGGGGTGTGGAAAGAACCAAAGCAGAACCGGGGTAATGGTCAGTACGGCCTGAATAACGAACGGGCGTACCTTGCGGGGCGTACCGCAGGTAGTGCAATTGTGGAAAAACAGGTAACCGCCCCAGCGGTAGGGTGTCTGGCAATGGGGGCAGGCCGGGCGGCTGAAACTGCGTGTAACCGGTAATACATCTGCCAAGTAATTGACCAGCCAGCCTGCCAGCCAACCAACCACCAGGGGAATAATGATAAGATTCATGCCCTGATTATAGCCGAATATTTTCAGGGAAGATTGATATGATTAATATGAGATTCGAAAGGAAAGTAACTATAGAAAATAGTGGGTGCAGGCAGTCATAATACGCCTGCCGGCGCCCACTATTCATCAAGAGGGCTGTTGCCAACCCTAAATGGCTTTTGGCGCGGTCACTTCGATGAATTGGGTGACCACATCCCGCAACATTCGTTCAGGCAGAGCGCCCACCTGGCGGTGGACGATCTTCCCACCAAAGACGAACAACATGGTTGGGATGCCCTGCACGCCATATTTGGTGGCCCATTCGGGGTTTTCATCGGTATTGACTTTGGCAACGACCACTTTTCCCGGCATTTCCTGGGCAATCTTGTCCAGTATCGGGCTGACCATTTTGCATGGCCCGCACCAGGGCGCCCAAAAATCCACGATGACCGGCAACGGATTCTGTAAAACGGATTTTTCGAAGGCGGCATCTGTAACGTGAATTGGCTCGTTCATTCCTCGCTCCTTTATTCGGCGCTTTCGCCGGGTTTTAGAAGGTGATATTCTGATGAGATCCTGGCATCCTTGCCAAGCATAAGTCCAACCGAACAATACTTGTCTTCCGAAAGCTGGATGGCCTGTTCAACGTCCTTTGGTTGAATGTCTTTACCCCAGACCAGGTAGGTCAGGTGGATATCCGTCCAGATCTTCGGGTAATCGCTGGCGCGTTTGCCGCGCACACGCACTTGCATATCGCTCAATGCGAGTCGCTTTTTTCGCAGGATTGAAACGATATCCTCACCGGTACAGCCCGCCAGTGCGATCAGCAATAAATGCATGGGGCTGAACCCGGGCTTGCCATCCAGCGTACCCATCTGGAGAGTTGCCCCGGTTGAGTCTTGACCAACGAAGGCCATTTCATTTTTCCAAGCAGCAGTGATCTCAATCCACTCTTCAGCCATGCTTTCTCCAAAACAAAGGAATGAGACCTTATTATAACTTATGATGCACGCGCACAAAAAAAGTTGCACTGGTACGGTCAGGTCGATTGGATTGGATAATTTTGGTATTTTTAATTCTACCTTATCCTATTTAACCCTTGACAAAATAGAAAATATGTTCTAAATTTGTAAGTATCAGAAGCGACCATGCCGACCAAACACGCCTCGCCGCCCGGCCAAACCATTAACGCCTGTTCCCTTGTACCCATCTGTAAAAAAAACCTTCACAGATCGTATTCGTTTTTTTT
>JBEKEB010000025.1:0-28435 GCA_050014055.1 Anaerolineales bacterium | reverse complement strand
GGAATTACAGCCTGTCACGAAGGGACTACTGCTGAATCGGTCATGCGCCGTGCCGAGTTGGGTTGCTATGCTCAACAACGCTATGGAACGGCCTGGCTGGATATGCCCCAGACGATAAAGGCCATCACTGAAAATCCGGGCCTGGACACGCGTTTCTTTACCATGGTCACAGATGATGTAACCCCGGCCACCATTGCAGAGCATGGTCACCTTGACCGCGTGGTGCGGGACGCGATTGCCCAGGGGGTATCCCCCATGCTGGCCATACAGATGGTCACGATCAATGCTGCTCAATTGTTGGAAAAGTCACGCTGGATCGGAACGATCTCGCCGGGCCGGGCAGCCGACATCCTGATCGTTCGAGATTTAGTGAAGGTGACCATCGATCAGGTATTTGCGGATGGTGTTCTGGTTGCAGAAAATGGCAGGATGTGTGTGGAGTTTTCGAAACATGCTTATCCAGAATGGGCCTTGCATTCAGTACATTTAAACCCCACCACGGAGAAGGATTTCCTTATACCGGCGGAAAAGCCCGAGAAGGTGCGGGTCATGCGGCTCTTTCCCGGGAAAGTTCATACTGTTGAAGAAATCCACACCATCAACCCCATCCAAGGCTCATTGCCGGCCGATCCGACACGGGACCTGGCGAAAGTGGCAGTTTTTTACCGGCATGAACCCAAGCAAGGCCTGACCGGCACGAAAGGGCTTGGATTCGTAACCGGATTGAACTTTAAACCCAATGTGGCCTATGCATCGACGATATCCCACGATTGCCATAATTTATTGGTTGTTGGGACCGATGATCAAGCCATGACGACCGCTGCCAATGAACTGATCAAGGTCGGTGGTGGAATTGTTCTGGTCGTTGACGGCAAGGTCGACTCGATCCTTCCCATGCCTTTAGGAGGATTGATGGCGCTTGAGTCGGTCGAAAAGACCGCCCAGATGTTACGACTAATCGAGCAAAGCTTTAAGAAAGCTGGCTGTGATTATGATTCGATCGAGATGACCCTCAGCCTGCTTGGCTTGATTGTTCTGGAAGAACTCCATCTCTCGAATAGAGGCTATGTCGAACTAAAACCAGGACAGATGCCAAAATTCGTTGATCTATTCGCAGCTTAGGTGGTCGCTTGTGCGATCCAACCAGTAGCCTCGCCGCTGGAAGGACCTTTAAAGCAGCGGCGCGAGGATAGAAGGTTGTAATTAGATCCGGTCATCAATCTCTGGCTGGATTGTTATCGAAAGGAGGTGGTACGAAACAAGTTTTCGAAACGTAGAGGAAAATTCCGTATCTACAAATTTATCTCTTACCCACATTCTAGTTTGATGGAGAAGAAAAACTATGCGTAAAATGATTGTACGCCTCGCCTTTCTAAGCCTGGCTTTCGTGTTTGCACTTTCCGCCTGTGGTGGCGCAACCCCTGCCCCCACAACGGCTCCCGCAACCGCTGCTCCCGCAACTGCTGCTCCGGCAACCGCCGCTCCAGCAACTGCCGCGCCTGCAACTGCCGCGCCTGCAACCGCTGCTGCTACGGCCGCCCCGGTATCGACTTTTCCTCCCGTAGGAACTGCATTCCCATCCGGGCAGACGTTCACCATCGGTATGGTACTGGTCGGTCCCTATAATGATTCGGGTTGGAGCCAGGCCACGTATGAAGGTGGCCAGTACGCGGTATCCAAAATTCCCAACACCAAGCTGATCTATGTCGATAACGGTTTCAGCCATCAGGGTGTGACCCCGGCTCAATTGGGAGAGCAATTGCTGGCCCAGGGCGCCAACATGATCATCTTCAACTCGGATGATTTCAAGGATGACTCCAATACCTTCGCCAAGGCCCATCCGACTGTCCCCACCATCATGCTCTCGGGAGACCAATCCTGGGTTAAGGGGCAGGCTTATCTGAACATCCCCAACATGGTCAACATCATGCCGCGTGCAGAATACTCCAAGATGATTGCCGGCTGCGCGGCTGCCATGACTACCCAGACCGGAGCGATTGGCTACCTGGGTCCCCTGATCAATCCTGAGACCCGCCGTCTATCTTCATCCGCCTACCTGGGCGCCGAGTGGTGCTGGACCAATGTCTTGAAGAAAAATGCTGCCGATCTGAAATTCGACGTTACCTGGATCGGTTACTGGTATAACGAGCCCGGAACGACACTCGATCCAAGCAAGGTTGCAGATGACTTCTTCAACAGTGGTCATGATGTGGTCATGTCGGGCATTGACACGACCGAGGCTTTGACTGAGGCCAAGAAGTTCCACGACGCCGGCAAGACGGTCTGGGCAGTTTCCTATGACTACGTGAACAATTGCAGCACTGCCCCGGATGTCTGCCTGGGCGTTCCCTATTTCAACTGGGGCCCTGGAATCATGGCCCAAGTCCAGAAGGCGATTGCTGGCACCTTTGCACAGGACTGGCTGTGGTTGCCCCCGGATTGGACGAATATCAATAATCTGGATACTTCCTCGACCGGTTTCAAAAAGGGCGACGCTCTGAGTGCCGCTGCTTCCTCGGCCGTCGATCAGATCACTGCCGCTCTGGCGAGTGGAACGGACCTGTGGACAGGCCCGTTGAACCTGCAGGATGGTACGGTCTATTTGACGGCCGGCCAGGCTGCCACCGATCAGCAGATCTGGTACCTGCCGCAATTGCTCCAAGGCATGGGCGGCAAGTCACAGTAACCCTATTCAAATATTGGGGGAAGGCACCAGCCTTCCCCCAATCCTTTTGGAGGGCGGAGAGTCTTTCTGGATGGCTCAACCTAAGGAATGAACCATGAATGTTGAACTTAAGGACATTTATAAGACATTCGGCGCGGTACATGCCAACGTAGACATCAGCATGAAAATCCCCTCCGGGACGATCCAGGGCATCCTAGGCGAAAACGGCGCTGGAAAAAGCACCCTAATGAAGATATTATCCGGTTTTATTCGACCGGACCAGGGCCAGATCCAGCTGGATGGCCAACCGGTCTCCATTCATTCGCCCGCGGATGCCATCCGGCAAGGCGTGGGGATGCTCCACCAGGATCCGCTCGATTTTCCTCCGTTGCGTCTCATCGAAAATTTCACCCTGGGCCATGCCGGGGGTCTTCTGCCTCAGCAGGGGCCAGCTCTGAAGGATTTTAAGCGGCTGGCCGAACAGTTCGGCTTTTCCCTTGATCCGGAGGCTTATGTTGATTCTCTGACGGTCGGGGAACGCCAACAGTTGGAAATCCTACGCCTGATCTGGTTGGGCGCACGCGTTTTGATCTTTGATGAACCCACCACCGGCATCAGTGCGCCGCAAAAAGTCAAGCTATTCAACGCTTTACGTTTACTGGCCAAGCAAGGCATGACCATCATGTTTGTCTCTCATAAATTGGAAGATGTCGAGGGGTTATGCGACCGGGTGGTGGTTCTGCGCCAGGGGTACCTGGTTGGAGCAACCCAAGCCCCTTATAACACGCATGAACTGGTCGAGATGATGTTTGGCAAGGAGATCGCGTTGGGGGCACGCTCGCCCGGTTGCGCGGGTGAGGTGGCCCTATCCCTGCATGAAATGGCTGTTGAAGATTACCGCCTACACATCAACAGTACCAACCTGGAGGTTTGCCGCGGCGAAGTGATCGGCCTGGCCGGCATGGAAGGCAGCGGTCAAAACCTGTTCCTGCGGGCAGTTGCCGGCATGGTGCGGACGGTGGGCGGGCAGATTGTGCTGAATGGCCGGGACCTTACCGGACGAAATTATCATGTTTATAAGGAGAACGGCGTGGCGTTCCTGCCAGCTTCACGTCTGGAGGAGGGCTTGGTTTCCGGTTTGACTCTCACCGAGCATGTCATTCTGGCAGAAGAGTCGTCCGGTTTTTTCATCGATTGGGAGAAGGGACGCCAGTTGACGCAGAAACGCATCACCGAATTCAATGTTAAAGGCACACCTTCCAACACGGTCGAGAGCCTTTCAGGCGGCAACCAGCAGCGGGCATTGCTGGCTCTGCTGCGGGTACCGTTGACTTTGTTAATGCTGGAACACCCGACGCGCGGCCTAGATATTGAATCCACCATCTACATCTGGAGCAAGCTCAAGGAACGCTGCCAACAGGGCACTTCCATCCTGTTTGTTTCTTCTGATCTGGAGGAAATCCTGCAGTATAGTGATCGGGTGTTGGTTTTTTTCAGTGGCAAAGTGACACCTCCTATGGATGCTGCTACTTTAACAATTGACAAACTTGGGGAGTTGATTGGCGGGACGGGTTGGCCGGAATCCAACAAGGAGGGCAAGACTTCATGAAGAAATTCAATTGGCTCAATTTCGGTTTTCAAATCGGGGCGATCATCCTGGCATTGCTCTTTACCACGGCGGTTTTGCTGCTGGCCGGTGCACCGCCTCTCCAAGCCTATCTATCCGTCATTAAAGGCATGGTCGGTTCCATGGACGACATCACCAATGTGTTATCAGCATGGGCACCCTTGTTGTTGACCACGTGCGGCGTGCTACTAACCTTTGCGGCGGGTCTATGGAATATCGGCATCGAGGGGCAGATCATGGCCGGGGCAATTTTTACAACCGGCGCCCTGCGCTTGATGCTAAACAGTTCCCTTCCCACCGGGTGGATCCTGGTGATCGGTTTCCTGGCTGGATTGGTGGGCGGAGCCATCTGGGCGGCACTGGCAGGCGTTCTAAAGATATTCGGCGGGGTTAACGAAATTTTCGGCGGCCTGGGGTTGAATTTTGTGGCAACGGCTTTTGCTCTTTATTTGATCATCGGTCCCTGGGCAAGGCCGGGAATTGCTTCGACCAGCGGTACTTTAATGTTTCCACAAAAGTTATGGCTGCCAGCCATGGGAAATTATGCATTCAGCCCCTGGGCGTTGGGATTGGGCATCCTGGTGGTTATCCTGGTCTTCTTTCTACTGCGCGGGACTCATTTCGGACTGCGGTTGAAAGCGGTTGGGAAGAATGTGAAAGCGGCTTTCCTGATGGGGGTCCCAACCTGGCAATACAGCATGATGGCTTTCCTCATCTGCGGCGCCTTTGCCGGCCTGGCAGGCGCGATCCAGGTCACTTCAGTTTATCACCGACTCACACCGGCCATTTCAAGTGGTTATGGTTTTCTGGGACTGCTGGTGGCAATGTTGATCAATTACCAGGCGCTCTGGGCCGCACCGGTGACTTTGTTCTTTGCGGCCTTGAATATTGGCGGCATTCAACTGCCGATCATACTGAAATTGGACTCCTCCCTTTCGGGCGTTCTGCAGGAAACCCTGGTTCTGTTCGTCCTGCTGGTGGAGGGCGCCCGCCAGAACCTGTTCAGGAAACGGTAGGGTAGCGATTATGAATTCTTCGAGTATCCTTCTTGGTCTGGCCGGGGTTCTGTATGGGGCGGCGCCGATCATGTTTGCCGTCATCGGCGAGACGATCGCCGAACGATCCGGCATTATCAACCTTTCCTTGAACGGAACGATCTTGCTCTCGGCCATGGCCGGTTTTGCCGCGGCCGTCGGCACAGGCAGCATTTTCCTGGGCTTTGTGGCCGGGGCGGCGATCGGCGCGCTGGTGGCGCTGGTGGTTGCCTTCAGCAGCATCACGCTCAAGCAATCCCAGGTGGCAGTGGGTTTCGTGCTGACCCTGCTCTGCCGGGACCTTTCCTATTTCCTGGGGCATGCGTATATCGGTGTGGGAGGCCCACGACTGAACGCCGTTCCCATTCCCGTGCTGAGCCAAATCCCCATCCTGGGAACATTGGTTTTTAACCAGGACGTGATGACCTATGGTAGTTTTATCATCATATTCCTGGCCTGGTTCTGGATATTCCGCACCCGTCCGGGTTTGATGCTGCGCGGAATCGGGGAACGCCCGGCGGCGGCCTATGTGCGCGGCGCGAATATCAACCGCCTGCGGTATATTTACACCATCATTGGCGGAGCCATTGCCGGACTGGCCGGCCCGGCTTTTTCATTGAGCGTTAAGGCCGGTTGGGCGGGATCGCTTTCCGGCCTGGATGGATACGGCTGGATTGCGCTTTCGATTACCATTTTTGGCGGCTGGGACCCGTTCCGGGCTGCCTTTGGTGTGTATCTATTTTCCTTCTTGCAATGGCTCGGCCTGATTCTGCAACCCTACCTGCCCAATATCCCCACCCAGGTGCTACAGGTGGCCCCGTTTCCTTTGATGATCCTGACACTTTTGCTGGTCAACATCAGTAACGCCGAATGGGTGCAGCGTTGGCTGGCAACCCTGCCGGAGGGCACGCGCCGGGTTGTTGTAAAACTCCTGCGGGCTTTACGAGCCTTACCACCCGCCTCGCTGGGCGTGCCATTCGAATCTGAATAACCCACGCATGGACAGATGATTAAGGAAATGGCGGACACGCAGGTCCGCCCCTACGAGAATTACCCACGCATGGGCGGATGACCATCAACCGCCCATTACGTTATAATGGGGGTATGGCAAAATCTAAATTTGTTGGATACCGATGTTCCTTGTGCAATGCTGAATATCTGCCCGGGCAGGTAACGTACACCTGCCCCAAAGATGGGGGCAACCTGGATGTTGAACTGGATTATGCAGCCATTCAGCAGAAATTCCAGCCGGAAGACCTGACGTATCGTGCCGAGGATTCGCTTTGGCGCTATCTGCCGCTCCTGCCTGTGACGGACCCGGGTGGCGAAGGAACCCCGCTCCGTTCCGCCGGCTGGACGCCAGTTTACCGTCTGGAGCGCCTGGCGAAGGAACTGGGCCTGGAGCATCTCTGGCTAAAGGATGAGAGCCGTAATCCGACCGCCTCATTCAAAGATCGCGCCAGCGCAGTGGTTGTGGCGCGCGCCCGTGAGCTGGGCGCCGAGACAATCGTTACCGCCTCTACTGGCAATGCCGGGGCGGCCCTGGCTGGAATGTCTGCAGCAGTGGGACAGAAGGCGGTAATTTTTGCGCCCAAATCTGCCCCGCCTGCCAAAGTGGCTCAATTACTTGTCTTTGGAGCGAAAGTCATCCTGGTGGATGGCAGCTACGACGATGCCTTTGACCTGACCATCCAGGCCGCCGAGGAATTCGGCTGGTACTGCCGCAACACGGGCTACAACCCCTTCACCGCTGAAGGGAAGAAGACCGCCGCCCTGGAGATTTGGGAATGGTGGGATGAGGAACACCGTACCTGGCACGAGCCGGGTAATCCACTCGACCATCACTCACCGCTGACCGTTTTCGTTTCAGTAGGGGATGGGAATATCATCTCCGGCATCCACAAGGGCTTTAAAGATTTGCAAGCCTTGGGCTGGATGGAACGGATTCCACGCATCATCGGTGTACAAGCCGAAGGATCCGCGGCCATTGCGAATACCTTCCTTGCCGGCACAGAGAAGATCATCCCGATCTCCGCCAATACCATTGCCGACAGCATCTCGGTGGATCTGCCGCGGGATGGGGTGCGGGCCGTGCGAGCCGCCCGCGAAACTGGTGGAACGTACATCCTGGTAAGCGACGACGAAATCCTGCAGGCGATTGCCGCCCTCGGCCCACAGGGCATCTTTGCCGAGCCGGCCGGGGCCACCGCTTATGCCGGACTGGTTAAGGCCATCGCGCAGGGAATTGTCAAACCAGACGACCCTGTGCTGGTGTTGAACACCGGGTCCGGGCTGAAGGATGTGCGTGCAGCCATGCAGGCCGTGAAACCAGCCCCGGTGATCGAGCCAACTTTGGAGGCAGTCAAGCGATTGTTATGAACAATGACAGTCAATGGAGTCTGCCGGTTCGTTACCTGGTTTTTGGACTGGTGGCTTTGCTGTTTGCACTCGTGGTGTGGTACGCCCGGCGAGTTCTTGAGCCGTTGATCATTGCGGCCTTCGTTTCTTATCTCATCTATCCTGCGATTAATTTCCTTACCAGTCGCACGCGCCTGTCGCGTAAAGGCGCAGTCAACCTGGTTTTTATAATTACCTTATTGGTGGCTATAGGTACCCCGGCCTCGCTCACGTCGCTTTTCTTCGATGAATCCACTCAAGTAATTACCGATATATTGCATATTTATAATCAGGTTATCGTTTGGCTGGAGCAGCCCAAAGTCATCCCTGGTATTCCATTTGATTTCAGCCAATTTGCCAACCAATTAAACCAGTTTCGCACTACATTCATAACTTCTTTGACCAACCAGGCAATATTTATAGTGGGGAAAACCTCCCTGGGCGCAGTCTGGATCATAGTCATCCTGGTTGCCGTCTATTATTTCCTGTCAGAGTGGCCACGGATACGCAATGGGTTTATCGGTTCATTTCCCGAAAAATATGAAGCGGAACTTAATGAACTCTACCAGCGGGTGCGCAGAATTTGGATGAGCTATTTGCGCGGCCAGATCGTGCTGATGCTGATTGTCGGCGTGGCATTTACCATCGCATGGAGCATAATCGGCGTTCCCGGAGGGCTGGTGCTGGGAGTAATCGCCGGCTTTCTGACCTTGATCCCGGATGTGGGTCCGTTCCTGGCAGCCATGCTGGCAGTCGGGGTGGCATTTCTCGAAGGTTCAACCTGGAGCTGGATGCCAGCCTCCCACCTGATTGTCGGTTTGATCGTTCTGGCGGCCTACATCATCCTGATAACCATCAAAAATTTCTGGGTACGCCCGGTTATCATGGGCCGAAGTGTCCAGATGCACGGAGCATTGGTGCTCATTTCCATCCTGTTGGCGACTGTAGTATGGGGTATCCTGGGTGCTTTGATTATCGTGCCGATGCTGGCCTCGCTGGTAGTGATCTTCGATTACTTGCGCCGGCGCATTCTGGGCATGCCTCCATTCCCGCCAGTGGAACCTTTCGTCCTGGAGGAAAAGCCTGTTTCCGGGCCAGAAAAGATTGTGCCCATAAAATCAAGATTTCCAAAAAGGAAAAAGGGGTAAGATGGCGACTACATTTTCGATTGTTGCGCCTATTTTCAATGAGTTGGAAAACATCCCGGAACTTTACCGGCGCGTGCAGGAAGTCATGTCTGCCACGCACGAATCCTGGGAGCTGGTCCTGGTGGATGATGGCTCGTCAGATGGTTCCACCGAAGCTATCCAAACGCTGGCACAGCAGGACAAGCATGTCCACCCGGTGATTTTTGCGCGAAACTTCGGGCACCAGGTAGCCATTACCGCCGGTTGGGATTATGCGCGCGGCCAGGCGGTGGTCATTATGGACGCCGATCTGCAGGATCCGCCCGAGGTCATCCCGGACCTGATCGCAAAATGGCGGGAAGGTTACGAGGTGGTTTATGCCGTGCGAGCCGAACGGGAAGGCGAAACCTGGTTCAAAAAGTTTACCGCTTCCATGTTCTACCGGCTTGTCCGCCGCATCACTGATGTAAAAATCCCCGTGGATACCGGCGATTTTCGATTGATGGACCGCAAGGTGGTGGACGTACTGAAAACCATGCGCGAGAAATACCGCTTCCCGCGCGGCATGTCGGCCTGGGTGGGCTTCCGGCAGATCGGCGTGCCCTACCGGCGGGCAACCCGCTTTTCAGGCGTCACCAAGTACCCGTTCAGCAAAATGCTCAAACTGGCCTTGAATGCCATCACTGGCTTCTCGTATTTTCCGCTCCAACTTGCCACCTATTTCGGCTTTGCTTCCGCCGGCCTGTCAATCGTTGCAATTCCAGTGGTGATCATCATGCGCCTGGTTGGACATGGCGCCTTCCTCGGCCAGGCCACCACGCTGATTGCCGTGTTGTTCCTGGGCGGCGTGCAATTGATTTCGCTGGGCGTGCTGGGCGAGTACCTCGGGCGGATTTACGATGAGGTCAAGGGCAGACCATTGTATATCGTGCGGGAAGCGCCTAGAGATTGAGAATAAACTCCGTGCAGAGGCGGCTCAAGCACAGCCTCCTGACCTTGTGGATTATTAATGGACTACAACTTTGATTTGATAATCGAGCGACGTGGCACCAATTCCTCCAAATGGCGCCAATACCCGGAAGATGTCCTACCGCTCTGGGTGGCAGACATGGACTTTGCCGCTCCGGAGCCGATCCGGGCAGCTTTGCACCGCTTCGTGGAGCACGGCGTACTCGGCTATGAATTCCCATCCAAGGAATTACGCGAGACGGTGGCAGCCCGGATGCAAACACTGTACGGATGGCAGGTCTCCCCGGATGCAGTGGTTGCAACGCCAGGCGTGGTTGCCGGGTTTACTCTCGCTGCGAACGCCCTCTGTACGGCAGGCCAGGGCTTGCTGATCCAGCCGCCAGTCTATCCGCCGTTCCTGAAAGTGAACGGAAGCGCCGGTCTGGTGCGGCAGGAGGCTCCGCTAGAGCTGGAGACGGGCAGTTCCACCTTGCGGTATGGCGTGGATTTTGATATCTTCCAAAAGGCAGTCCACTCCGCCGGGGCGAGGACCGGTATGTTCCTGTTATGCAATCCCCACAACCCAACCGGACAGGTATATTCCAAAGACGATCTTGTGCGTATGGCGGAGATCTGCCTGAAGAACAACATAATAATTTGTTCGGATGAAATCCACAGTGAAATCCTGCTGGGTACGACAAAACACATCCCCATGGCTGGATTGGATCCGGAAATTGCCAACCATACGGTAACACTCATCGCGCCCAGCAAGACATTTAATGTTCCAGGCTTGTTCTGCGGATTTGCAATCATCCCCAATAAGGATCTGCTCGAACGCTACAAGAAGACGATTGAGTGCATGGCAATGCACGTCAGCAGTCCCGGGCTGGCGGCGGCGCAAGTTGCATTTTCCGGCGCCTGCGATGCATGGCTGGCGGCGTTGCTAGTTTATTTAACCGGGAACCGGGATTTTTTGGTAGAGTTTGTACGAAACGAATTAATTGGGATAAAGACGACAGTTCCGGATGCCACCTACCTGGCCTGGCTGGATTGCACTGAACCGGTCAAGTCCGGCAAAATCAGCGGTACACCGCACGAGTACTTTCTTAAGCAGGCCAAAGTTGCCTTGAATGAAGGCAGGGAGTTCGGCTCCGGTGGGGAAGAATTCGTGCGGCTGAATTTTGGCTGCCCGCATGACATTCTGGTTGAAGCCCTCACAAGAATGAAATCTGCTCTCATGCCCGGACTATCTATAGAAGCAGGATAAACCCACAGTCCGGTGGCAGGGCGGATGACAGGCCGCTTTGGAATATAGAATGGGCACCTGGCTTATAATAAGGTTGTGTGATTGATCGGTGTTTGCAAGTGGAGGAATAATGGCTAGTCTATCTCCTGATGATAAAAGCACATTGGTGTTGGTCTATACCCAGAACATGCTCGTCCGTGGCGAAGTGGTGACAAAACAAGCTGTACGTGTGAGTACCTGGCTGCGTACGCAGGGGGTTCCGGAATACATCCACCTGCTCAAGCCCACCGTACTCCATTTTGGGAGTGGTGGCCTAAAAACCCAGACCCATGCAGAGATTTTTGTGCCGGTTTCCACGGTGATCGCTTTTCATCTGGCTCCGCCGGTTACAGAAGAACTTGACTATGCTGCCGATGAGATGAATCGTATGATGGTACCCATCACCGCCCTGCCCGGCACATTCCAGTTCAAGGGATTTTTACGCATTTCGGCGGTAGCAAGCCTCAGCACCAGCATAGAGTTGGTGCATTCTGACTGGTCGTCCATTTATGATGTGGAGATAACAAATCCATCCGTGCCCCAAATGCAGCCGATCCATGTGCCAATGATTTTAATGAACCCAAAGCAGATCAGTCTGGCGGTGGAAGCATAGGTTCTCGGCAAATGCCGGTTCGAGGATTGAATTAAAGGGGGGTGGTGACATCCGATTGATCTGGCAGGTGAGGCGATATTCGACCTCACCTGCTTTTTGAGAGCGCAAATTTATTAACTTTGCAGGAGGTAAGCGATGAAAGTTCTGTTTGTCGGTGGAACCGGCCTGATCAGTTCGGCATGTTCTGAACTGGCCCTGGAACGCGGTATGGAACTATTCCTTTTGAATCGAAGCCAATCCGCCAAATATCCCGTACCGGAGGGCGCACACCTGTTGGTGGGCGATGTGCATGGGGAGGAAGCCAACCTGGCCAGGCTGCTCGCCGGGCAGGAATTCGACGCAGTCGTGGATTGGATTGCCTTTACCCCGGAGGACATAGACCGGGACCTGCACCTGTTCAGCGGCCGGACCGGCCAGTTTGTTTTCATCAGTTCCGCCAGCGCCTACCAGAAACCTCCCAGCCATTATTACATTACCGAAGAAACCCCACTGGAGAACCCTTTTTGGGATTATTCACGCAACAAGATTGCATGCGAGCAAATCTTGATGCAGGCCTACCGGCAGAAGGGTTTCCCGGTTACCATCGTGCGTCCCTCCCTGACATATGGCCCATCGCAGATCCCGCTGTGCGTGGGCAGCTGGCAGCATCCCTACACCGTGATCGACCGGATGAAGCGCGGCCGGCAGATCATCATCCCGGGCGATGGTACCTCCCTGTGGGTGCTGACCTGGAACGGAGATTTTGCCAAGGGGTTCCTGGGTCTTTTGGGCAACCCAAAAGCCATCGGCGAAGCCTATCACATTACCTCGGATGAAGTGCTGACCTGGAACCAGATCTACCGTGAAGTCGGGCGGGCGCTGGGCGTGGAGCTGGACATCGTCCACGTCCCGTCCGATTTGATCGCGGCGTATGACCCGGAGGCGTTGGGCAGCCTGACGGGAGACAAGGTGAACAGTTCGGTCTTCGATAACAGCAAGATCAAGAAATCGGTTCCGGATTTTAATTGTACGGTTCCCTGGGCCGAAGGTGTGCGCCGGGCGATAGCCTGGCACGCGGCTGACCCGTCGCGTCAGACCATTGACCATAAATTGAACAACATATGGGACAGGATCCTGTCGAAATACTTGGAGGCCTTCCCGAAATAGTGAGAAGCTATCCGAAAATTAAGGAAGAGTTTACATTTTGAATGCCTGCTCTCAAAAAAGCGTTTCTTTCCCTGTTTTTCGGATGGATACTGCAGACGAAAAAAAGGATTCGCTGATGAAATACGGTTATTTTGATGATGAAGCCAAGGAATATGTCATAACCCAGCCGGATACGCCGCAATCCTGGAGCAATTACCTTGGTTCCATCGAGTACGGAGCAATCATTACCAACAATGCCGGCGGCTACGGGTTCTACCAATCCGGGGCGCGCGGGCGCTTCATGCGCTTACTGTTCAACCGCGTTCCAATGGACCAGCCCGGCAGGTATTTTTATTTGTGTGACCGACAGAGCGGCGACTACTGGTCGGCCTCCTGGCAGCCGGTCGGGAAACCGCTCGAGCAATACCAGAGCACCTGCCGGCATGGGACGGCGTATACGACCATCCAGTCCCGCTATGCCGGCATTGCCACTGAAACCACCTACTTCGTCCCGCTGGGCCAGAAGTTCGAATACTGGCGCTTGAAAATCACCAACGAATCCGACCGGCCGCGTGCGCTTTCCGTCTTTACATTTTGTGAATTCACCAACCAGTGGGTGACAACCCAGGACCAGGTCAATTTGCAGTACTCGCTCTTCATCGTACGCGGCGAAATTGTGGACAACCTGTTGCGCATTGCCATCCATGACAACCTGCCATCCGATGACAATGCAGTCAATCTTAATGACATTCCATTTAAATGCTGGATGGCTTGGGCCGGCGCAGCCCTGTCCGGCTATGATACCAGCCGGGAAGCCTTTATCGGTCCTTACCGCGCCTACCATAATCCATTAGCAGTGGAAAAAGGGCAGTGCAGCAACAGCAACGCCTATGGCGACAACGCCTGTGGAAGCCTGCAAACCGACCTGACATTGCAACCCGGCGAGACCCGCGAACTGCTGGTCATGCTGGGCATCGGCGATGCCCGCACCGTTGGCAAGCGCACCCTGGCCGAATTCGGTTCGCTCGAACGGGCCGATGCAGAACTCCGGAAGCTGAAGGATTCCTGGCATGCCCGGCTCGGCAGCCTGGTGGTGGAGACACCCGACGAAGATTTGAACCACACTATAAACGTCTGGGGACTTTACAACTGCCTGATCACCTTCGCCTGGTCACGCGCCGCCAGCCTGGTCTACAACGGCGAGCGCGACGGTCTGGGCTTCCGCGATTCGGTCCAGGATCTGCTGGGGGTGATGGCCGCCATCCCCGAGCAGGCCCGCCAGCGCCTGGAACTGCTGCTTACCGGCCAGGTCTCCAACGGCGGAGCCATACCGATAATCCAACCGTTCACGCACCGTCCCGGCCAGGAAAAGGCTCCCGCGCCCGAGGAATATCGTTCGGACGACTGCCAGTGGTTCTTCAACGCTGTCCCGGCTTATGTTAACGAGACGGGTGATCTGGATTTTTACCATAAGATCCTGCCGTATGCCGACCATGGGGAAGCGACCGTCATCGGCCACCTGCGGCGGGCGCTGGAATTCAACCTGGCACGCACTGGCAAGCATGGCCTGCCTTGCGGTCTGGCAGCCGACTGGAACGATTGTCTGAAACTGGGCTATTACGGTGAAAGCCTGTTCGTGGCTTTCCAGGTGCGCATGGGCCTGAGTGTGTATGCCAGGATCGCCGGACGGCTGGGCCAGCCAGACGAAGCCGCCTGGGCTCTGGCGCAGGCTGAAATACTCGATAAAAGCATCCAGACGTGTGCCTGGGATGGAGAATGGTTCATCTGGGCCATCACCGAGGACGGCACTGTCTATGGCACGCACGAATATGAAGAAGGCCAGGTCTATCTGAACACCCAACTATGGGCGGTCATCAGCGGCGCGGCCACTCCCACACAGGCAACCCGCTGCATGCAGACCGTCCATGACCGGCTGGCCACGCCGTACGGGCTGATGCTTTCGGCGCCGCCTTTTGCCAAAACAAAAGTGGACGTGATGCGGGCTGTGGTATTTAATCCGGGCATCAAGGAAAATGCCGGCATCTTCAACCATACCCAGGGCTGGGGCGTCATGGCCGAGTGCATCCTTGGTGATGGCGACCAGGCGTATGAATATTACCGGGCTTCCATGCCGGCGGCTTACAACGAACGCGCCGAACTGCGACAGAGCGAGCCGTACGTTCAGGGCCAGACCACCTACTCGACCTATTCCCCACGTGCCGGCAACACCCGCACTGCCTGGCTGACCGGCGCAGCCGCCTGGGCTTATTTCAGCGCCACGCAGTACATCCTCGGCATCCGGCCCGAGATGGATGGCCTGCGGCTCGACCCGTGCATCCCGCATGGCTGGCCCGGGTTCAAAGCCACCCGGCGCTTCCGCGGCAGGACTATAACGATCGAGGTCAAAAATCCGCAGGGCATCTGCCGGGGGGTAAAATTATTGACGCTGAATGGCGAAAAACTACCCGGAAATCTCATCCCGGCCGAACGTTTGGGGGAGAAAAATGTGGTAATCGTGGTAATGGGAGAAAAGTCAAGTGAATAAAACCGAGACCTATCGTCACACGCTGGCCGGCCTGGCGAATTGGGAACCGTATCTGCTGCAGGAATCCGGGCTGCCCGGGCCGCGCGGCAACCTGGAACTGGCCCAGGTCGTTGCAGACGAAGGCGAGCGCACCCTGTTCGATCATTTCCTGGCCTATACACCCCAAGTCGCTCCGACCAACGACCCGCACGAATTCCTGGCCTTCTGCGGTGTGGTTGGGTTGGGTCGTCTGCTTGCAGAAGGGGATGAGAAAATCCTGGACCAGTTGCGGCCTTTTGCATCCGACCCGCGCTGGCGGCTGCGCGAAGGCGTGGCCATGGCGCTCCAGCGCCTAGGCAAGCGGGATATGGGCCGCCTGTTGATTGCCATGCAGGAATGGAGCAAGGGTACCTGGCTGGAGAAACGCGCCGCCGCGGCTGCCCTGGCCGAACCTGTGTTATTACACAAGGAAAAAGAGGCCCTGGAGGCACTGCAAATCCTGGACCGGATTACCGCCTCCATGGAAAATTCCATTGATGGAAAAAACGAAGGGTTTAAGGTCCTGCAACAAGGGTTGGGGTACTGTTGGAGTGTGGTGACAGCAGCTGCGCCGGATCAGGGCAAACGACTGATGGAGAAATGGCTGGCCTGCCCGGACCGCGGCATCCAACGGATCATGCAGGAAAACCTTAAGAAGAACCGGCTGGAGCGCATGGATAAAGCCTGGGTGGAAAAATGGCGGAAATAATTAAGACAACTTTGGTAAACATTTGACAATTGGGGGCAAAGGTTCTACAATAGCTGCATTATCCACCCTGATGCGCGGGCTATTTTCCGGGTTGCACAAATGCCAGGAGAAAGTTATGAATAAAATCACCCCATTCCTGTGGTTCGATGACAAGGCCGAAGAAGCCATGAATTTTTATATTTCGATTTTTAAGAATTCCAAGGTTTTGAACATTTCCAGTTATGGAAAGGATGCACCCTACCCGGAGGGCACTGCATTTCTGGTGACATTCCAACTGGATGGGCAGGAAGTAATGGCATTGAATGCGGGACCGGAATTCAAATTTACAGAAGCCATTTCGATGTTTGTAAACTGTGAAACGCAGTCGGAAGTAGACGAGTTGTGGGAAAAGCTTTCGGAAGCCGGAGAAAAGGGCCGGTGCGGCTGGCTTAAGGACAAGTACGGTCTTTCGTGGCAAATTGTCCCAACTGCACTGGGCGAGTTGATGAACGACAAAGACCCCGAGAAAGCCAAAAGGGTCACGCAGGCCATGCTGAAAATGGATAAAATCGATATCAACGGATTGAAGCAGGCATACGAGCAAGGATAAAACCATCTCAAATTCAAGAAAAGTATGCATTCTGCATGGGTGCGGCTTTACCACCCAGGCATCCAAATATCGAATAGTACAACAAATTTTCACGGGAGAAAGGATCAAGCCATGAGCGGAGTAAGATTGTTGGTAGGCACCCAAAAGGGCGCGTTCATTTTGACGGCCAACGCAAAGCGCACAAAATGGGATATCAGCGGCCCGCTTTTCGCGGGCTGGGAAATCTACCACATGAATGGCTCTCCCGCCGACCCCCAGCGGCTGTACGCATCACAATCCAATAGCTGGTTCGGACAGGTAATCCAGCGTTCCAATGACGGCGGCCTGACCTGGGAGGCGGTGGGCAACAAGTTCGCTTACGAGGGCGTACCCGGTACGCACCAATGGTACGACGGTTCGCAACGCCCATGGGAGTTCAAACGCGTCTGGCTGCTGCAGCCCTCGCTGACCGACCCGGAAACCGTCTATGCCGGCGTGGAGGATGCCGCCCTGTTCCGCTCGACGGATGGGGGGCAAAGCTGGCAGGAATTGCCCGGCTTGCGTGCCGCCAAAGGGCATCTCTGGCAACCCGGCGCCGGTGGGATGTGCCTGCATACCATCCTTTTCGATCAGGGCAATCCCAAAAGGATGTTCATCGCCATTTCGGCGGCGGGTGCATTTCGCACCGACGATGGCGGACAGACCTGGCGACCGATCAATCACGGCCTCATCTCCCCGGGTGAACTCCCGGATAAGACTGCCGAGGTCGGTCACTGTGTGCATAACCTGGCCACGCACCCCTCCCGACCGGACGTGCTGTTCATGCAGAAACACTGGGATGTTATGCGCAGCGATGACGCGGGTGATTCCTGGCACGAGGTCAGCGGCAACCTGCCCAGCGACTTCGGGTTTCCGATTGCCGTGCATGCACACGAACCAGACACAGTCTACGTAATTCCAATCAAAAGCGACTCGGAGCATTTCCCGCCGGAGGGCAAACTGCGGGTATACCGCAGCCGCAGCGGCGGCAATGAGTGGGAAGCATTGACGAAAGGACTGCCGCAAAAGGATTGCTACGTAAACGTTCTGCGCAGCGCGCTGGCGGTCGATACGCTTGACTCTTGCGGCATTTACTTCGGCACCACCGGCGGGCAAGTCTATGCCTCGATCGATTCCGGCGACAGTTGGAATCCGGTTGTCCGGGACCTGCCCAAAGTCCTGTCTGTGGAAGTGCAGAGCCTGTCATGATCCGCGTGGTGCTGCCCCAACACCTGCGGACCCTGGCGCAGGTCGGCCAGGAGATAGAACTAAACGTGCAAGGGGACGAAACGATCCATTCCGTCCTGGCTGCACTGATTAGCAAGTATCCGATGCTGAACGGGACGATCCTCGATCTAAATTCCGGACAGCGCCGGCCCTTCATCCGGTTCTTCGCCTGCGGGCAGGACCTGAGCCTCGAGCCACCTGACACCCCATTACCAGAGGCAGTCGTGGCTGGAAAAGAACCTTTTCGAATAGTGGGCGCCATTGCAGGCGGGTAGATTTTGGAAATGGGAATACAAAGAAAAGGCATCGTCTGGAATACGACCAGCAAAAAAGAGGTCGAATGGTGGAATGGGCGGGTGGAATGGTACCTCACCGATCCAGCGCGTGAGTCAGATACGAAAAAGTACCTGACCGAACTGGCTATTCAGGTTAAATAATGGGAATTATTACTCTATTGCAAAAATGGATTTATTACGCAAGGTCGCATAAAAAGCTTGGGATAGAACTATAAAAATCCGCTAATCCACACCAATCTTCACTAATCGATTTTTTGTTAGTGCCAATTGGCGAAAATTGGCGGATTTTGATTTCGTTAGACCAACATTGCATGGAAGGTTTAAAGAGTTATGCTTTATCCGTTTTGGCTCAAAAAAAATAATCTCAGGATTTTCAACTCGTCGTAGTTCAATGCCCCATTGAGTTTATCGAACACCGGCTTGAGCAGGGCTGTGCCCAGCTCACCGAAGGCGGTAAAAGCGGTGGCCTGCTGGTCGGGGGAGGCGGACGAAAGCGCCAGCAGTTCTTCGGCGCGGCGGATGGTATGCCCGGCCTCGATGTAACGAGCCAGATGGTCCAAAATCGTAGCAGCCGTGACATGGTAGCGTTCCATCAGGGCGGCCACACTTTCGCCGGCATTGAAGGCCTCCGCCACCACCACATAACGGCGGCCCGAGTCATCTTTGGGGCGGCGGGTCTCTTTGGTCTCTTTGACCTTCTCAGGTAGGTTGTGCTTTCGGCAGTAATCCCGCAGGATATCCAGGAAAGCCTGCCCATACTGGCGACTCTTGGCCTGGCCCACACCCGAGATATCCAGCAGGCGTTCTGGCGACTGGGGCGCATAGGCGGCCATCTCCACCAGGGTCCGGTCGGCAAAGATAACATAAGGCGGCACGCCGGCCGCGTCGGCCAGTTCCTTGCGCCTGGCCCGCAGCAGCGCGAACAGGGCATGGTTGTATTCCAACTCCTGCTTGTTGGCTTTTTTGGGAGCGCGTTCTTGCACTTCCTGCAACTGCCCCATAATAGTTGTGCGATTCTTGAGGGCTGCGCTGGCTTTGGAGGACAGGCTGAGCGTGCGAAATTCGCTCCCCTGGATGAGATAGCCCATCTGCACCAGCTGTCGACCCAGGTGCATCCACTGCTTTTTGTTCAACTCGCGGCCGATGCCATAGGTGGAGAGCCGGTCATGCCCCAATTGCAGGATCCGTTCACCCTGCGAGCCAAGCAGCACCTCGGTTACGTGGGCAGCGCCGAAGCGTTCGCCGGTGCGCTTGACGCAGGAGAGGAATTTCTGGGCCGGGATGGTTATATCGGTCAACTGCGGGGCTTCAGCGGTGCAGTTATCGCAGTTCTTGCAGTTCGGGATGGTATAGGATTCGCCGAAGTAATTCAGCAGCGGCTTGCGGCGGCAGGTACTCTCATCCTCAGCGAAACGCACGATGGCATCCAGGTGCTGCTGCGCCACCTGGCGCTCGGTGCCTTCCTTCTGGTTGACAAAATATTTTAATTTCGCCACATCCGAATAGCTGTACAGCAGCAGGCAATGTGCCGGCAGTCCGTCCCGCCCGGCCCGGCCGATCTCCTGGTAATAACCTTCGATGCTCTTGGGCAAATCGTAGTGCAGAACAAAGCGCACATCCGGCTTGTTAATGCCCATCCCGAAAGCAATGGTGGCGACGATGATCTGGATATCATCGCGGATGAAAGCCTCCTGGTTGCGGCGGCGCTCATCGTCTTCCAGCCCGGCATGGTATGGGCGGGCATTGTGGCCGTGCCGCTCCAGGGAATATGCCAGTTCGTCCACCTGCTTGCGCGAGAAACAATAAATGATGCCGGATAGATCCTTGAAACGCTCCAGGAAACGCAAGGTCTGGATGGCGGCATCCTGCTTGGGGCGGACCTCGATATACAGGTTCTCCCGGTTGAAGCTGGCGACGAATTCATTCGACTGCGCAAAGCCCAGGCTGGACTTTATGTCAGAACGGACGCGCGCAGTGGCAGTGGCGGTCAGAGCCAGGCAGACGGCCTGCGGGAACTGCTTGCGCACCTCGGCCAGCTGGCGATACTCCGGGCGGAAGTCGTGACCCCACTCAGAGATGCAATGGGCTTCATCGATGGTCATTAAATCGACCTTAACACTGGAGAGCAGGTCGAACAGGCGCGGGGTCAGGAGCGTCTCGGGGGCCACATAGAGCATGCGCACGCTGCCATCCCGCACCCAAGCCATGTTCTGCTGGTATTCGTCCGGTTGGAGCGAGCTGTTCAGGAACAGGGCCGGCACACCGGCGGCGCGTAACTGCTCGACCTGGTCCTTCATCAGCGCGATGAGCGGCGAGACGACCAGCGTGAGTCCGTCGAACAACAGCGCCGGGATCTGGTAGCACAGCGATTTTCCGCCGCCGGTGGGCATGACCGCCAATGTGTCACGCCGGGCCAGGACGTTCTCAATCACCTCGCGTTGGAGCGGGCGGAAGGAATCGTAACCGAAAGTGTCTTTCAGGATGGTTTGCGGTGTGGGCATGTTGGGATTCCCCTCTGGTATAGGCAATTAAAAGTGCCGGGGGCTATCCATTCTCCCCTGCCAGGCGGGCAATCTGCAGGAGACACGTGCGGATGACGTCCTGCTTTTCGGGCGGCAGGGCGGTCTCTTCGATCTGGGCGATGCGTTCCACGTCGTTCATGGCCCGGATGATGCTGACCGGCACCTCGATGTTGCCATCCGTGAAAGAACTGAGGTATTCCACGGCATCGATCAGGAAACTGCGCATTTCGTCGTCGGAGCGGGCGGTGCGGAAGAACCCCGATAGAGCCGGCGACAACCGGGCAGCGCGGGCGGGGGTGGGAGCAGCCCCGGAGGAGCTGGCGGCAGAGAAGGAATACAGGGCAGTGGCGAGTTCGGAAAAGCTTTGCACGCGCTGGTAGATCGATTCGCCCATCACATCCCAGATGATGAGGCGCCAGTCGTGGATCTGCCGCGGCAGAAGCAGCAACTGGACCACTTGTGCCCGCCAGTCCTCTTCGATCCTTCCGGTAACATGTTCCAAAAGCAGATCGATATCGGTGTTGAACAGGTCTTTCTGCAGCAATACCGCCAGGTCGGGGCGCAGGGTGGGCAGCAATTCCGGAAGGAAGACCCCGTTGGCAAAGAAATCGGAGCCATTGACGCCATGCCGCCGCAACAGTTCCTGCTGGAATAACGGCAAATAGCGTTGCAGGGCATGACTGTCTTCCCGCAGAGCCACAAAAGCGGAGTTGCCGGCCGGGAAGGCATTTTCGATGCGCTTAAGGAATTCGCCCTGGACATCCTGGTAGATGCGCAAGGTGCTGAGAATCTCATAAACAGGCAGGTGCGGCAACAGGTGTTCGGCAATCACGCGCTCCTGGTCGGCTTCCACACTGGCTTTTTGGACGAAACGCTCCAGGGCGCGGAACATGCCGGTGGTTAGCTGATTGATGCCAAGCACGGCCGTCTGGGCCTGATTGTGGGCAATCGCACGCAGCAGGCTGCCCTGCCTGGCCAGGGGAATGATCTTGGCAATGTTTGCCAGGATCTGCTGGCCGCGGTCGGCGCCTGTATCGGGCGTCCGGCGCGAAGTGGGACGGTCGCGCAGTTGCGGGGTAGACCGGCCAATAAAATACGAGATGATGTGAATGCCGACCACATCCTCCTCGCGGCCATACAGAATTTGGCGGAAATTCTCGGTCAATTCTGCCAAAAAGCCTTCGTAGAGCGCTTCGTTCGTACCGATTGTCAGCCGTTCCAGTTCCTGGACATTCCGGCTTTGCGAACTCAGGCGGCTCTCGGCAATACTCTCAGCCGCCCGGATGAGGTCGACGCGATGCTCCCGCTGGGATTCGCGGACGTGATACAACAGGCTGACAAAATCACGCGCCGGCAGATAGCGCAGTTGTTCGGAAAGGTTGCTCTGGAATGTCCGCAAATCCGCGCCCAGGAAAACACCTTGCAACGGCGTGACCGCATAGGCGGTGCTTTTGCGGGCGGCCGCCGGCAAAGAGGCTGCAAAGCGGCGCCGGCTGCCTTCGGAATCCTGGAAGGCCGGGCGGCCGGCCACGCCGGAATAATATCCGCCCTGGCGCTGCATGGGTTCGCCACTGCCCAATTTGATGCGCAGGGTTTCCGAAGCGCCATGTTCGGCCAGCCAGGTCTGCAAATCGTACTTGGCTTTAAGGTAAAGATGGGCACCGGCCGCCTGGCTGGCTTGCTGGCTCAAGTCAGAACCGGCAATGAAGACTTCCGGGATGATCTCTGCAAAGCGGTCCTGCGGCGATTGGGCGGTCTGGCGGCTTTGTTCGGCGTAGTCCCAGACCCGGTCGAGGTAGGTGCGGATGTCGCTGACCGAGTCGATGTCTTCCAGCAGAGGGATCAGCCAGATCGAAGGAAGTTCGACGGACGGATGCTCCCGGCGCGTCTGCTCCGCCTGGATGCGCATCTTCCGGTCAAGCGCAATCAACGCCTCCGGTTTTGACGAAAAGCTGACCTGTAATGCCAGGGTCACACCCGGATTGCCGTAAGTCCCGGTGATGGCGTTAATCTCATACATATTGAAGACGGTGGTGTCGATGGCGAACTGGTCGCGGTCGGTCACCATGCCTTGATGGATGCGCGGGGTGATGACAGTCCGTTGAAGAATATCATGGTATCCGACCACCTCGCGCAGCAGGCCTTGCGCAGCCCGGTTGGCCTGTATGGCCGGTATCAGGGCATGCAATTGTTTGCGAAGCTGTTTGTTCAGACTGCAGTAATACTCCAGCATCATGCGCCGCTGCTGGCGCAGTTCGAACATTTTGTGCTCGTAACGGTCATTATGCTGCCACAGGATGCGGGCCGGATCCCGGCGCAGATGCAGGCGTGTCGCCAGCCGTTGCAGGGTAGTGGTGTCGATGGAGAACGGCAGGATGCCGCGATAGCGCTGCTCCAACTGGTGCGTCAGGAGCGTGATGTCATTCAGCAGGCTGGAAAAGCGCTGGTTGCGTTGCGGCAACCGGTCGAGTTCAGAAACCAGTTCGGGGTTGACCAGAATACGCGGGTCGGCCTGGCGCAGGAGTTTGAGGATGCGCGCCATGCGCTGGACATTTTCCGTCACAACCGCCGCCACCAGGCGGTGACCCTGCCCGGATGGCCGGTTGCTACCGTCCCAGTCACTCCAAAACGACAAGAATGATGGCAAGTTGGCCTCGGTTAATTGCCCGGCATATTCCTCGCCGGTAATCAATGTGGCCAGGTCCAGCAGGATTTCATCAGCCTCCTGTTGCGAGTTGATGCTCACATTCCGGCCGAGATATTCCTGCCACAAGTCCTGTGCGGCTTTCTTTATTTGGAATGAAGCCACCGGTTGGGAAGATACCAGCGCTGTAACAATCGCATCGAGCGCCAGCTCAGCTTGCAGCGAATACATCTGCGTTGGGTGAACGGTGCGATCGTAGGAACGCAGCCGGAACAGCTCCTGG
The DNA here is from genome assembly GCA_050014055.1 of Anaerolineales bacterium. GTDB lineage: Bacteria > Chloroflexota > Anaerolineae > Anaerolineales > Villigracilaceae > UBA877. The sequence continues at coordinate 4,763 of JBEKEB010000025.1, read as the reverse complement.
CGGCGTGACAGAGAATCCTTCATGAATTCCCGGTCCAATCGTTCGCCCAGCCAATCACCGGCATCGTCGGAGGCCTGCCGCATCAAATCGTCATTGATGAAGGCCCGGTCGAGCAGTCGGGTCCGGAAGAGCTCCAGTCGTTGCGGGCCAACCTGCTGCAGAAATTCATGTTGCATTCGCTGGCTGTCCAAAGGCGGCAATGGCATCCACGAACGCAGGGTCGCATAATTGCCGGCTTGCTCGAGAATTCGTTTCGCAATGGCATCCCAGGCCCGCCCGAGTTCAATCGCCCGGCTATTGCGACTCTCCAACACCCGGAAGGTCAACAGCTTGCGGTTATAGTGGGCTTGTTCTTCCGCGATCAGGCGGTTCAGGTCGATCAGCAGGCGGCGGGTTTTTGCCAGCAGAATCTCAGCGCCATCCACACCGCCCAATGTCAGGCGAAAGGTGGTCCGGCCGGTTTCAAAGCCCTCTTCGGTGCGCGCAAAAGTAGCCAGGGGCAGCAGGCCGATGCCACGGCGCGCCAGGGAGGAGGCCAACCAGTCCAGGGACAGGCCGGCAGGCAGGCGTCCAACCTGCAACAAAGGATACATTGATCCAGTGGGCGGCAGAATGACCAGGCCAAATGGATTGCGATCCGGTGGCAGGTTCTCCACGGCGGTCAACAAGGCCTGGGTGCGTTCGCGGAAGATGGCATTGCGCAAATGCCAGTAGGTACGGGTCTCCTGGGGAGCACCACGGTAAAATAAATAGCATATAAAAATGGCCGCCAGGTTGGGGACAATGATGGAATTAATCTGCTCGTAGCGCTGCCTTAATGACTTATTGCGTATTTCGATCACGGCGAGGCGGGCGCCAGCCAGACAGTCGGTCTTGGACATGGAATGAACCGTAATGACGCGTTCGGCCTGCGCCTCGTCCAATTCACCCAGTTGAACCAATTCAGAAGCGACCTGGCGGGCTGTTTTAATTTCCGGATAATCGTCCACCGGCGCCACGTTCTGGTAGGCCAGGTCGTCAATGACATAAAGTTCGTTTTGTAAACAATACTTAATCAGCTTGCGGACGGCGGTTCCATCAAGGATCCGGCCGGTGGCGTTATGGGGATTGTTGAGCGCCAGCGCGCCACGCTTCCGCCAGGATGGGTCCTGCCGGCAAAGCTGCTCCACTTTCCCGATGATGGCATCGACATCGAGGCCCAATGAGGTTGTCAAAGGGACAGCGTGAACCTTGGGGAAGCACTGTTCGTACGACCAGCTCAGGTCAGGAATCACCACTTCGGTTATTCCACAATGGAAGCCCAGGATTCCCAGCGCAGTGCGGTTTGAACCGCTTACCACCAGGCAAGCCTCCGGCCGGTATTGCGGCTGGTGCTTCCCGAAGGCGCTTAAAAAACTACGCTGGAGCGCCTGCGACCAGCCCGGTTCATGGATGTTAAGCGCCAGAAGATCGAGAAGTTCCTTTACCTCAACAGCGGAAAATTCATCGATCGTGCCGTCTTTCCAGGCTGCTTGGATACGCCGGGAAACCAGGGCGGTTTTCTCTTCGAAGGTGGCGAGAGAATTTGCCAGATTTTGGGCACTGTCATTTAAAAGGCGTTCGAAATGCCTTTCGGCCCGTTCGGCCAACTGCGGCAGGACGGATTCCGCACCGATACCCGACCCAAGACCCTCAAATGTGGGCCTGGTTTGTGGAACCTGTGCAGGAGTATCCACAGGAAGATCGGCCAGCTTTTGTTCCAAGAGATAGATCAGGAACTCGATTTCCGAAGCGGAGGGTGTCCCCTTCATATTAAAATGGACATTCTCCAGCACGTTCAGAAAATCAGCGTTACCGGCAATGAAGACAGTCGAGAGGGTGTCGAGGCGCGGCGCAAATATGGCCGGCGTCAACAAGCGCATGACGCGCTGCACCAAGCGGGCTTCACGCGCCAGGGAAAGATGGTTGGGGGCGTTATTCGCCTCGATGAAGTACAACGGGTGTTCCACGCTCAGGATGCGCAGCTTGCGGCGGGTTTCCTCCCCCAGCAAGCCGCCGATCAGCAAAAAGGTTGGGACTTCCGGCGTATCGACCAGGTATTGCTCAACCTGTTGGCGGGCTTCCAGTTCGTCGTCAGCCAGATCCTCAAAAAACAGGTTGGGGATGGCCCGAAGAGCGGGCAGGAGTTCGCAGCGATAGCACAGGATGCGGACCGGTGTGATCTCCAGATAGGAGGATAGGGCAAACAGCAGGATCCGCAACGTTTCGCTGATCCCGCCCGAGGCGAGGATGATCTCGCGCCGACCGGATTGTTCCCCGGTATCGTAGTGCAAGGGCTCCTGCTGGTGTTCCAACCACTCGCAAAACGTCTTGATCAGGGCGTGCGGGTTTTTCCGTGAATAGCCACCGCGCGGCATGTAGGGCGAACTCTTTTGGATCGTCCGGATGAGCAGCTCTAGTTTTGGCTTATCGGAGGGTTCCCAACCCAGAAATTCCAGGATCGCATCCGGGTCTGAGTCGCGCAGGTCTTCCTGGTGAACGTCGATGCCAAGCGCAATGCGCAAAAAGGCTGAGGAGAGGCGCTCGTCCTGCAGCGGGTTGCCGATATGAAAATTGACGCGCTCTTCAGGCGGAACCGAGGCGGCCGAGGTGGTTTCGCTTATCTCGGAAACCCGGGCGGCCCGAATAGGTTTCAGGCGGAAAAAGGTCAGGGGATCAGGCTGGGAGGGCATCGGCTGCTGGGTAACGGAATCGAGGGCGAAAAAGGTACTGCTAACTCCCGGCTTTCCTGGCTTCCAGGGCCTTTTGCAGAAGTTCCTGGAACAGGTTGAGAAGCTCCGAACCGTGCATGGCTTCCTGCGGGGTTAATGAAATGACCGTGCGGGCATTCTTCAAGTTTTGGCTGGCTTCCGCAAGGCGGGCGGCCTGGGGCGTCAGCATCAGCAATTCCGGGCTGGCTTTTAACACTTCCAATTCTTCCCTTTCAAAAGCCAGGCGCATACGGTTACGTGCCAACTCGTCTGCCAGGCTTTGCTGGGTCAGCGCCGATTCTTTTTCGAGCAGCAGTTTCTTCAACCCGGCCTTTTTCAAATCCAGTGTGTGTTCCATTTCAGCAATCTCTTCGTCAGCCTGGGTTTTGGCCCTGGCAGTGGCGACACGGGCCTGCTGGTTAAGGTGCTCGGTCTGTTCGAGCAGGCGCGCCTGTTCCTGCTGGCGCAGGGCATCGGCAATCTCAGGGTCGGTGGGGTCCAACGATTGGATGGCCAGGGAGATCAGTTCCACGCCAAAGCGCTCCTTGACCACGGTCGAGCGTTCATTCAGGTAGTTCAGGATATTGGCAGAGGAAAGCGCGTTGATGCCGGAGACCTCGGTGTATTCTTTTACCAATCCCTGTAAAAGAACCTGCACCTCATCGGTGGCGCGTACGACTGCATCGCGATTCCATCCGCCGACGCGGATGAGGGACTGGATATTTTCGAGACTCGGCGCAACGGAGCCGATCAGCTTGACGCGTACTCCCAGATTCCCAGCCGCGGTGGCCTCGACCGTCAACTGGATCGGGCAGGTGGTGCGCTGGAGCGGCAGGCTGAAATGGCGTGGATAGATCAGGCCTTTCCGAAGGCTGATACGACCATTGGACTCATGCAGCACCAGGAAATCCGGCTGGCGGATGCGATATTCAAAGAATGCCAGCAACAGGACAACCACGACAACAATACCAACAATGACAGCCAGGATGATGTTCATTATCCGTACCTCCTCCGAAATGCTTTGACCATCTAAAAATGTTCGTTGAATTATACTTCGACAATGTCATATTAAGCATTTTCTCACCACAAAGCACACCAAGGGGCACAAAGAGGAAGGATATTGTAAAAAGCGTCCCGCAGGTTCCTTTCCGAAGTTCTGACCTTCGCACAAACCTGCGGGACGATCGACTTTGGAAAGCAGATGGGGGTAGGCAAATCTCAAGGGAATAGGGAATTAGGGATCAGGTAATCAGGGATCAGGTAATTAGGGGACAAGGGGAAAGGGGGCTTGCCATCCATATCGCCCGGACATGAATGTCCGGGCTCAGCGCGTAAGCCCCTGTGGGGCTTCCCCAGGGGAGTTTTAGCGTCGCGAGAAAGATTTTCCACGAATGAGACGAACAAGACTTCTTTCCGACTTCTAGTAGAGGGAGAGCGTTGCGCGGGGCAAGGCTACCGGACTAAAGGAACAGCCCGATAGGGTCAGATTGGAACAGCGGAGGGAGGAAACAGGGCAATTCCCGAGGAACTTAGGTTTTTAAGGTGCGCAGAGTATTCGTAAAACGAAAGGAGGAACGAATATTTTCCCCCCATATCTGGTGGGACATTGCCAAGGTAGAGGATAAACGGCATATTTGGGGGTGAAACGAATATTCGTTTTTGAGGAACGAATGAGTAGAGAGCAGGGGATAAGGGACATGGGATTATGAGAAATTGTTGATTATAGATTGTAGATTTTAGATTGAAGAATAGGGGAGATGAGGCGACGGAAGGGTAAGTGCGGGGAGGCAAAGGAATAAAAGTACCTTTTTTTCAGTCTTTTACGAAACTAATGGGGGGCAGGAGCGAATAAGGAGGGTTGGGGAGCAGGAAAGAGGCAAGGGAAAAGGCGAAGGGGCATAGATGGATGATTATGTTTAGCGTTGATTTATGGTGAAGCTGTGAGCGATGGTGTCGTATCGCCGTATCGCTGCAGGCTGACCATATAATCCAGGATCGGAATGGTATGTTGACGACAAGTCACCAGAACACTGG
>JBEKEB010000024.1:0-29333 GCA_050014055.1 Anaerolineales bacterium | reverse complement strand
GTCTTCCCAGGCACAGCCTTTCACAACACTGCTGGCACTCCATTCAATCAAATTCCACGCCGGGGTGGCAACTTCTACTGGCGACAAGTCTACAATGTCGTTTCACTTGGCGCGCCGATGATCTTTAATGCCATGTTTGATGAAGTCGATGAAGCCACGGCCATGTATAAAATCGCCGCGACCACAAACGATCAACCTGCCGGTGTTCAATTAGTCACAATGGACGTGGATGGCACAAAGTTGCCCAACGATTGGTATCTGCGTCTGGGCGGGGCGGCGACAATGATGCTGAGAGGTGACATTCCCTTGACAGCGAAAATCCCACTCAATCCGGATGGCAGTCTTGTAACGTCATTCCCGACGCTCGAGCCAACCCCACCGGGCCAGTATCACATGCGAGTACAAATTACTACCTCTGCAGATTGGACAACATTTGGCTTTCTCAGCGGCGGATTGTGGAATGAGGCGGTGCTTGTCTCTTCCAGTCCTGAATCTACCAACACCTCTTTGGGCGCGTCACTTTTTTCTTTGAATCAATCGCTGGATCGTGCCAAATCTGGCAAGCAGGTCGAGATGGTAGTGGATGTTGTGCTGTCAGAAGTTAAAGCTGGACAAACGCTGTCCTTTGAAATCAAGCGCGGTTCGATTGGCGAGACGACGGTCACGCTGATGAATTCCAACGGTGCCACTCCAGTCACGGTGAAAATTATCAGCTGGGCGGGTTTGGATAGCTCAGGCCTGAATCCTATGCAGTTTACTGTTCCAGCCGATGTGTTTATGACTTCAAACCCCTGACATTGATTGGTTGTTTACTTGAGAAAAGAATATTAATCACGGAGACACTTAGGCAGGGAGAAAACCTTTATAAAGAAACTCAGTGTCTCTTTAGCTCAGTGGCTCAGAGGGGGGAGCAAGGGATGATGAGGTTCTACACTAAGATATCAGAATATAGTTTCCTATACACGGCTAATTCTACTTCACACAAGGGGTTGTACTAACCATTTTTAGTACAGCTGAACATCCAGTTCAGCAGTATTGAACGCCGCCAGAGTGGTCTTGCCGAGTCCCGGTCCGCCATAGAACACAACGTGCTCCAGGGTGGCGGAGCGTTGGTGGGCGGAGTCGAGCATAAGCCGCAGCGTCTTTTTCAAGGCGCTCTGGCCGATGAAGTCCTCCAGCGTTTTGGGGCGGAAGTTCCGCTCGTCGGAAATGGAATTGCTTGTTTGATGGGTGGTCATTATTGACATACCTCCTTTTTGGGATTTTTGCCGCTTGCGCGGCATAATGTAGAACGACCACTGTCGTTCTCAGGGGCAAAGGAACCTGGCTCTGATGTCTTTGAGAGCGGCGGTGGAGGTTAGCGGAGGTTATATAATGGGAGCGTTCTTACAGGTTTCTATTTCCTCTGCTGCTGCTCGCTCCGTAAAAGGCTAATCTTGATTAATAGATGGCATAACGAATAATAACTTAAAAAAAGAATATAGCTTTGGGTGCATCACAAGACCTTGAAGTAAACAAGAAAAGAAGCACAAAAACGTTGGTAAGGCAAGCTTTACCAAGCCCGTAGGATTCCATGATATTTTAGAAAACTGATGAGCGGGATCGCGCTTACTTACTTAACCCCCATGGTAAAGAGAACTACTATTTAGGTCTGATAAAAATAGAAATAATTGAGGTTAAGTAATGTTCTGGATGGTCGAGTATAAAGAAGCTCCTCCCAAAGCAACTGCTTCATCCTGGTCGACCAATCCACCACTTACACCAATCGCCCCAACTAGCTTATTATTTTGCCAGAGCGGTAATCCACCGGGGAAGATCACTAACCTTCCATTTAGATTATTCTGAATACCGTACAACGGGGCTCCAGGTTGGCATTGAATACCTAGCTCGCGAGTAGTCATTCGAATTAATGCAGATGTATACGCTTTATCTATTGCAATCTGTATCGAATCTAGTGTTGTGTCACCTGTCCGAACAAATGCTATCAAATAAGCATTACTATCCATTACCGCAATACACATAGGCAAGTTCATTTCATCCGCTTTTTTATGCGCTGCATCAATTATTTTTTTCGCCTCAGCAAGATCCATGATGTTTTCTCCTTTGATTGGTTCAATCCTAGCCACCCGAGCTTGCTCGGAAGAAGCATAATTCATCGCCATCTTTAAGGAGGCGATCGAGATTCCTTTCAAGCTTCTCATTCAAAGCGCACACGGAATTCTGTGGTAGGCCAAGTTGCATCTTTACATCCTGGATCGTGGTGCCCTCCGGCAACTCCAGGTTCTTTCTTCCATGCGCCTCGGGTGGAAGCTTCTCTCTTAAAAGAGCATAAAGGACAATTTTACAGTTCAATCCAGCCCAGCTCCAGTTCTTCTAATTTATGATGGGTTGGGTTTCCGGTATTGATATCCCAACCAGCCAATTGATAATAGACATCTTTATTATGTTCTAATTGCCCTTCATCCAAGTACACCCCTGCTGTCGGGCCTGTTCCCTGCAATGGACGAAAAAATTTCTTTGGCAGGGTATCGCGCGTGCGGTCAAAACCTTCACGCAAATTGAAAGCCCGCATCATATTTAATCGCCGCTCACCCACCTTGAGAAATTCATTCACGGTCACATCCCAGCCTGTGGCAGCCTGCAGAAGCTCAACAGTCTCATCCGCTGAAAAGAGATTCCAAGCGGGTCCAAAGACGTATTGGCATAAATTATAGGTATCAAGAGCTGAATAGTACAGCTCAGTGATATAAGTAAAGCGCACTTTTTCATCATTTAGGCTGCCCGGAGGTTGAATCTTATCTAATCCCAATTTGGCGAGGCGGTTTTTAGCCAATTCGCTGGTGCCTTCTTCGTATACCGGGTCATGTTCATGTGATTGATGATCAGCACCAAATGGATTTACTGCATAAATGATGCTAAGCGTCTTTTTTGCCTGCGGCATATGGGCCGGAACCTCCGTACCTTTGACGGTGATGAGGTAATCACTAGCGTTGCCGCCAATCTTTTCGGCAGCGCGATTTGAGCCTTCTGCCAGGACATCTCCAAAACCTTTGCGTGAGGCAATCCGTTCAATCATCTCCACCATGGCATCAGAGTTGCCAAAACGTAGTTCGATGCCATCTGTCTCCTGCGTGGTGATCAAACCGTGCTCAAAGCATTCCATAGCAAAAGCAATTGTGGTACCAGTGCTGATCGTATCCAGACCATAACTGTTACATAGTTGATTCCCTAAGGAGATGGCTTTTAAATCGCCCACTCCGCAATAGGAGCCCAGGGTGCTGATCGTTTCGTATTCGGGACCACCGTACACTGGGAGAACTTTTTGGTTATTAAATTCGGTTTCAACCACGCGCTTGCAGCGAACAGCGCAGGCATAGCAGGTGTCACGATTCTTCAGGATCGTGTCTGTCAGGTACTCACCGGTCATCTTTTCCCATCCAGCGAACTGCCCCTCGTTGAAATTGTATGATGGAAATGTCCCCGTGGCATTCTGCGTGCTGACCAGGCCTGCTGAGCCGTACACTGCAACCGTATTTACATCGGGATTATCCGGCAAGAATTTTACCCCCCATTTAGCCCACTGACTGAGTTTCTTCATATCAGCAACAGCGACCTTAGTTTTTCCTCTTGCCACCACTGCTTTTAGTTTCTTGTATCCCATCACTGCGCCCAACCCCGTTCGCCCACAAGCGCGGTTTGCCATAGTCATAATGGCAGCATAGCGCACAAGGTTCTCTCCAGCTATACCGCATTGAAGGATTTCAATTCTTTCATCTCCAATCTCTTTTTTTAAGATCTCTTCGACATCTGCTGTAGATTTTCCCCACAGATGGCTGGCTTCGCGCAGCTCAGCTATTCCTTCATTCAGGTAAAGATAGACGGGGTTTTCAGAACTTCCTTTGACCACAATGCCATCAAAACCTGACCATTTGAGCGCTGCTGGAAAAAATCCGCCGACCTGGCTATCGCCAATGGCGCCGGCGGCGGGGGACTTGGCGTTGGCCGACAGGCGTGAATTACCCGAAACTGGTAGGCCAGACAGAGGGCCGGAGAAAAGGGTCAGAACGTTTTCGGGTGAAAAAGCATCTGCCTTGGGGGGCATTTCCCGCAGGATGTAGTACATCCCCATGCCACTCCCACCTCCGTATTTGCGATAAAATTTTGCATCCGGGTGTTCAATTTCCACTTGTTTATTGGTCAGATCGATGTGTAAGATTGAACCCATCCAGCAAGGCGCTTCCTTCATCGTTCACTCCTTTGCCCTCATTCGGAAATCTCATCGACTTCTTTGTACCATTTCATTCTGTCGCCGATCTTGTTCCGCAGATTCCACTTTGAAGACTTTGGAGCTGCCATGATCCGATCAAGCAGTTCTTCGATCCGACTAATGACAACCTTACGGTCAGATTCTTCCAGCCAGCTGTATTCTTGCGAGATATCGATCACCTTGTTGAGATTCATGGTTACCGTGCGCCATAGGCCCCAATCGTTGGCGCATAGCGTGCTGATTCGACCGGCATTGATGGTTTCATTGTCATTATCGCCGATGGGATGCTCACGGGTCAGCATGATGGAGTCAATGATGTCTTTCTCGTTAATCTTGACGATCTGCATTTTCTCCAGGACCAGTTCCGCCAGAGGAATGGTTGGATTGTCCAACTTTAAGATCCCATTCCAGTAGATCGGGTGGCAAAAATCCAATTTTTCGAAGAACACATCCACATGCAGGCCGGTTTGCGGATGGTTGTACACCAGCCGGCTGCGGGCGTAGACCACGGCCACTTCGCGATCTTCGACGAAACCGAACTTGGAGAATGACCGGCGGATGGCATCGTTCTGGCTAAAGCTGGCTGCGAAGTCCAGGTCGGTAAAATGCCGGTTGGCCTTTTCCTGGAAATAGCTGAAGGCTGGGCAGTGGATGTTGAACGCCACCGCGCCCAGCAGTCGAATTGAGGCTCCTTGTTTTTGTGTTTCACCTACGATTTCGTTGGCATTGCTGATGAATTCTTTATCGTCCATCTTCATTTCTCCGGTCGAACCTGATAAGACTTACTTGCAGAGCTACCATTAAGCACAGCGAGCCCAAACAGTCAAACGGTCATCCCTGTATCGGTTGGAATGATTTTACGCTTTTCTTGTCCAGGCTGATTAAATAACCGGCGAGTGCACCCTCGGTATAGTTGCTGCCAGGATTAATACACAAAGTTGAACCGATGTAAGCGGATCCCTTGGCTTCGTGGACGTGACCATGCAACCCCAGCAGCGGTTGGTAGGTTTCGATCGCCTTCCGCACCGCGGTGCTACCCACCGGGACGTAGGTGCGGCCACCATCCACTGGCCTTAGCGTGTTGTCCAACAGGGGAGCATCGTCCAATTTGGAATTGTATGGAGGTGCGTGCAGGTTAAAGATTGAATTATGCACATCCTTCAACTTTTCAATTTGATTTTTCAAAATCTCGTAAAGGCTGTCTTCGTCCACCTCACGATGTGTATGCCAGGGTGTTGGGTTGGAATAGCCTTCGTTTATCATCTCGTGATATTCGTCCAGCATCACCACCTGGCGCTCGACCATGCTGACCACGCTCGAACCATTGAAGGTGTCATTGATAAATAAAGGATCGTCGTTCCCCGCAGTAACCAGGATGCGTCGCCCAGATCCTTTCAGCTTTCTATCCGCGATCTCCAGCCAGTTCTGAATGGTTTTAATCATCAAATCTTTGAAGATAGATTCCTGCATTTCGTCCGAGGCAGTAAATTGGGCATATTCCTCCGGTTTGATCCGGTAGGGATAAAATCCTGCATTGCGAATTTTCGACTCTGCCTTTGCCAAGCCTTCTGCACTGTCAACCACGATCTGCTCACCCAGGAAATTGGTATTCCAAGTACCAATAGGGTTCTCGAGCAGGGTTTGGACACCTTTTCCGGTCAGATCCCCTCCCAGGATCACTGTGTCCACATCGTAGAAAGGTCCGGAGTTCACCAGCTTTATCCAGCATTTTTCGGAACCGTGGATATCGGTAGCAAAGAAAAATTTAGTAAGTTTTTGTTTCTTTAATAACACTGCGACCTCCTTCGCAAACAACCAACCCTCACCATGAGAGCAGGCGGATTATCATTATAAACACAAAAAAGGTAAACCTCAAGCCATCTACTCCTTTTTTGGGCGCAACCTGGCATTGCTTGAGGCTGCCCGGGAGGATTCAGCTTAAGGGAACCTCCCGGGCATAATATTGGCCCTCTGAAAATTAAAGCTCTCAGGTCGACTTAGGTTAAATCCGGCCCTTACTCGGAAGGAATTTCCTTGTAAGTCAGGTCCGTATTGATACCCTGGCGCTTTCGGAAGATGCGGTAGCCAAAATAGATCAAGGCGCTGACCGCAATCGAGCCGATGATGTATTTGATCGAGAGTGGATCGTTCGTCCCATAGCGACCATCCGTGATGTACAGGTAGAACATGAAGCCAAAGTAGATCAACCCCAGAACGCCGGCGATGCTAATCAGGGGGATACCGAAGAGCTTGTATTTCGAAATCGGGGAATCGGCATAGATCTGCTTTGTCGATTTGAGATAGGGGAATAGGGTGCCGACCAGGGTGGAGGCGGCAAAGGCGATCGAGGTGATCAGGGGCATATCTAGGGTCAATTTCGCAAATCCAGTGAAGAAGTAAAGCCAGCCCATGATCAAGCAACCAACGTAGCAGATGAGAATTGCGGTGATGGGAGCTCCCCAGCGACGAGAAACACGGGCGACAAAGCCCGGGAGCATGCGGTCATAAGACATGGCAAACATGACGCGGGTTGACATCACCATGTTGTTCGTTGGCCAGATCCAGAACCAGGCATTCAGCCCGATGGCTATCCAGAGCCATATCCAGGGGCTCTTGGTCAGAGACATCAGGAAAATACCATAATAGGGTGCCACGGGCATATCGCCGGAATGGCCAGAAGCCCACAGGAAGTTGGCAGAGGTGAAGAACTGGTTGCCAACGCGGGAGATCAGCAACCACAGGAACAGGGCGCAAATAACCATCGAAAACAGGTTCCCTCCCCAGAACATCTTGAATGAGTTTTTAAACTGGTTGACGCCGCCAATTTCACCAACCAAGGTACCTGTCCAGGCAATGTACATGAATGTGTAGGCCAGGACCGGTCCAATCAGGAAGCTTGAGCCGAGGTGGGTCTGCGAGAGAGAAACTCCGACAAAACCATTTGTCTTGGCCATGTTCAGGATCTGTTGGTAGGCCGCGCCCGCGCCCCAATGCATCGTGTTTAACATGAAGCTGTTAAAGGCCTGCTGGAAAGCGGTAGAGGAAGTGAGCAGAAGCATGACGAACCAGGTGGCAATGGCAACCATGCCTATGTAAAAGCTCCAACGCTGGACACGGGCATAGATTTTCATACCCAAGGCCAGGATCACGGCACCGATAGTGCAATAGAAGGCATAGAAAAAGAATGTGCCGGTTGTGGTGGTCAGAGAAACAGCGAAAGTTATAAGCCCTGGAATGTGAAGGATATTTCCCAGGCTGATAAAGAGCGGTGCGACCACCATGGTCGAACCTGGAGCGACGTTGGAGGCCATGTAAAACCAAGGGGCGAACAGCAGGGGAACAAATGTTAGGATGTAGCCCCAGAAGCCGCCAAATGCACGGCTTTGCCAGATGTAATCGCCGCCGGCCCGAGGCATCAGAGAAGTCAGCATGGCATAAACTGTGAAGCAGGGCAGGAATGCAAGACAACAGAGCATAATGCCAAGGGGGATGTTCGCATCCTTCCAAGGCCAGCATAGAGAATACGTGAGAGCGGCAGCTACAACGATCGAATCAGCATAAACACCATATAAAAAGCCGTCGAAAATGGAAAACGCGCGGACCAGTCCCGAAGATCTGCGCAAGAACAATCCACCCCTCTTACCCGGGGCAGGTTGGGACGGGGATACTTCTGTATTTTCAGCCATTCTATTCTCCTTCCAAATTTTGGTGTGTAATCCAGAAATGAGCCGAGCCAAGCTCGTGTTCAATTTAAATGCATTTCAACTTGGGGGGTTGTGACCTTTGGGTTCTGCTATGGGGGGGCTGGACCATACCTGAGGGCCAATCCGGTTGTGCCGGGAGGCAAAGAAAGAATCCATAGCCAGATTCCTATAGAAATGATCTTAGGATGAACAGAAAATCCAGACGGATTTATCATCTCACATGCCATAAACAGGTGATCAACATTCAGTGCTGTTGTCTTTATCCCGGCGATCGAACTTGGATGATCATCCACAAAGGTTTTTTCTTATCTCATCTTTTCCAAAGACGAAAAAACCGGATTATTAACTGTCACTATAATTTTAGCAATGAATCAAGCCCGAGTTTATAGGGCAAACACACGGATTTTAATGTTTTTGGTGCTTCTTACGAGAATATTTTTATGTAAATCAATGGATGGCGAAAAGACCGAAAGCCAGAATAAAATTTACTGCCTGCCCAAATCGATCTCCTGCAATGCCTGGAGGTATCCAGGTTCAGCTGTCATCCGAGTCAGGTGTGCCAGGCAGGAGCCGACCCATATGGACATCTGTCGACGGATAAAGCATATTTTCGCAAGCTGCATTCCCATCCATCGTTAACAGGGGACTGATATATAATGTAGCAGGTCTATGCAAAGAGCAGCAATCTGATCAAGGACAAGCTGGCAATTTCAGAGAAACAGCATTTCAAAGCGGTTGAATTTGTTAGTTTGTCTTTTATCAATAAAGGTGTTGAATGGCGATTCTTAAAGAAACTGACCTAGGCGGCACGTGCACAATCAGAGTTCTCATTCTGGATGACCAGTTGGTCCAACGAGAAGGGATTGCCAGGATTGTTGAAAGCACCGGAACGATGCACGTGATGGTCGCAGCCGGGACAGCCGAAGAAGCGTATAAAGCATTTCAGATAACCCCGATAGATCTGGCCCTGATAGACCTCGTTTTGAGAGAGCAGAACGGGACCCTGATCGGCCGGCATTTGCGCCAGCTACACCCCAATCTCAAGGTAATCATCTATACACGCGAAAAGAGCATGGTACTGGCGGCTGAAATTATTAAAGAACGTAAAGATATTGCCCAGCCAGGCTTGCAGGGCTATATCCTCACCCGTAACATATCCAGCATCCAGTACCTGCAAAGTGTATATGAGCAGATCCTTGAAGATGGCTATTTTATTGATCCGGATGTGCTACGCTGGCATTATGAGCTAGCAAAAATCGAGCCATTGACCCGGCGGGAAGAAGAATGTGCATTAATGCTTGCCAATGGGGTGAGCAATCCGGAGATCGCCAACAGGATGTGTATATCCATCCGCAGAGTTGAAAATATGGTCAGCAACCTGTATCTTAAATTTCAAATCATAGGGGATCCGGGAGATCCGGCCCGGCGGGTTCTACTGGCCGAAGGAATAAAATTGCTCCAAGGTCGTATAACGGTCCTCTCAAGCATAAATGTATTGATTGTCGACGATAATCAAGAATATCTAACCTATCTAAACCAAGAAATTAATGAAAAAAACCGGCTCAAAGTGATTGGGACCGCCAAAACGGGTCAGGGAGCCATTGATTTAACCATTCAGCAGTCGCCTAACCTCGTGCTGATGGATATCAATCTGCCCGACATGAATGGCTTCCAAGCAGCGCGGCAGATCCTCATTGAACGACCCAAGACGAAGGTAATTTTACAAAGTGCGGATCCGAACGAAATATATCAGGAGGAAACTCAACGGACAGGCGCAATTGGCCTGCTGCACAAGAACAAGGTGACTGCCGATAGTGTTATTGAGCTTTATTCTCCTCTCGTTGAATGACCTTTCGTGAACTATTACTCCCATTCTGTCGGGCAGGCACGATCACTTCCATGGTTGTTCCACATCCATTCTTCGACTCAACCCGGAAACTACCTTTCATTTGTTGAGAGCGGATCTTGATATCGTGGAAAAAGTAATGCCCGTTTTTAATAAATTGTTCAAGCTGGTTCGTATCAAAACCGCAGCCGTTATCCCTTACCTGCATTTTTAACATGCCTTCTTTATATTCTGCCAGGATTGCCACCTGGGTGGCCTTTGCATGCCGGTAGACATTACTGACGGCACCGTGGGCAAAGCGGTACAAAAGAAAGACGCAAGCAGATTCCAGATCAGGTAACTGGTCAAGAGCTGCCAAATCCATTTTCAGTTCAATTGGTTGGGAAATTGGGTAGATCTGGGGCAAGGTTTCTTGAATTAATCGTCGAAGCTCAATGCTCAGATCCTGCAATATCGGTACAGATAAATCGAAGCGAAGCCTTCTGATGCGCTTTTCCAGCTCTTTTGCCGAGCGGATAATAGTGGGGTTGTCCTTTTCTTCCCCCGCCTCTATTAAAGTGTCCAAGGGGCTCAGGATCTCGTCGTGGATAAAAGTGGTCATGGCGAATCGGGAGTTATCCTCCGCCGCGATCAACTTAGTCCCGGCGATTTCCAGTTCAACCTGGGCGAGCTTGAGCGCCTGGTTGGCCTCGGTCAGTTCATTCACGCGGATTTTAAGGTTATCGGCCATTTGTTCCAACTCCCCATAGGAGTCATTGAGGTTGCTTTTCATCCGCCGCAATGCCCTTGCCAAAGTGTTAACCTCATCATCCACTTTACCCTCCCCAATATCTACATTCAGATCACCAGCTCCGATCTTTTCAGCATTAATAGTCAGTTTTTGAAGAGGGCGGATAAATGTCCAATCCAGGTAAAAATAAACAGCCAGGGAGAAAAAAATCCCAGCAATCAAAGTGATATAGAAAAAATTAGGAAACCCCAACGGGAAAGCCACCACATTAAACAAACAGGCGATCAGGACAATTAACAGCAAGCGCGTCCTCAGCGATGCATGATGTTTTAGCTGAGTAGCATTGTTGGTTGCTTGACGCAAAGATGGAGATAAGATCAAGCCCAAATTCTGAGCGACTTGGTTGTTTATGAATAATACTTTCTCTGATGGTTCTTGTAGAGGGATGGCCTGGGGGTTTTCCCCTCGCAGGATACGGTCGATAATCTCCGCCAACTGCTTGCCAATGCCGCGCACATCCAGGGCAAGTAACGAGCCGTTTCTTTCCAGTTCATCGGAGGTCAGGCCGACATAAGGAATAAAATGCTCATGGGCCACGGCGCCCATTAGACCCGCCATCGATTCAGTGGTTGGATCCGAAAGGCGGAAAATGACATGATCACTCCTTGTTTTCAAATCGGCAAGCTGGGATTTGATATCTGCCGGGCTGCAGGCAGGATGGGGGATCAATTCCAAGCCAAGCTCGTTCGAGGCACGGCGCAATCTCTCCATTTCGGTCACAGCGACCAGCAATTGCGGGTTGTAAAATGAATGGACAACGTTCAATGGGGGGGTAACTTGTGTAAGCAAAGCCAGTCGCTCTCCGACCATATCCTGCCAGATATCGCATATGCCGGTGACACGGCCGGCGGTAATCAATCCACGAGATTTGAATTCCTCAATCTGCAGTTTTGATATATGGGTAAAAATCAAGGGGATCCCTGAATCAACCGAAGAGGCCAGGGCCACTTCTAGGGCGGGGGCCGTCATGGTTACAATCAGGGAAACACCAGCTTCCATGTAGCGCTCAATCGCTTCCTGGCAGCGCTCTCGATCCTTGTAACAGCGGCATAACCAAATTAATATCGCATTCTCTTCGTAATAAAAATCGCCAAGTTTTGTGGTTTGCAGCTTGCTTCCCATCTGCTCGATGTGGACGGGGTAATTCATCCGATCAAGGGCCTGATTAAGCTCAGTCACTTGATTAAGAACTTGTTCTGAGAAAGCCACAACACCAATAGTTCGCATTGTTCATTCCTTTTTGGAGGCGGTTGGTTCGAGATCAAAGATTTTACAAAACCTAATGTCTATGATCTAATAAATCGAGGTAGGTATATCTTTTCCATATGAGCTGAAAATATTTAGAGGGGTTTATATTTGGACATAAAATAAGCATTATTCTCCTTGTATTCTTTGCTTTCTCCTTCGGTAGCGGCAAGACAATGGAATTAAAGACTTGTTTGGACCCCATTCACTTCTAAAAGACAATTTTATCATTTATTCTATTGCTAAGTGATTTCATCCTTATCTGAAGGATGGTGCTAATGTCATCGGGTGCGATTCGGATTTGTGAATAATGCAGGATTGGAATTTATTTTTCGAGGGAGAAAGGTTTGACGTCAGCATTCTCGGGCAAATAAATTTTCACATCGAAAACGGGTATATCTATCCTGGCTTTATCCTGTCGATAGGCTCTCGACATAACCTTGACAGCGATGTTATCGGGATTCTTCTTTCGTTCTTTTCCACAGTATTCGATCGCGGTCACAACCTCATCACGAGCACTTTGTTTTGCGCCTTCAGTGCCTTCACTTTTGTATATTTCTGCCAATAAGCCATGTTTCCAGGCGCACTCGATATTAGAGTCTGAAAAGATCCTTTCCAACCAGAATTTCGCTTGAAAGATCTTTCCAAGTTTTAAATACGCCCACGCCGCAATTATTTTTGAGTTGTTAGAAATCCGGCTGATATTGCTATCCAGGAGTTCCAACAGCTTGAGTGCTTGAAACGGGCGATCTTGCGAACGATATGTAACCAGTAAGTCATTCGCTTCCCATACTGCGGCCTCGTTATATGCAGCCTGGATTAAGTGGAAGATTCGGTTCTCGTTGATCGTCGTGGTCATCTGAAGTGATTCATGGTCCAATAACTCCAGGCAATCCAGGTGAGCCTGGCGCACCGGGTCGGTGATTCTATTATTTTCAGGGTAATATTCTTTACCGTCGTGGTGAGAACTGGGCCCGCTTCCGTGTCGATAGATAGCGCTTCATTGCCTTCCCAATCATAATAGGACAGCATGCTTGAGTCTGTTTCCGATGACAGCGGTAGACGTTTTTTGGTAATACAATTTTTGAAAAAGTACCCAAATCAATACCTTCCGGGGACAGGACAGGCCTTTGAACCACCCGAAAGCGTGTGAAACTGCGTTGATATTGTAATAGTCAGGTACATGAAGTACGCTTTCTTGAACAGCGGAAGACACGGAAACACTCTGTCCCCTCTATGCGTTAAAACTGGGGTTAGCCGCTTTATCGCCTCCATATTTCCAAAATTTTAGGATCGCCAACGAAACAACCAACCCGAAAGGCATTTGAGCCACCGACCGGCCCACTAAAAGTCGCCTACTCTGCTAGCCAATTCATCAGACGCAACCCGCTTATACGCTTGAAATGTTTTGTGTTATTCGTTAGAAGCAATGAATTAGTTTCGATAGCAATACTGGCAATTTGTAAATCCAGGTTGTCCAACGGCTCACCCTTGGATTCCAACTCGGCTTTCAAAGTGCCAAAGCGCCATCCAGCTGGTTCATCGAAAGGCAGGATTACCAGTGCTGAAAGCAGCACTTCCAAACGCGCAAGGTTATCATCGCGGTGTTGGGAGCGATTTGCACCATGTGTCAATTCCGCTACACTGATGGCAGTGGTTGCCAGTTCTTCGTCGGGAGAAACATGCTCGCGCAAGTCCAACTGCCGGCGCAGAATGGCAATACAATGGTCAGTATCAAGCAAGTTCATAGGTCAACCTTGGGCCTGGTTGAGGGGCGCTGACGATTATTTTTTATCGTTTCTTCCAAATCGGCGAGATCGTTCTCGTCTTTCCACAATCCATAAGCGGCCATCGCAGGATGCGCTTTGCCAGTTTCGATGCTTTCCAGCAATTTTTTGGATTGTCCCAAGGTTTGTGCCAAGCGGTGCACGATTTCAGCAGAGCGTTCCAAACGCGCAAGTTCCCCGGCACCGATGATCGCCGCCAGTGGACGCTCACGGCGCAGAATGACAAAACGCTCACCGCTGGATGCCCGGGATAGGAATTCTGAAAAACGGCTTTTAGCTTCCGACATACTAATATTTTCCATGACTACCTCCAAACAGGTCATTATGACCTGTTCTCATTATATCATAATGCAAGCTCCCTGACCAAATTTCTAGCCAGACAGATCCATCGATACCAACTGACCACAGAGAAGATGGCAAATCCTGTATCCGCCGTGTATACTTATTTTATGGACAGTCTATCCGGATCCGTTGAGCGTATCACCTACTACAATTCCGAAAACGGATACACCGTCCTGCAGTTGCGCCCGGAAGTTTCCCGCGGGCTGCGAATTCCCGGGCTGAGCTACGATGGGCTGGCCACAGTGGTGGGCAACCTGCCGGAGCTTTCCCCTGGAGAACATCTGCGTTTGCAGGGAACCTGGGATACCCATCCAAAACACGGCAAACAATTCAAGGTGGAAGTCTGCGAACAGGCCCTGCCAGCTACGGTTGCGGGAATGGAAAGCTATCTCAGCTCTGGCATGATCAAAGGGATCGGGCCGAAGATGGCGGAACGCATCGTGGGAGTCTTCAAAGAAGCAACCTTCGAAATTATTGAGCAGCAGCCCGAACGCCTGCTGGAAGTGCCCGGCATCGGTCCAGACCGAACGGGGAAAATCGTCGCCGCTTGGCAGGAGCAAAAGCAGGTCAAGGAGATCATGCTTTTTCTGTACACGCATGGTGTCAGCACCAATCTGGCAGTCAAGATTTACAAAATGTATGGGGATGCTGCTCTCGAGATCGTTCAAAGGAATCCGTATCAGCTCGAACGCGACATCTACGGCGTTGGATTCAAAACCGCAGATCGCATTGCCCAGGCGCTTGGACTGGCTCCAGACCATCCTTCTCGCATCGAAGCCGGCATAGTCTTTGCCCTGAATGAAATGGTCAATGACGGACATGTCTACTCCCCCACAGACATTCTCACCGCACGGGTCATTGAACTCTTGGGGGTTGCCCCAGAATTGATTCCCCCTGCCCTGGAACGCCTGGTTCGGGATGAACGCATCCATCCCGAACTACTCCCCCTCCATGGCAAAAATAATGTGTCTTCCGCGGAAAGAGATGGCCTGCCGGTCATTTACCTGACCCCGCTCTACTTTGGGGAAAAGGGGGTTGCCGATCGCTTGAAGGCGCTGGCCCGCGCACCTGTTGCCTTCAGCCAAAGCTCTTTCCCAGACACGAATCTGACGATTGAGCAGCAGGACGCTGTACAAATGGCGTTGAATCATCCCGTCAGCATCCTGACCGGCGGACCAGGTACTGGAAAGACCACCTGCCTGAAAGCCCTGATTACCGCGCTCGAAGCACAACACAAGAGTTACGCTCTTGCATCTCCCACCGGACGGGCAGCGAAGCGTCTCTCAGAAGCAACAGACCGCCCGGCCAAGACCATCCACCGCCTGCTCGAGCCATCCTCCAACCGGGATTTCAAGCGCAACGAAGAGAACCCACTTGACGTAAAGTTCCTGGTTGTGGACGAGGCCTCAATGCTTGACCTGCTCCTGACGAACCACCTGCTCAAAGCTGTTCGACCGGGCACCCAGGTGTTGTTTGTAGGGGACGTGGATCAGTTGCCATCGGTTGGGGCCGGGGATGTGCTGCGCAACATCATTTCCAGCGGCGTGGCGCCGATCACCCGCCTGGTCACCATCTTTCGTCAGGCGGCCAATTCGCAGATTATCACCAATGCACATCTCATCAACCAGGGCAGGATGCCGATATTTTCAAAAGAAGGCGGCGACTTCTTTCTCTTTCCTGCTGAGGACGCAGCTTCAGCTGCTGACTGGGTCGTGAAGGTGGTTGCTGAAAGAATCCCTCAGAAATTCAGTTTTGATTCCGTGCGCGATATTCAAGTATTAACGCCAGTGTATCGTGGGCCGGCAGGGGTTAGTGCACTAAACGAGCGCTTGCAGGAAAGGCTCAACCCGACGACGCCCAATAAGCCCGAACGCAGGCTATTTGGGATAAATTTCCGTTCCGGCGACAAGGTCATGCAAACCCTGAACAATTATGACAAGGATGTCTTCAACGGCGACATCGGCTTTATTTGCTCAATCGATATCATCGAACAAGCTCTCTCTGTGGACTTCGACGGCCGGGTTGTGACATACGACTGGAACGAAGTGGACGAATTGACACTTGCCTACGTTATCACCGTCCATAAAGCTCAAGGGTCAGAATTCCCTGTTGTGGTCATGCCCATTGTCCCCCAGCACTACATGCTGCTCCAGCGCAACCTGCTCTATACGGCCATCACCCGCGCCCGCAATCTGTGCGTTCTGACCGGCAGTCAAAAAGCCATCAACATGGCAGTGCGGAATAACAAGGTGGCCCGGCGCTTTACGGCCCTGGAGTGGCGGCTAGGAAAATAGATCATAAGAAAACCTAAGAGCCCCGATCAATTCTGGTGGCTCTTAGGTTTTATAACTCACTACTGGCGCTTCCCGAAAGTACTTCCATTCTGCCAACTCCGTGAGGATAAAATCTGCCCCATCCGAATGAAAGGGCTGTGTGCCGGGATCTTTACCGTCATAGCCTACACAGTATTTGCTCGTGCGCGGGCCAGCCTGAAAATTGCACTAACATAGGAATCCATTTGCTCAATTACGAGTCGAAGGGAGGTTGCGAAGGAGACGTCAGGCTTGTGAAATTATCCGCGCTCTGCCTATAAAATTTCCTGCTCAAAAAAGTATGGAATATATGCGCCCAATGGTTATACCCCCAAGGGGATCAAACCTCTATTATTTAATAACAATAGGATTTTTATCTAAATTCGTGTCATAATAATAATGTAATCTTTTCCAAGAAAAATTATAAGCTTCGTAAAGAGAAAGGGGTCCTTATATACAGATGTCCTTTATGCAACCAGGAAGTCGATAAGCTACTCTACGAAAAAATCACCGGACTTTGGAAAGAACGCCAAAGGCTTGAAGCAGATCTAAAGCTTAAAGCCAAAAATTTATCTGAACGTGAACAAAAACTTCGTGCATCCTTTGCTCTTCAAAAAAAGAATATTACAACGAAAGAGCGAGAAAAATACCAGATTCTCCTAACAGAACAAAGACGAGCTCTGGCAGTTAAGGTAGAGAAAGAGAGAAATGCATTAATTGCCGAAAGACGCAACCTTGCCACAGAATACAACAAAAAAATTGCGAATGAAACCAAAAAGATAATTGCCATCCAAAAAGCTCATTATAAGGAGCAGCACGATAAATTCAAACAGCAGTTTGAACAATCCGCTAGTAAGAAATTTGAACAGGAAAAAGTAAAAATTGAATCCGCAAAATTACGGTTGGAAAAAGAGAAACATCTACAAACTAATAGATATATCATGCTAAATAAGCAATTTGCAGCATTACAATCATCAAGCGGGAAAGAACTTGAGAAGAGAAATCGAAGGATAGAATCACTTGAACAACAAATAAAATCAAATCAAACCCCTCAAGTCCTAGGCTTACTAGAAGAAGGGATTTTTCTGGGAAAACTTCAAGAATTATTCCCTCATGATAAGTTTGATCACCCTGGTAAAGGCGGGGATATTATCCACCACATTATAGAAAACACAAAGGAAATCGGTTTAATAGTTTATGAATTAAAAAAAGTCAATAAATTTAGTCCTGCCCATATTGAACAAGCCTATTCTGCAAAACAACAAAGAAGAGCTGATTATGGTATCTTGGTAACCAATGCCAAGAGAAATGCCAAGGATTCTGGTTTCTCAATATCAAAGAGCATAATAATTATTCACCCCGCTGGTGCTCTTGTGCTGGTTGGAATTATTCGAGATCATTTAATAACCATGTCTCGATTAAAACTCAGCAAACAAAAGCGCGAAGCTACAATAAATGCTGTTTTAGACTATATTCAAAGTCCCACTTTTAAGAATGGAATTGATAGTGTAATTCAAGATACTATTGAGCTCTATACAGACTTACAAAAAGAAGTAAAAGAACATCTCAATACTTGTGCATTCAGGTTTAATAAATATCGGAATATTAATTCCCAGGCAGATAGAATTGAATCAAGAGTCATCAATCTACTTATAACCGAAAAAAATCCACAGGAGGTACAAAAGTATATCGATATCAAACCAATTGAATTACCATCAGAGATCGATTAAACAACAAAACAATAGGAGAAATAATAGGAGTAGGATTATTCTGACGCGGACTCGCCCTCCCTACTTTGCAGAATTAAAAATCTTGCGAATATCCCCTTTCATACTTACAATACAATTATGGATGACAAAGTTATCTCGTCAAAACTCATCGTTAGTTATAGTGAGTGTCATCGAAAAGCCTTTTTGCTACTGGATGGCAATCAGGGAGAATATTTGCCCGAATACGAAACAGTTATCAACAATTTGCGACAAACCAATCGAGACAGACAAATCCAAATTTTGAGAGAGCAAGGGAATGTTGTCAAACCCTATGATAATGAAAACCAACTATTTGAAACAGAACTTTACATTACTAATGCAAATATAAAGGCAGAAAAGTTTGAAGCCTATTGTGATATTGTAAAAATAAGCCAAGGTAAAAATATTCCGATAATTGTTTCAGCCACAAATCGTATATACGATGAACAAAAACTGGAATTGTATTTTGCGAGCTTCGTTATTGGCAATTTACTGAAAATCATTCCGCAAAATGGCATCATCGTTGATGGAAGGGGGAAAAACCACAAAATTAATTTATCAAATAGCACAAAAATAATATCTCCAGCAATAAATACATTGACAGAATGGGCAAATTCGCGCCCAGTTGAAATTCATCCAGTTGTATTAGGAAAAGCCTGCTCCCATTGTCAATATTTTTTGTCCTGTAAAGAATTAGCGGAAAAGAATGATGATTTAAGCCAACTGGATAGGCTTACTCCCAAACTGATCAAGCGTTATCATGAAAAAGGAATATTTACCTTAAAACAATTGTCGTTTCAATTTATGCCTAGGCGAACTCGTAAACGAAAACCGAGAGAAAACGAACTATACAAACCTGAATTACAAGCTCTTGCAATACGTACTGGTAACATCTTGATTCATGGCATTCCAAAATTGTCTGAATCGTCGCACAGAATATTTTTAGATATAGAGGGCTTGCCAGATTTAGGCTTTTACTATTTTATAGGATTACTTATATGCAGTCCAGATTGTGACAGTTATCAATACTTCTGGGCAGATACTCATATTGACGAAGAAACGATATTTCGACAGTTTTTAGGTGTTGTGAAAAATTACGATTTCCCCATCTATCACTACGGGAGCTATGAGCAAAAAGCACTTCGCCAGTTAGGAAAGCGCTACCAGATTGAAACCGAGAATGTTCGAAAACAGCTTATAAACCTGAATACTCATATTTTTGGGAAAATATATTTCCCTGTCAAATCGAACAGACTAAAGGAAATAGGAAGTTTTATAGGAGCATCTTGGACAGCCAAAAATGCGTCTGGACTCCAAAGCATTATCTGGCGATATCGCTGGGACGAAGCGAACGATAGAAAATTCAAAGATTTGTTGATTGAATACAATCGAGAGGATTGCCAAGCCGCAAAACTTTTGGCAGATAAAATCCGAGAAATAGCAGATAAAGCCGAACTACAGTCAAATATCGATTTTATTGACAATCCCAAAAAACGCACAGACGATATTGGCAGTGAAATCCATGGCCAATTTCAGGCAATTCTTAAGTTTGCTCATACTGGCGGGTTTGATAGAAAGAAAATCGAATTTGAAAATACGCAAACTAATGAACAACCCAAAAAACGAGGAGCTAAGCTGGGACACGTTGGAACCAGAAGGTCAGTGCCATTAACGGAAAATGTAATAGTTCGTGAACCGCTAAAAATATGCCCAAAATGTAATTCGGATCTAATAAAGGAGCAGGGCAAAATTTCTGAAAGAACTTTTATAGATTTATGTTCTAAAGAAGGTGGTTATTCAAAGGAAATAACAAAGATTCAGGGAACAAAAGGGTATTGTAAACATTTTTATCGATACTATGGCTATGATGATTTACGTGGAGGAGTTGTTTTTGGGCATGGATTTCAATCATGGATAATTTATGAACGAATGTTCCTACGCTTGCCCTATACAAATATTATTGAATCCTTAGATGAACAGTTTGGAGAAAAGATTAGCCCAGGTTCAATCGCTATAACCATAAGAAAATTTGCTAAGTACTATACTGAGACAAATTCTCTTATAGCTAGCCGTATATTAACAAGCCCATTCATTCACGCAGATGAGACAAAAATAAATATTCAGGGGGCAGAGTATTACGTCTGGGTATTTACTGATGGACAACATGTTTTGCTAAAAATGAGCGAAACTAGGGAAGCCACATTGGTGATAGATCTCCTAAAAGATTACAAGGGGATATTGATTTCGGATTTTTACGCTGCCTACGATTCTTTAACCTGCTTACATCAAAAATGCCTCGTTCACTTGATTCGAGACATGAATGATGATCTATGGAAATTGCCATTCGATTATGAGTATCAAGAATTCATTCGAGAATTCAAGAATTTAATAGTTCCAATCATCAAAACAGTTCACGCGCACGGATTAAGCAAGGCACATCTTAGTAGCTTTTCTGCTGAAGTTGATATTTTTTAC
This sequence comes from Anaerolineales bacterium, assembly GCA_050014055.1. GTDB lineage: Bacteria > Chloroflexota > Anaerolineae > Anaerolineales > Villigracilaceae > UBA877. Next base: position 8,817 of record JBEKEB010000024.1, on the reverse strand, counting down.
GAAAAGAATATTTTCGGAAAAACATATCAATCTGATGTAGCCTTGAAATACAAAAAACGTCTAAAAAAATACAAAGATTCCCTTTTTAGATTTATTCACTATGATGGGATACCTTGGAACAACAATATGGCCGAAAGAGCGCTTCGCCACTTGGTTGTTCAAGAAAATATATCCAATACCTTTTTCAAATCGATATTTTCGGATCATTTATTGTTGCTGGGGATCATGCAAACTTGCCGATTTCAGAAAAAATCTTTTTTGAAGTTCTTAATTTCCGGCGAGAAAGATGTTGATTCTTATAACGAGTGAGCCAAGAAACATGAAACAGATTGATGCTTCTATTCATAAAATCTCTATCCATAAAAGTGCAACCGTTTTTCTAACTGTTATTTCTGCGAATCGAGAAGACTCTGAATAGTGCGTCCTAGTAACCTTACTCTTGTAATAATGTAGAGAGTGAAGTTGTTATATCTGTAGAGTTTACAATATAATATCCCCTTTCCCTCAATCGGTCTTTTCTAGTCGGCTCGTGAGCCGTCGGGCGGGTGCATTATGAAGTTGATAAGGTTCTGGGAAATATAAAGTTGAATGGAATCACGAATGCCCGTCAATTTGACAGGCGTTCGTATGAGTTCTTCCTGCGTTGTGAGCTGGATTCTCTTGATAAAAAATATCGCGGGTAGTTTGCATGCTCATCAGGTCCATTCAACCTTGACGGACTTGCGAACACCCGTATATAGTAGTGCCCCCAAGCGGACCTGTTCCGAACCGCACCCTTCCCTGGAATCTGGGGAAAATACAGTACAACGGGATTACAGTTTTCAAGAATGTAATAGAAACCATGAGATTCGTCAAGGAATATCAGCGTTACCTATTCTATAATCTTATTGATTTGCCTGCTCATGTCTTCCCAAATCCGCATTGGATTGCAGCAATCACCAATGAACAACCTGCCGGGGAATTTCCCCGGCAGGTTGTTCTGGAACATGTAATTAATAAATCGCTGGAGCCAGCAGATGTAGCTGTCTCTTCGAGTTTTCTCTTCTCGATCCCGGCGTACATCTCATCCCGCTTTGACTTCTTCAATAGTGGATAGAATAACAATACCACGACCGTAACCAGCGCCAGGATCAGGTTGTGCAAATTCTCCGGCGTGTGTTGGTCGGTGTTCAGCATCCGTTTTGAGAGTATTGCAACACCTCAAACTGAGGTACCTGTAACAGCACTAGGAAGTTCACCAGAATGGGATCCGGAGTCGTCGGATTAGATACTGCTGAGGCATCATCCAATCCGGTAATCCACCATACAATTATTTTGCCAGTTCCACCGTAGTGTGGAAGGTATCAGGATCAACCAGGTGAGTGATGATAAAATCGGCCACGTCGGCACGCGGGATGGAGTTCCCGAATACCAGGTGCTTGTTGATGGCCACTTGATATCGCCCGGTGCGCGGTTTGTCCAAAAGGCGTGGCGGACGCACGATCGTCCAATCCAGATCACTGGCCTTGACGACGTTTTCCATTCGCAGCAGATCGGCATACATGCCCCCGTATAACCGCCAGAGGATTGGTTTGATAATCCAGCGCTGCCACCCGCCTGGATCGGTTGCGCCAGCGGAGACGCAAAGAAGCCGGCGCGCCCCGGAGGCGCGCATCGCCTCCATAATGTTGTTCATACTGGACGAATAGAACACGGTGGGTTCTTTCGTCAGAATTCCAAGCGCCGAAACCACCAATTCCTGCCCAGTCAATGCCTGTTGAAAGCTGGCCAGTTCTAATGCATCGCCGCGAACCACCCGTAAACGTTCATTCTGGATCGTTATCATTTCCGGACGGCGCGCCACCGCGGTGACTTGATGACCTGCATCCAGCGCCTGCGCAACTACTTGACGGCCGATTCCCCCGGTGGAACCAAAGACGATGAGTTTCATTCGATTTTCTCCTTCTGAAGCCACGACATCCCGCCTATCCAGAGGAACTCGGCCGGGGTCCCGATCATGCGAAAGAATTAATACCTGGATTGCCGATTGATCGCCAGGCTGCCTAAAAACAGCATAACAACGGTAAAAAGCGCCAGGACCAATACATCCCGACCGAGCAGGGCAGCAGAATTGTAAAAGACCGCCATCTGTAATGCGTGGTTACCGTAAGTGAGCGGTACGAAAGCGGCAATGGACTGCAGCCAGGACGGCTCAAAAGCCAGCACGCTGATCCCGCCCGACAGGAAGAACAGATAGAGGGAAATGAACATGGATACACCAATGACCGGCTGAACGTGCCGGAAAGCTGCACCGATCGTGACACCCAGGCTGGAACCCATTAATGCGATCAGGGCAACGATCAGGAGTGTAGTGAGCCAGTAAATACCCTGCGGGTAGATCCAGCCCAGCAGATAAGCCACCAATAATACCAGCACGCCCAAAAAGAAACTGGTCACAAACCCGGCCAATACCTTCCCGGCAATCACCGCGGAGCCAGGAGCGGGTGAAAGTAGCAGTTCCTTAACGGTATAGGTTTCCCATTCACGGGCAGTCGCCAATCCACCAGTAATCAGACCGCTGATGAGGAGCAGCAGTACTATGGTGGGCAGCATCGCATATTGGAACAGCTGGATATCCCGCTGGCGCAGATCACTTTCATTCACCGTGACTTTGATGGGGCTGGCATCCCCCTGAGTCAGGTAGTACTGTGTTACTGCATCAGGGACGGCCCGGCGGATATCATTGGTTAAATCCAGATTCAGGTTGTTAATGGTCACATCCACCTGCGCTGGCTGATGGGCCTGCAGGCGCGTTGTAAAGTCGGCCGGGATGGTCACAATGGCGACCACATCCAGGTTCTTGAGCTGCGTCTGGGCCTGGGCTGCATCGACTTCATGCAGGCGGAATACATCTGCAGAGCGGATCGCCTGGGCAATCAGAACGCCCTGGGTGCCTGTGTCCTGCACGACGAGCGCCACCGGGCTACGACCCACCGCCTGAGCTCCCAGCGCCTGTACGAGCAGTACCACCAATGCAGGAACAATTGTAGCGGCTATGTTGGCTGGCTGGCGCAGCCAGATCTGCAGATCCTTGCGCAAAATAAACCATGTTGTGCGGAAAAAATTTCTAATCATTTTATTTATCCATCCTTCGCTTTTCAAGGGTTGCTCTACTGGACTCAATGGCTCACGGTCGTGCGTTGTAAAGCTACGGTCACCAGGATGATCAAAACCAGAGCATAGCCGATCAGGATGAGCGTATTACCGCCCAGGCTGAGCGTATTCAATGCAAACCCATGAAACGCATGCTGCAAGACCACGATCTGATAATAAATCGGGAATATCCTGGCGATGACCTGCAACAGCGGCGTAGTAAACGAAATGGGGGCAAATGCTCCGCTGATGAAGAAGAGCGGCAGGCTTATTCCCATGCTCAAGGCAATCACCGGCTGGCGAATTTTAATTACCGTTCCCAACAGCGTTCCGGCCGTGTTGAAAATTACCAAACTGAGCAGGGTAAAGCCGAACATCTCTCCCCAATTTATGGGGACCACGCCAACAAACACGATCAATACCAACAAGACGATCACGGTTGATCCCAGGCTGACGATAAACGAACCTAGCATTTTTCCTTCCGTAATGGCCCAGCGACTAGCGGGGGATAGCAACAACTCTTTGATGGTCTGGTTTTCCCATTCTTTGGCCGCGGCTGTGCCCGATTGTAGTAACCCACCCATCATCAGGGCTATGACCAGGATCGAGACGCCAAGATAAGGAACGTAACCGGTATCGTGGGTATATAAATCTTTTTCCTGCACGCTGACACTGACCAGGTTGGGAAAGACCTTGGCATAAAAACTGGTGATGGAGAGCGGGATGGCCCGGCGGATGTCGTTGGTGAAGTCCGTGTTAAGGTTGTTGATCTTGACTCCCACCTGCACGGGTTGGTCTTGTTGGACTTTGGCGTCAAAGTCAGCCGGGATGGTGACGACCGCCACGATCTGCCCGGCGGTGATCAGGCGTTCCGCTTCGGCTGCCGAGTTCTTTTGCAGACGGAATGAATGGGCCTGGCTCATGGCCAGATAAAATGCCTGTGCGTAAGGTCCCTGGTCTTCCATCACCACCGCGGTCGGGGCATTGGCACCCGCCAGGACAAACAGGCTCATCAGAATCAACACATTGACCGGCACAAACAGACTGAGTATGGTGAACAACCGGTCGGTCAGCGCCGCATGAAAATCTTTTTTCGCGCAGGCCCATACTACGCGTAGTTGGTAACCAAGATCGTTAAACATTTCTCATCTCCTTAGTCACGCAGAGCGGTTCCGGTCAGATGAAGGAATACCTCATCCAGGTTAGGCACACGCACTGCAATTTCGTGAATCTCGCAACACTGGGCTACCATATTGATGATCTGTGGAACCACATTTGAGCCAGACTGCGTAGTGATCTTCAAGGAGCGGCCTTCCTGTTGGACATCTTCAACACCAGGCAGTGCGCGCAACTCTGTCATCATCTCGAAGGGGCGGACCGATTCGATTTCCACCACGCTGCCGCCGAAGCGCTGCTTGAGTTTCTCCGGGGTATCGAGCGTGACCAGCCGACCGCGGTCGATGATTGCAATTCGGCTGCACAATTCCTGCGCTTCTTCCAGATAGTTGGTGGTGATCAAGACTGTCTTGCCCTGCTGGCGTAGTGCCAGGATGTAATCCCAGATGGCGCGACGAGACTGTATATCCACGCCAAGAGTCGGTTCATCCAGGTAGATCAACTGTGGGTTGTGCAGCAGAGCACGTGCCAGAGCCAGGCGGCGCTTCATCCCGCCTGAATAATCGCTGACGCGGGAATCCTTACGGTCAGTCAGTCCAACCAGATCAAGCATGGCCTCAATGCGGGCTTTCTTCTCCCGGCCTGGAATGCCAAAGAGATCAGCGTGGAAATCCAGGTTGGTCCAGGCCGAAAGCTCTTCATACAGGGCGGTTTCCTGGGGCACCGAGCCAAGCAGCTGGCGCACCTGGCGGGTGTGCGTGCCCAGGCCGTACCCCATCACACGCACTTCCCCACTGGTCGGGGCGGATAGTCCGCTGATCATGTTGACCGTGGTGGTTTTGCCCGACCCATTAGGGCCCAGCAGTCCAAAGATCTCGCCCGGTTCCACTGTCAAGGACAGGTCGTCCACTGCGGTGAAATTTCCAAAACGCTTCACCAGGTGAACCATTTCAATAGAAGCAACATTGGTTTTCATTATTATTCTCCATCAACCAGAATAAAAGTAAGTACATGCTTATCTTCGGGAGGCATAAAGAGCCCATCCATAAGACAGGAACGCGACGATGGTCGCGAATGCCATGACAAGCGAATAAGCGGCAACTTGGGATGTGACGAACTGTGTTCCTCCAAAAATGGCGGCAAGGATGCTGATTAAGCCGGCCACCGAGCTCACGATCCAGGGCCGATTGTTCTGCTGGGCAGCGAGGACCACCAGGACGATCGCGCCGGCCAACAGGAGAGTGCCGACCACGATATGAGCTAAGGTAGGGAACTGGGAACGGGCAAATGCCCAAAGTTGATCGGCCTTGGTAGTATTGGGAAACTGCACGAATAAATTCGCCAGCATGCCCAGGGCATACTGGATGACAAGAGCACCGATCATAAGGATGGCATTTACACGAAGGCCATTTTGTATTTTGGTTGTTTCTGATGTAACTTTCATTTGAATACTCCTTTATTGATGTTGTTAGGTTGATTATTCACATTTTGTCAAAAGATTGTGAACTGTTTATGATGCTTTCGTGGAGTTGCTGTGAAAGCTTTTTGGCGCCGATTGCGAGGATGATCAGGGCAGTTGGGGGTTGTTCATATCTTTTTCCATATCCAATCTTATTATTGATTAATCGACCAATTAATATACGGGTAAAAAAAATTAACCTGGCAATAGCGCATTTAAGGCGAGGTCGACCACACTCTCAATGATCTGCTCCTGGGAATACTGCAGCGCGAGCGGATCGTGCAATATGTTGCGGAGAAGAGCGATATTCATGACGCTCCCCATCACTAAGCGCGTTACCAGGCCAGGATCCATTTTGCGAAATTCGCCGCTTTCCATTTTTGCCGCCAGATAACCCTGCACAAATCGGGTCCCCTCTTCGAAGTTGGCGATTCCTATTGGAACTGTTTCGGGATGATAGATGACTTCGGGGAGATATATTCGCAACAACTGCTGATATTTGGCATCTTCCACCACGGTCAGCATTTGCCTGACCACAAGATGCAAGAATTGCTCAGGGGGCAGGGCAAGGATTTGCTCCGGGTTCGTACGGATGATACGCTGGGGAGAGCTATCATCCATGATTGCTTTCAGCAGCGCCTCTTTGCTCTCGAAATAATGATAGATCAGGCCAGGGGTGATGCCGGCTTCGCGGGCAATATCTTTGTTGCTTGCGCCAGCAAAGCCTTTTTTTGCAAAGACCTTGAGTGCGGCTTCCATGATCTGCTCGCGGCGATCTTCAGTGATTTTTACAGTTCTAGCCATAGATGAATATACCTGAAAGCTATTAATTAACCAGTTAATTAATTATACATCCTATATCCAATTTGTCAAGTAGTAACTTGTAAAACTGAACATAAAACGAACGAAAAATCCCCTGAGATTATGGGCGGGAAGCGCTGCCAGTATAGAGCGAGCGCATCTAGATTCTTAAGGAAAGGTAACGGCCACAGAAACAGTGGAAACAGGGAAAGGTATTCTTCTTGACGAGTGCTGAATCATAGAAAGTCAATTGGTAGTCCCACCAACTTATTCCTTTGCTCAAAATGCAAACCAGCCAGAAATTCCTCGATATCCAAGGAATTCTGACTGGTTTCGACTAAATCCAGTGCCCCCAAGCGGACTCGAACCGCTGTTTTTCATCAATTTCATTGGGCTTTACCAAACTTGGAATAACCTTGCCCTCTAAAATAATAAACACCAGGTAATTAACGCCGGGCGCACTGTTTACGGATATGGGGATTACGAATTGTAGTGCTAAAAGCAGTTACCCCGATGGAGGCTCGAACGATAATAAGCCTTTTACTTATTTGATGTCCATTTTTAAGAATCTAATATTGATGGGCTCACAAGGAGCTACGATTATTCAAAAATGGCTTTGCTTCGATTGAATCTCGCTGATCGATACAGGATAACAAAATAGTATATAACTGTTGCCCCTATCCCGGCTATCGATATGATGAAAAATGGTATGGTCCACAATTTGCTGAGATTTGTTGCTCCGAGAGCAACTATTCCCATGAATAAACCAACCCAGTCAGCGAAGAATAGGGTTAACCAATGACTCCACAGTATCCATGTAGACTTTTTTAAGTCATTCTGAAAATTAGCAGAAAACTCTAGATGACTGGTTTCTTTACACGTATTTTGCCAGATAGATACTATGCTGTCTATTTCGTAATGCAGGAACACCAGCCAAAATAACGAGCCCATAAATAAACCCCAAGCGAATACTTCGCCCAGTTGCTGTAGAGCAGTTCCCCTAACAAGCAAGAGGAGGAAAAGTATTGAGAACCAATTTCCGAGATCCGATTTGGAGTAATGTTTGAAAGATAGCCGAAATTTATTGAACATGTCACTTATTTTCCCAGTGCGGCGCGAAGAACACGCATTATGCGCTTACGCTCGTTCTCGTCCTTTGTTTCTAGAATTGTTTTCACAAATTTATTGAATTCGGGATTTTTTTTGCTATATTCTCGAATGCGGTCAATAAGTTCTTCGTCTTCATCTAAAGTAAGCCAGCCGATCATGTTGTATAGTTCAACTCGCTGTGTATCAAAGAAGTCTGCAATTGCATTGCAGACATCAACGCTGATGGGACGCTTGCCATTCAAGATGGCAGAGAGATGTGACGAACCTATCCCGATGCCGGCGGCTACCTTGCGAAGAGAGAGTTTCCTTTCCTGGGCCTTTTGGATTACAAAATTTTTAATAGTCTCGTTTTCGTTCATAGTTCATCTCTTTTCCCTTGCAAAGATAAAAAAAGAACGATATAATGGATGCGTACAAATGTGCGCAATCTACGTCATTATATTCGCATAAATTTGCTGCACTAATATCTCTAGAAAGCATACAAATCCTTTTACCGAACTCTCCGATATTTTCGATAACATTCGTACTGCTAACAATGCGACGTTTGCCACCTTTAAACCCGACCTTAACATGTACCTGGAATATCTGAGTGGCAGACTATCCATTGTCGAATACGGTTTTACTAACCACGCTTTAAACGGATTTGCCCATGGAACAAAATATTGATTTTACTGTCAACATCTTGAAAGAATTTCAAATACACCTGGATACAAACCTGGGAAAAGCTTTCCAAACAGGTGTCAGTTATTGCAGTCATGCTAGACAATATATCGATTTTTTCTATTTCTCTCATGATGCCGCTGATCCTCTGACAATCTCACAGGATTTGTTTGAAAGTTTTATAGGCTGGCTTCGAGAAAATAAATATGCGGAAGCTACGGTAGAAGCACGAGCCTTTGGGGTTTATCGTTTCTGGAAATTCCTTTACAAAAAAAAGAAGATGGCACCAGCTCCCGAACCATTTGAGTTTATGGAGATAAATTTCCATAAGGAACCGAATCTTGCAAAGCCGATTTCAAGGAATGAGTTCTTTACACTGATAGGAGGCCTTAATGAGGCATTACGAAGCATATGGTGAATTCGTGGCGTTGAGAGAAATCACGATTAGTACCTTTGTCCGTTCTGGTGAGAGTAAACTTCATGAGGTCGTGAAATTACGCAGAAATGAGATGAATCTCCAGGAAAGTTCCTCCACGTTC
>JBEKEB010000023.1:0-29349 GCA_050014055.1 Anaerolineales bacterium | reverse complement strand
CTGCATTTGCCTCGGTTATAATGGGCCAGTTCCAACCCTGGAGGGCTTGTGATAAAAGCACTTATTTTTGACTTTGACGGTCTGATCATGGATACCGAGTCCCCCGCAGTGGACGGATGGAAGGCAATTTATGCCGAATATGGGCAGGAATTTCCGCTCCAGACCTGGATCCACGCTGTGGTTGGGGTCTCCGATGCTAAATTCGACGCGGCGGCTTATCTGGCTGCCATGACCGGACAGACCCTTGACCTGGAAGCACTGCGCAATCGGGCGCTCACCTACCGCTTGCAGGTGCAGAGCAAACTTTCCTCCTTGCCCGGTGTGAACGATTATATAAAAACCGCCCACCGGCTCGGCCTGCGCCTGGCAATGGCATCCAGTTCAGGACGTGCCCGCCTGGAAGGGTATCTCCACCAATTGGGTTTGTTCGACGATTTTGATGTGATCGTTTGCCGGGAGGATGTCCAGCATATCAAACCCTACCCGGACCTGTTCCTGAAGGCTCTCGACCTGCTCAAGCTACGGACGGACGAGCTGCTGGTTTTCGAGGATTCCCAGAACGGCATCCTGGCTGCCAACCGCGCCGGCATGCGGGTGGTGGCGGTTCCCAACCCCATCACGGCGCAAGACACCCATGAGGGCGCCAGCCTGCTGCTCACATCCCTGGCGGATTTGCCGTTGGAAGATTTATTGAAGCAATTCGATCCCCGCTAATTGGAAAACAATTATCTTGAATAAGCGGCCTGCTCGCGCGGCGCCACTGGGCCGCGGGCATGCTGGGGCTGGGAGGAGCTGGCCTACCCGAAAACCTGCAGCAGTTCCGTTTTCGCCTGCGGAGAGAACATGCGCACGTACCCCTCGATATCTTGCAAGTGCCGGGTTAAGCTGGCAAGTCCGATACCGGCCGGGGCATAGGTGGTGTAGATGACATTACGCGTGCCAGGCTGGATTTGGGTGCGCTGGTCCGGACCATAGATGATATTGGAAATGATACCCAGGCCATCCGAGATGATCATATCCCCGGGCTTGACCTGTTGGGTCTGGCCGCGCATGAGGGTAAACACTTCATCGCCCCTGGTCACATCCAGCCGGATGGGCAAGTGCAGGCTATCCAGGTCATGCCCGGCGGTTAACAACATGTTCTTGATTTCGGCCATGAACATGGCTTCCACCAGGGCCGCCACGCTGGGGATGGATTTACCCTTGAACACGATCGACTCGAGCTGGAGTTGGACGTGATAGGTTTTTTTAAAGCGCTTATAGTAGGAGTCATAGACCTGTAAGGCGGGCAGGGCTTGGATTTGGCTGCGGTCCAGCCCGCCATAGCGCGAACGCAATTCCCCCATCAAGACTTCCTTTGAACCTTCCAACTCGGCGTGGCTGGCGGGGTTGTGCACAGCCTGCATGACCAGTACGCCGGCATGTGCGTCCGGGAAAGCCGACTTCCAGGCTTCAGTTACTTCGAACAGCATTGGCATCCTTATGAATAACCAATCCCAATTTCTATCCAATAACGGCGGAACAACTTCTTGTAATGAGGAGAAAATCGCTCGGCCTCCAATATCCCACTGCAATGTTCGATGGTCCTCCACGAAGCCGGATTATCCGTATCCGCACATAAGAGCACACGCTCCAGGCCGAGCGTGCGCGCAATTTCCAGCCCGGTTGTCAAACAGGCGATGCCATGGCCCTTGCCGCGAAAAGATGGCGGGACATCGTAACCGATGTGCCCGATTTCTTCAGCCAGGAATCTGGTACCGATATTGTGGCGTACGCGAACGACACCGACGATGGCACCGGCATCATCCAACAACCAGCGATGCGAACAGGGCACAACCCCGGACGGCAGGTTGACCCCCTCTTCATCATCGGCAAGCCTATGCACGTAAGCAGGAAAATCTTCCCGCCCGCGCACATACAGCTTCCCATTCTCAGGATCGAGCGCAGCGTAATCTGCCAACATCTGCAGGAAGGCCTGCCTGTGTGTCAGGTTTAGCCTGGTGGTGATCATGTTTTTTTTTCACCCTTCAAGCGCTTTTCTATTTTTCCAAAAGCGAGTCTGGTTGAATTTGATGATCTGCCAGGTGGTTGACCAGTTCCCATTTAATCTGGGTCAGGATGCGTTCGTCCTTGAAATCGTCATCGGTCATCTTCATGACCAATTCGGCGAATTTTCGCCGGGCGGCTTCGAACACCTTGATCTCTTCGGCCTCCGGAACCGCGCGAACCTGCTCCACGGCCCGGGCGTTGAAGCTGTCAACGTCGATCTCAGCCAGTTGGGCAGCTGGGTCGCTGCGATAGCGCGGGATGGCTTGCATTCCGACTTCCCACCAGGCGACGATATGCGCGAGCAGGTCCGCCAGCCGTTTATAGCCCTGCTGCTGCAAAAAGGCGGCCTGTGCTGCGGGCGGAAGAGCCTGGAAGCGGGGGACGTAATTTGCCCAATCCCCGGCCAACAGGTCGAGCGAGCTTTGACGGGTGATGCTATCCACAGCAGTTCCTTATCCGGTAACAAACCAGGCGGCTATATACCCGGTCGTCCCGCCCGGTTCCTGAACGTTCAGCCATTGATTTGTGACACCGATCCTGGCCCGGGCGGTGCTGGCAGGCTCCAGCACGGTCAAGGGAGTGCCAGGCATCAAGACTTTGAGAATGACAGCATTGGCATTCGGCTGGTCACGCAGGCGCAGGCCGGCACTGGCCTGGCTGGAGACGAGTACCGTCAGTGTTTTAGTGTCCTGAGGCGACTGAGGCGGCGGTGGGGTCGAGGGGGTTGTTCCGGATTCCACGTACCAGGCAGCCACATAACCGGTATGCCCGTTTCCGTCATTCACGTTGAGCCACTGGTTGATCTGACCAATTTTCGGGATGGCCTGGCTGGTTGGTTCGAGCACGGTCAAAGCCTGGCCGCCGGAAAGGATTGCCAGAGTACTGGCGTTCGTTTCCGGCTGGTCGCGCAAGCGCAGGCCAACCACCCCGATGCTTTGCAGGACCAGCACTGTCAGGGTTGGCGACACTGATATGGGAATGGGCGCGGGTGCGGGAGTAGGGGTTGGATCCGGCGGCGTGGGAGCAGGCGCGGGAGCGGGAGCAGGGAGCGGTGCGGAAGAAGTTCCGGCCACTTTTTTCACATACCAGGCAGCCATATAACCATTCAGCCCGCCCGGGTCGCTGACCTGCAGCCACTGGTCCATGACGCCAATCTTTGCAAGAGCCACGGCGTCAGGTTCATTACAATGCAGCAGCGTGCCGGGCGTTTCCAAAGCAACGGTAGTCGCAGAGATTGACGGGGCAGAACGCAGGGTCAAGCCGGCTGTTACGGCGGCCTGGACGCGCACGAACAGGCCTGTGCCGGGAGAAGGAGTGGTGGCAGGTTCAGGGGTGGTAGCAGGGTCGGGGGTGGTAATAGGTTCGGCGGTGGTGACAGGGTCGGCAGTGGTAGCAGTGTCGGATGCAGTTGCGGGGGCAGGCGCCGGGTTGCCGCCTGCATCGTACCAGGCAACCGCAGTGATGAATTCACTGGCGGAGCGGCCTGAACCGTAACGAGTGGAAAGGAAAGTGGGAGCTTGATCCGGAGGCTCAGGCCAGGGGTCGAGCATCAGGTAGTCGTCCCCCTGGCGGGCATAGATGACCACCCAGTGGTTTTGCAGCCCGGCAGAAGGAGACTCGTCAATTTCGATCACGAGCGGCTGACCGGCATCAATGGAAGCGTTAATATCACTGATCGGGGCGGACTGATCGCGGCAGATGATGATGCCGCGATAAACGATCCCGGGGAACGCCTCGGTCAACCCGGGCCAGACAATCAGGCTGTCGAGAAAACCAACCCCGCTGCCCATTTCCTTGAGTTTTTGGTTCAAGCTATAGGGCGTTTCGCTGAAGCCATAACCATTGACCAGCATGGTCAGGCAGACGAGCGTGCTGCCGTCGGTTCCGATAGTCAGGGAGGTGTCAAAACCGAGTTTCTCGTTTATCCAGCCAGGATCGCGCTGGGAGATGGTATTGGGTGTGAAGGACATGGCTGACCTCCAGGATTGCCGGATAAAACCAGGGGACGATAGCGTGATTATAGTACAAGGTTGCAGGAAAGAGGAGAAGAGAGAGGTTGATATGGCCGCTTTAGTGATATAAAGATCATCCATTGAAAGCTAACGAATACATCAAGATGGATCTTAACACATGAAAACCGGCAAGGAATTATTCAACGCCTGGGCGGCCAATTATGATCAATTACTGGATGGCGGGAATGCCTCCATTTCTTTTGAAGGGTATCAGGATGTTTTGGCTGAAACAGTCATACAGGCCCGGGTGGTACCAGGCATGCGCGTGTTGGATCTGGGTACCGGCACAGGCAACCTGGCAGCCCGTTTTGTGAGTGCGGGCTGCGATGTTTGGGGCATGGATTATTCTGAAAATATGCTGGCGAAAGCCCGGGAGAAATTGCCCTCCCTGCAGCCTGTCCTAGCAGACCTGCGCGACGAGACCTGGCCGCAGAGCCTTATGCGGCATTACGACCGGATTGTGTCGGCATACGTCTGGCATGATTTTGATCTGGATGCCAAAATGGGGCTGTTAAAACGCCTGATTGGGAATTATATGGCCAGCCGGGGCCGGGTGGTCATTGCAGATATTGCCTACCCAGACCGGATGGCCCGAACGCAGGCGCGCGCGTATTGGGGAAGCCTGTGGAGCGAAGCGGAGTATTACTGGGCCGGGGATGAAACCATTGCGGCTTGCAAAGCCATTGGGCTGGCTTGTACTTACCAGCAAGTCTCCAGTTGTGCGGGCGTCTTTGTCATTGAGACGGCGCAACAAAGGGAGGATGAGAACAGAGAGCCGTTTAATAAGCAAGAAGGGGAAATGAGAATTTAGAGCAAACTATCAGCAGATACGGAGGGCCTGTCGAGGATGAAGAAGAAATAGTGAACCGCGCGCGAGGGGCGTGCAGAAACAATGAGGATCAATGACAGGGGATTTTTTAAGGTTGGAGGTAAGGAAAGAAGGCGACCACTTAATCAGGTAATATAGTGACCAGGAAAGTCCCGATAGTACGGGGACAGGGGGGGAAAGGGCATTTTAATGCAGGTTTCGGGCAATTTTTGGAGTTTGGCGTGAGGCGAAATGCGGAGGAAGTTAAAGGACAAATCACAAGGATTATCGGAAAGAAAGGCGAATGAAATTTTCCCGCCAAAACAATGCAAAAAAGCAGTAGTATTTGGCGATATTATCGCAAGATTTTCAAAAAAATGCGATTCTGGAGGCAGGGGACAAGAGGCAGTTGCGAGGAGTTTAACCATTTTTCAGGATTTGAATACCCCATTACGTCGTTACGTATCACCCTTCAGTACCAGCCTCCAACCTCTTGACAATTTGTCCATACAGCGTATAATACCGCCCAATACGTTGAAAGACTTTGAAGAGGACGAGTACGCCTCGTACGGCGGTCAGAGAACAGGATGAAGTTGGTGGAAGTCCTGTCCGCACGATGGAGCAGAATGGACCTCAGAGTTGCAGAGCGAAACGATCGCCGGGTGGGTTGCCGGTGAGAGGATTAGCGCAAGCCGGGATACTCCCGTTACAGGGTTAGGGTATAACTCCAGCGGTTGAATTTGTTGGAGCGTACCTGAAACGAGTGAGGCTGGCTTTCGTCCCTGTGCATCATTGCAGGGATTTTTTGTTAATTGCGGCCTAATTCGGGTGGCACCACGGACTACGCGTTCGTCCCGTTAGCGGATGAACGCGTATTTTTATTTCCCTGCCCCCGACCCAGCCTTTGTGGGAGAAGGGCGAGACCATAGGAGCGAAAAGATGAGCACAACCTTTATACCTGATATACCTGAACTGGGTATTATGACCCCGGAAACCCCCGATGCGGCGGTGAAGCCACGGCACGCCCAGGCAACCTGCCTGCAGGAGCAATTCTCCGGCCCGCTCCCGCTGCGGAGCGAGCGGAGCATGGCCGAAATCCTGGCGGAACGCCAGGTTGAGGCAGGCCCGGACAGCCCGTGCCCGGTATTTGTTCCCTGAGCAGGAGCGGATGCCATGTGCCCACTTAGCTTCCATCCGCCTTGAAGGGTTGTGCCCTGTTCGTAGACCATTCTTTTCTTACCAACCTCTACTCTCTATTCTCTTATTCACAAACCTAAAGGAGCTAGCCCATGTCTGACCAAACCCGTTTTATGCTAAATGAAACCGACCTGCCAAAATTTTGGTACAACATAAACGCCGACAGCCCGGTGCCGCCAGCGCCCGTACTAAACCCGATTACCAAGGAACCGGTCACGCCGGATTTCCTGTCCGTGCTCTTCCCAATGGAACTGATCATGCAGGAAGTCAGCAGCGAACGCTATATCCAAATCCCCGAGGAAGTGCGGGAGATCTACAAGCTGTACCGTCCCACTCCCCTGGTGCGGGCGCGCCGCCTGGAAAAGATGCTCGACACCCCCGCCCACATTTATTTCAAAAACGAGTCCGTATCCCCGGTGGGCAGTCACAAGCCGAATACCGCCATCCCGCAGGCTTTTTACAACAAAGCCGCCGGGACAAAAGCCATCACCACCGAGACGGGGGCCGGCCAATGGGGCACTGCGCTGGCAATGGCCTGCAACTTCTTCGGCATGGAACTGGAAGTTTACATGGTCAAGATCTCGTACAATCAAAAGCCCTACCGCCGCATCTATATGCAGACGTTCGGGGCACAGGTCTTTGCCAGCCCAACCGACCGCACGGAGTATGGGCGCAGCCTGCTGGCCAAAGATCCGGAAAACAACGGCTCGCTGGGTATCGCCATCTCGGAAGCGGTGGAAGTGGCCGCCAGCTCCGGCGGTACAAAGAAGTATAGTCTCGGATCGGTGCTGAACCACGTCTTGCTGCACCAGACTGTCATCGGCGAGGAGGCCCTCAAGCAAATGGACCTGGCCGGGGAGTACCCGGACGTTGTGATTGGCTGCGTAGGCGGCGGTTCGAACTTTGGGGGAATCGCCTACCCGTTCCTGCGACAGAACCTGAAAGACGGGCAGCGCACACGCCTGCTGGCGGTTGAGCCGACCGCCACCCCGTCCATCACCAAAGGTGCTTACACTTTCGACTACGGCGATACAGCCCAGATGGCGCCCATCGTGAAGATGTACACGCTCGGGCATACCTTCATGCCGGCCGGCATCCATGCGGGCGGTTTGCGTTACCACGGCATGGCTCCTAGCCTTTCGGCATTATGCAATGCCGGCTACATTGACGCGGTGGCAGTCCCGCAGATCGGGACCTTCCAGGCGGCAGTGATGTTCACCAAGGCCGAGGGCATCATCCCGGCACCGGAATCTGCCCATGCCGTCCGCGTGGCTATCGACGAGGCGCTGGATGCCAAGGCCAAAGGCGAGAAGCGCGTGATCCTGTTCAACCTTTCAGGCCACGGGCATTTCGATATGATGGCTTACCAGGCTTACCTGAACGGTGAACTGGAGGATTTCGAATATCCGGTCGAAGCTGTTAAGGAAGCCATGCAGCACTTGCCACAGGTGGAAGTAGCGGCGTAGCGGAAATAAAGAACTGCCCGGTACTTCCAAAGTGCCGGGCAACATCTTTTTGCGATCTTGATAAACTTGTATTTATGCCATTTGCGGCACGGGAATGCCAAGCTGGGCCAGCACGCCGGCTACTCCGCCGCCAGGCACTTTGGCGGCCTCGAGCCGGGAGATTTTGCCATTTTTGAGCGTGATGGTAATGGCTTCCTTTGGCAGGGAGACGTGTTTGCCGGAGGCCGGGACCTTCGGGAAACCCGGCATGGGCAGACTCAATTCCCCTGTGTGCGTCCCGGTGATCTGGAATGTGGCGGTCACCTGCTCGCCGTTCTGCTTGAAATCGGTGGCATTGAATTTCCAATCCGGCATGGCTTTAACCAGGGCGGTCTGCAGGCCGAGGAATTCGTGTTTGCCGACTGGTTCGGGCACAGGCCCGGCAAAGACCATGTCATCTGTCAGTATTTCAGCCAGCTTTCCTGATTGTCCCATTTCCATCCCGGCCAACCCTAATTTGATCATATCGATTGCATTCATTATTTAAGCTCCTTTGAATACCGATAAAGAAGACGTTGGAGGATTCCAACGTCGAGGATAATATTATACCATCAATTAGGACATTAATTGTCTTATTATAGAGTCCATCCATCCACCAGGAGTACCGTCTCCATTTACCCGCTAGCCGGGATCTGCCGCCAGCAGTACGGCGAAATTAACCCCGCCTACCTGCCTGTTCACCGATAAGAGGTTCTTAACGCCAATTCCCAATAAACCCGTATACGAACATCTGTGCGAAGATAGCCGTGTGGTAGAATCAATCCCTATGGAAACTGAACAGGTAAAATTGCCTCCACCCCCAGGTTTAATCGCCTCGCTGATGCGGGGTTTCGATTCTGTTGCCAACCACATCCTAGTCATCCTGCCGCCTGTATTGTTGGACCTGTTTCTATGGCTCGGTCCGCACTTGCGTTTAAAGAGCTTTCTCCAACCATTCGTTGACCAACTGCCGGCACTGGCAAAAGCGTTCCCATCCAGTTTCCCGGACGTAGCCACGATCCAGTCGGCATGGATGATTTTCATCAACCAGTTCAACATGTTCATGATCCTGCGCACTTTCCCTGTGGGAGCCACGAGCCTGTTGAGCCTGCAGATGCCCGTGCAGACCCCGCTGGGAACCCCTGCAGCCTTGGACGCCGGTTCGTTCTTTGGGATCTTTAGCTGGGTCGTACTGCTGGTCCTGCTGGGTTGGTTGATAGGCGCTGTCTACTACTTTTGGATCTCCGGCGTAGCGCTTAAACCGGAAGGACGCTCGCTCTCGAACTCCATCAAACAAACCATGTTCCTATCGATCATCTGGTTAGGCATCCTGTTCGTTTTGGGTTTGCCAGTCCTCCTGGTGCTATCCGCGATCACATACTTCAGCCCGATCCTTGGGCAGATCATGTTTTTTATAGGAGTTTTGCTGTTGATATGGTTGATCATGCCGGTTTTCTTCTCGGTACACGGCATTTTCACCCTGCAACTGGATGCTTTCCGCTCCATCCTGGGCAGCCTGCGCATGGTGCGCTTCACCCTGCCCAACACCGGCTTGTTCCTGCTGGTATTCGTGATCATTAATACTGGTATGAACTTTTTGTGGAATACACCAGCGGATAATTCATGGTGGATGCTGGTGGGCATTGCCGGGCACGCCTTCGTCTCGACGGCGCTGCTGGCGGCAAGCTTTATTTACTATCGTGACATCAACGCCTGGCTGACGGCCGTCCTGGAGCAGCTCCAGAAACGGACTGCTTCGGCAAAGGCAAACTAGAGGAAATTATGGCTACCAACGGAAGTTATAACGCAAAGGATATCCAGGTCCTGGAAGGACTGGAAGCCGTCCGGCGCCGCCCGGGCATGTACGTGGGCGGAACGGATATCAAGGCACTGCACCACCTGGTTTATGAAGTGGTGGACAACTCGATCGACGAAGCCCTGGCGGGGGTTTGCACGCGCATCGAGATCATCATCCACGCCGACTCGTCAGTCACCGTCATCGACAATGGCCGCGGTATCCCGGTGGATATGCACCCGACCGAGAAGAAATCCGCTTTGGAAGTGGTCATGACCAAGTTGCACGCCGGTGGCAAATTCGGCGGAGGCGGCTACAAGGTTTCGGGCGGCCTGCATGGGGTGGGTGTATCGGCGGTGAATGCGCTTTCCGAATGGTGCGAGGTGGAGGTCAAACGCGACGGCCAGATCCACTTCCAGCGTTTCGTGCGCGGCCATCCGCAGGAACCGGTCAAGGTGATCGGGAAGGTTAAAAAGCCCGGAGATACCGGAACCAAAACCACCTTCAAGTACGACCCGCTGATCTTCACCGAAGCGCTCGAATTCCGTTTTGACACGCTGGTGCAGCGTTTCCGCGAGATGGCTTTTGTCACGCGTGGCACCACCATTTATTTCCTGGATGAGCGCAGCAACCGAGAGTTGACCTTCTACTTCGAGGGTGGCATCACATCTTTTGTGCGTTATTTGAACCGCAACCGCGAGATCCTGCACCCGGTGGTTTACGTCGAAAAGGAGATTGAGGGCATCGGCATTGAGTGCGCCGTGCAGTATACGGACGCCTATACCGAATCGGTCTATGCCTTTGCCAATACCATCAACACGGTTGACGGGGGTACCCACCTGACCGGCATGCGCTCGGCCCTAACACGTGTGGTCAACGACTACGCTCACAAGAGCGGGATGCTCAAGGAAGCCGACCCGAATTTCTCCGGCGACGATACACGCGAGGGCCTGACGGCCATAATCAGCATCAAGCACCCGGACCCGCAGTTCGAAAGCCAGACCAAAGTGAAATTGATGAACCCCGAAGTGCAGACCTATGTCACGCAAGTGCTGGGCGAGGCCTTCGGGACCTTCCTGGAGGAGAACCCGCAGGCCGCCAAGGCTATCATCGCCAAATGTCTCACCTCGGCACGCGCACGCGATGCCGCCCGCAAGGCGCGTGACCTGGTCATCCGCAAATCCGCGCTGGAGAGCCTAACACTACCAGGCAAACTGGCAGACTGCTCCGGGCGGGATGCCACCAAGACCGAACTGTATATCGTCGAAGGTGACTCCGCCGGCGGCTCGGCCAAGCAGGGCCGCGACCGGCACTTCCAGGCCATCCTGCCGCTACGAGGCAAGATATTGAACACCGAGCGGGCCCGGCTGGACAAGATTCTGGGGAACAACGAAGTGCGTTCGCTTATCTCGGCGCTGGGCACCGGCATCGGCGACAACTTCGACCTGGCCGGCCTACGCTATGGGCGCATCATTATCATGACGGATGCGGATGTGGACGGCAGCCATATCCGCACCCTGCTGCTGACCTTTTTCTTCCGTTACATGCCCACTCTGATCGACGAAGGCCATCTCTACATTGCCCAGCCGCCGCTCTACCGCCTGGCCTATAAGAACCAGGTCCATTATGCTTATAATGACGCCGACAAGGACAAGCTGCTCAAGAGCCTGGGCGTCAACCCCGATAAAGTCAGCCTGAACCGCTATAAAGGCCTGGGTGAAATGAACCCGGAACAGCTGTGGGAGACCACCATGAACCCGGAAAAGCGCACCCTGCTGCTGGTGGGGGTGGACGATGCCGCCGAAGCCGACCGCACCTTCGACATGCTGATGGGCGACGCCGTCGATCCCCGCAAGAGGTTCATCCAGACGCACGCCAAGGCGGTCAGGAACCTGGATATATAACAAGAATTCATGGTTGGTTTTCGGATTTAATGGCACTGAGTGCGGAATACCTGCCACTGTCAGCTCAATAAAGTTAACACTATCCCATTGTAAAAAAGGGGTAGTGTTTTTATGTGTGGTTATGACTCAGGCGGGATATTTATTATCCGGCCGGAATATATGGAGCCAGCTCGGGGAGCAGGTATTCATCGTTAAGCGCCTGGATGTGGACCTCGAATTCATCCCCGTTGCTGAAATGCCCATAAAACCGCCAGGCGGGCTGAAGGTAGGGATATCCAGCATTCGGGTCGGTCGTGAAGCGCGGGTTGCTGACAAAGTAGACCAACTCGACCTTCTCGATCGTGGCCGTCGGAGGGTTTGCAGCAGAGGTTTCTATCGTTTGCGGCTTATCCGTAATAACAGGCTGGTCGGCAGTGATTTCGAGCCCGGTCAGCTGCCCGTTCTTGGGGCTGAGCGCCATTTGCGCGCTGAACACCAGCACGGTCGGGTAACCAGCCATAGACTCGCCCGGTATTGCGAGCGCTTGGATCAAGACCGGGTCGCCTGCACGCCCGACCTCGCTCCCGTCAACTGTTCCACCCGGAGTCTCCTGGAGGTAGATTTTGCCGGCATCGGTTGTGAACAGGGTGGCTGGCTGGCCTGCCAGTTGAACGATTTTTTGTGTGCCTCTCAAGACCTGGAACTGTAGACCGGGGAAGGGGAGCTCGTAGCGGTCGACCTTTATCACGGGGTTGCCGTCCTGGTTGATATGGTCGAGACTGCCCCAAATATCCGCCGGACGGTTTTGGTCGGACTGCAGGGCTTGCAGATCGCCCTCCAGGATCATGTAAGAATAGGGACCATTCCAGGGTAGAAGGGCATATTCGACGCTCTGGCTGCCATCCGGCTGCTTGTAGATGGTCACATTGAGCAGACCACGCTGAGCCTGGATGGTTTGCCCGGTCGGCTGCTGGTCGGGTGGCAAAGGTGTGGGTACTGTCGTGGGGAGCGGTACAGGCGTGCCGCTGAAATTGATTTTATAGAAACCCTGCCCGCCGCCTCCGCCGCCCCCGCCCCCATTATGTCCGCCGCGATTATCGATCGACGACCAATCGAACGTGGTGCCCAAGCGGACACCGATGACGAAGGCATTTTTGAACGGCAAGGGAATATCGGAGGGCACGTCCACCAACTGAAAATTGCCTTCCTGGGCGGAGAGTATAACCTGCCCATTCACCAGTTCCAAGGTCCCCTCGATTCCATCCTCGGTCAGCGGGGTCACTTTCCAGGAATCCACGTTGAATTTTGTGATCCCGCCGTCGGTCACAAACTGGCCGGTTGCGTCGACGAAGGTGTTGGAGGGCAGCTGATCCAATCCGGCGATATTGCCGGTGGCAGTGACCATTCCGACCAGGACCAGAGGCGCTTTACCCGGCCCGGCGGATGGATAAGAATATACATGACTGTAAATCGTCTGCGTCTGGCCGAGGGGATAGGTTCTCTGCCATGCCTGGCTGGGGCCGCTCGGAGAGGACCCCCATTCCAGCTTGCCAGCCTGGACTCCGGAATCGAGCAGGATTTTCCAGGCAGCCTGGGCTGTGCGGATCCCATACGTACCAACCGGCTGGTAATCCAGCAGATTGGCCTGTACGGAGGCGACCTGCCCGGAATTATCCAGCGTGATCAAGAGACCTGACGGACGCAAGTCTTCGATGTGAACGGCGAAGCCATCCGGGGTGAGAGGCGTGACGTAATACTTTCCCCACATATCCGTAGAGTCCACTTTGTATTTGAAATTGAAACCCCGGGATTTCAGGAAAGCCTCGATATTTGCGGCCGCCTGCGTGGAGTTTATGCCAGTTCCGGGGAGCGCCTGGGATTGGGAATAATTGGCATAATAGGTGAAATAATTATCCGACCGGACGGACATCCATTGCTTGCCATCTGTAACGATATAATCCGTTGTGCCGGGCAGCTCCCCCGGCGAAAGATAGACTTCACCCTGAATGCCAAAGCGTGCAGCCAGGGCGACGGCTTCATCAAGTGTTACATGCTGGTCGGGCTGCAATTGATAAACGTTTGCCTCGGCGGGCGAATCCGGCAGCGCGGCTTGCAAGTAGAGAGTCGTGCCGTTCCAGGAATAGGTAACGCTGGTCGGCGTCGGGCCTGGCTGGTTTGGTTTTTCAGACGGCGTGGGTGTGACCTGCGGATAAGCCAGCGTCGGTGTGGAGATATTTTCGGAAGCGAGCCTGGATTGCGGAACCAAGGGGCGGATGACCCAATCCACAAGGAATATTAATGCGATCAAGGCCAGAATCGAGGCCAGAGTGGCAGCCAGCTTCGCAAGGGAAATCCTGAAAACAAGCCCTTTCGGTTTGTAAGCTTTTTTCAAGCGCAAATCCAGCTCTATTTGGAATTGGCGGTTAACGTTTGTTTGCGCGGCGACTCTTTGCAGCAGCGCGGAAATTCTTTCGTCCTCGGGATCCAATAATTGTGCAAAGGTTTTGATCTGATCGTCTTTCATGGTTCCACCTCCAATACCAGCGAGGTCCGTTCACGCAGGTCCTTCAGGCCGCGCGAAAGCAGCATCTTTACCGCCGCCTGGCTTTTGCCGGTGACCTGGCTTACCTCCAGGCTGGTCAGGCCGCCAAAGAAATACAGGACCAGCGCTTCCGCCCGATCGGGGTTGATTTTTCTGATGGAGCGGGAAACGGATTCGATCTGCATATGCTGTAATACGGCTTTATCGGTAGGCAGGCCGGGAGTTGGGAGGTGTTCCGCCGCTTCGAGCGGGGCTTCGAGTTTTCGGCGCCGAAAGAACAAGGCCTTTTTGCGAACAGCAATGCCCATAATCCAGGCGGTAAACGAACCCTCCCCACGAAAAGACCGGATGCCCTCCATCGCCGCCATAAAAGTTTGCGAGGTCAGGTCTTCCGCATCCTTGACGTTGCCGGTGTGCGCCATGTGATAACGGTAGACGCCGGGGACATGCCGGCAATAAAGCTCGGCAAAAGCATCCCCGTCGGTACGCGCCCGTTGCGCAAGCACGGCATCGTCCATGGGCTGGTTTTGGCCTGGTGTGTTCATACCGTGGTTACAATCCTCCTCCTATGGTAAGCTCCCTGATATATATGTTGCCGGGTGATAAGAAAAGGTAACAGGGAGTATTGCATGCGGACCTGGTCGGCCTGGAAGAATTGGCAATCATTCAGATTCCCTGGCAGATTCCCTGGCAGAATCCCTGGTTGCCATGAATTAAACCACAAATGGCTTGTGAGGATGACGCATTTCAGGTGACCCGGCCCAAGCCCCCATCTCTTCCTATAAGTTCCGGCAATTTCCGATGAACCTAAAAAAGGCCGTCACCATTCAGCCGGGCGTCGTTATGTAATAGCACTAGCGGATACCCGGATAGCTGAGATGCGCGATGATGGGAAGATTCTACGGAGTAAAGATCCAGGTATCCACAGATATATCATCACCAGCGCCTGGATAGGTGGAAAGCAAAATGGCAGCCCGTTATTTTGGGCAGCCATTTTGTTATTTGCGGTTTCGAACGATCAATATTACAACGTATACGCTTCTTCCCCGAACTCGCCTTCGTCCAGGCCTTTGGCTTCAATTTCGTCAGGGACACGCACCGGAGTGAAGCGATTCAGGATTTTCAGGATCAACCAGGTGACCCCGAATGAATAAACGATGACAATCACTACTGCCAGGAGCTGTACAAGAAACTGGTGCACGTTGCCTTCGATCAATCCGCTCACGCCGTTGACGGCGCTGGCAGCAAACACGCCCACCAGGATCGTTCCCAGGGTCCCACCCACACCATGGCACGCCCACACATCCAGCGCATCGTCCCAACCCCATTTGGCGCGCAGCTGGATGGCTCCGTAGCAGACGAAAGCGGTGATGATACCAATGACTGCGGCGGCCCAGGGCTGCACGTATCCGGCTGCCGGAGTGATGGCCACTAGTCCGGCCACCGCGCCGGTCATGGCGCCGGTGATACTCGGTTTGCCCTCATGGATCCAAGAAATGAACAACCAGACGATCATTGCCACCGAGGCCGAGATATCGGTGGTCACAAATGCGTTGGCTGCCAGGCCATTGGCTGCCAGGGCGCTGCCGCCGTTGAAGCCAAACCACCCGAACCAAAGCAAGCCGGCGCCCAGGGCCACATAGGTGATATTATGCGGTGCGGTTTTTTCACCGGGTTGGATTTTGCGTTTCCCAACGATGAAGACCGAGGCCAATGCAGCAAACCCGGCGCTCATATGCACGACAATCCCGCCGGCAAAATCCACCACACCCATTTGTGCCAGGAAACCACCTCCCCATGTCCAGTGAGCGAGAGGCAGGTAGACCAGGATGCTCCAGAAGACCAGGAAGATCAGATAGCTTTTAAATGTCACCCGGTCGGCAAAAGCGCCGGTTATCAAAGCCGGTGTAATGACCGCGAACATCTCCTGGAAGACAAAATATGCCAGGAACGGAATCTTTTGTTGGACCCCGGCCACCACTCCGGGAGCAAACCCGACCCCGTTCAATCCGAAGTATTGCAGGTTACCGATTACCCCTGCCCATGTTTTTCCGAAGGCCAGGCTGAACCCGCCAAATACCCAGATGGCTGTGACAATACCCATCGAAACGAAACTTTGCATCATGATGGTCAGGACATTCTTGCGCCGCACAAGGCCACCATAGAAGAACGCCAGCCCGGGCGTCATGATAAATACCAGGGCTGCGCTGATCAGAACCAAAGCGGTTGAAGCTGGATCGATGTTTTGCATCTTCTTCTCCTTGATTAAATATAGGTTTGTGGATTCATTTTACGTTTGTGAATTCCGGAACGCATCCTTCAATTGGTGTATCCCGTCTACCTGATTTATGGTATATCCGGCTACCCTGTTTCGCGCCTGTGTGCTAAGATAGTTTTCCATGGATATAAAAATATTGCTGGTTGAGGATCATAAAATTGTCCGGGAGGGCACTCGCCAGCTGCTGGAACAAGCTCCGGACATGTACATTGTCGGGGAAGCCGCCGACGGATTGGAAGCGGTCCGGCTGGCGGTTGAACTGCACCCGGACGTGGTCGTGATGGATGTGCGCATGCCAAAGTTGAATGGGATCGAGGCCACCCGTACGATTACTGCCCGTTTCCCCGAGATCCGCATTTTGATCCTTTCCGCCTATGACGACGACAGCTATGTATTCCCGCTGCTGGAGGCCGGGGCGAGCGGATACCTGCTCAAAACTGCCAGCGGGACGGACCTGGCAGAGGCGATCCGCCGGGTGGCGGCCGGGGAAACCGCCCTGTCGCCGCGTATCACCACCAAGCTGGTGGATCACCTGGGCAAGCGCGGCAGCTACCGGTCAGCCAAGATGCCGGAAGGTTTGACCGGGCGCGAAATGGAAGTCCTGCGGGCCACCGCCTATGGGCAACCAAACAAGGCCATCGCGGGCGCCCTGGCCATCAGCCCACAGACCGTCCAGGTCCATTTGCGCAACATATTTTCAAAGTTGGGAGTAAATAATCGTTCCGAAGCAGTGGCTTATGCCATCCGGCACGGTTTGATCAGCTTCGAGGAAAACGATGAGTGAATCAACTGGAGAAAAAGTTCTCCGAGTTAAGCAAGGCGGAACCACCACTCTGCGCGCCCAGTTGGTTTGGGCTTCCCTTTTCCCTCTGGCAACGTTTGTCCTGTTATCCGCGTTGGTAGCTACTGTTGCATTTCGCCAATTGACGCTTACCCTGGTGCTGCAACGCGATACTGCCAGAGTGCAGGCAGTTGCCGATGACCTGGCATTGACGTCAGCCCCCACACAGACCTCAGACAATGAAGGCTTATCTGCTTCCATTAAACCAGAATTATCTGGCGCAGACATCCAGCTGTTCCTGATCGATCAAAACGGGAATGTCATTTCCCACTCGGGGTCTGGCAGCGGCCAGCTTGCGTTGAACAGCCAGGAGCTTGGGGGCTTTATCCAGGGTCAGAAGCCAGCCAGTCATTTGACCCAAACCTTTCCGGCTGAAGAAGAAATCATTGCTTCGTATGCCCCGCTGCCAGGCCGGCTGGAGGGCCTGATCATGGAAGAGCTCTGGAGCTTGGTCATGGCACCGGCTTCCTTTTACCAGTTAATCCTGATCGGATTATTGGTGCTTGGGACGGTTTTTTCCCTCTACATGCTTTCTTTGAGCGTCGGCCGGGTGACCGGCTCGATTGCAAAACTGGCAGAGAATGCCGCCAATGCAGTTCCCGGCAGCTTGTTTCATCCGATGGCTGAGCAAGGTCCGCTTGAGCTGCGGCTATTGATCAAAGCTTTCAACAAAATGGTTGTCCAATTAGCCGAACAACAAAGCAGCCAGCGCCAATATGCCCATAAGGCATTGCTCAGCCAGGAAGAGGAACGCCAGCGTCTTTCGCACGAGCTTCACGATGGGACCATGCAGGATCTGGTCGGGTTGGTGCAGAGGGTGGAACTTTGCCGGTCTGAGATGGACCTGGATCCGCTCCTGGCTCGCCGGCGACTGGACGAACTGCAAGGCTTGCTCGAGCAGACCATGGGGGATGTGCGCCGGATCAGCAATGCGTTACGGCCTTCCATATTGGAAGATCTGGGGCTTCCAGCCGGACTACAGACGCTGTGCAATGATTTGCAACAGCAAATGCCAGCTGTCCATTGCCAGTTCATGGTGACAGGCGAGGAACGAAGACTGGCTCCGGATCTCGAATTGGCGGTCTTTCGCGTCGTCCAGGAAGCCCTGGGAAACATCCGCAAGCACGCCCGTTCAGCCACGCATGTGGAAGTGCAAATGGAATTTCATGAGGACGAGGTTAGGACCATGGTGCGCAATGACGGTCCCATCTTCCCCACGCAGAATGTCCGTTCCCTGGTTCGGGATGGTCACTTGGGTCTGGCAGGCATGTACGAACGCGCCCGTCTTTTCCACGGAGAGTTGGATATTTCCTCTGACCCGGCTATGGGCACCACTGTCAGGCTGCGCCTGCCCTGCCCGCCCGAAGTGGTTGGTTGAACCGGGAACGTCAGGGCTTGAGCCTGGCCTACCCGGGCACCCAGTGCTGGTAGAACAATTTCGTTCCGACCACGACGATGGTCATTCCGGTAAATAAAACCACCAGGTTCAAGGTCACCCACGGCAGGTCAGCCCGCTTGATCGCCCGCCAGCGCAGCGAGCCCAGTTCGGATAAAAGCATATCCAGGAAATTGGCGGCCGGGAAAGAAGCGGTGAACAGCCCCAGGGCGACGCTGGCATAGCCGTTCAAGTGGTCATTGCCGGACAGATCCGGCCGGAAATGCAACAGCACGGCAAATGCCACGGCCACACCGATCAAGATCCATAATACTGCGGGATGCCGTTTGTGCAGTTTTTGATTCATTTTCTTCACCGATACCTGATAAAAAGTTACTGCTCAAAAACCAGGCTTCCACCTGGTTCATTGCGTTTTTACAAAAGGATTACATGGCCAGTCCTGACTGGAAGGTGGGATAGGTGGCCTCCCAGCCCAGTTCCGCATGGACCTTGCGGTTGCTGCATCCCAGGGAGAGCAGGTGGGGTTCGCCTCCGCTGGACGGCTCGAGGGCGCCAACGGATGCGGCAATATAGCGATACAGGTCCCGGCATGTAACCGGACGGTCGTCGACCACGTTATAGATGCTATGGGCAGGAGCCGATTCGACCGCCTGCACCACTGCTCTGGCCATATCCGCCACGTGGATGAGCGACATATAGGCATCGCCTTGCCCATACCAGCACAGCCGGCCTTCCCGGGCCTCCTGTCGCCAGGCCTCCTCCCGCCAGGTTCCCGGACCATAGAGCAGACCGTCGCGCAAGATACACCAATCTGTTGACGACTTCTGAACCATGGCTTCCATGTCGAACGCAGATTCGACCAGGGGGAAGGGCTGCATTGCCTGGGTTTCATCCACAATTTTGTTTCCGCAATTGCCGTAGAGCAGCGTGGTGCTTTGTTGCACATACCGGCCGACCCCGTTCCTTTGGCAGGCCGCCAGCAGGTTCTGTGTGCCTTCCCGGCGAATGCGGTCATTCAAATTCCAATCCTGTGGACGGCCGGCGCGCGGGATAGCGGTGGCCAGGTGCAAAACAACATCGCAATCGGCCGTTGCCGCAGTCAGCGTTTCGGGTCGCAGGATGTCGCCCAATACAGCCTCCATCCCCATCCTTTCGAGCGGTTGAACCTGATCAGGTCGCCGGGCAACTGCCCTGACCTGGTGGCCGCGCTCCCGCAGGCGCGGCAAGACGTTTCTCCCCAAGACTCCCGTGGATCCCAAAACTACGACCTTCATACCGAGATTACCTCCATTTTTCTATACAGTTAGCTGCATGCGTATTGTAGCCTATGCCGAAGCACCTGAGTAGTGCCGGAGCCCCAGCTGCCAGATCAGTCGGGCTATGGCAGAAAGCAGGATTGCCAGACCGACCGCCCCCAGCAGGGTCGTTCCATTCAGACGCCCGGTCAGGGCCTCGGCCGGGACGCTGGTGGCAAATGCCACCGGGACGATAAAGGTCAGGGCAAAACGCAGCCAGCCCGGGTACAGGCTGACCGGCCAGCGCCCGGCCTGGTACATGCTCTGGAATATCTCGAGCAGATTCTCCACCCGAACCAGCCAGAACGACAGGCTGGCCAGAATCAGCCAGAAACTGTAGACAATCACGGCTCCGGCGAGCAGCATGCCGACGAACCCGGCGGCCTGCGCGGCCCCGATGCTTTGCCCCAGTCGGACCAGCGCTGTCACAAGTACGCCTGTACCCATCAATAGGTCCAGCAGGCTCCAAATGGCAACGCGCTGGATGCTCACTAGCAACTGGGCATCTTCCGGCTTGGTCAGGGTGAAATCCAGCGTCCCATCCCGGACCGAATCGATCAGGGCCGACATACCTGGCTGGATTACCAGACTGATGATCCCGCCGACCAGGAAGTATACTCCCACCAGCGCCAGCATCTCGTTCGGACTCCAGCCACCCAGGCTGTTGGTATACGAGAAGATGACTGCCAGCCCGGCCAGCGCAGTGCCCAGTTCGAGCAGGGACTGGAAGAGCTGCAGGAAGAAGTTGACCCGGTAGGCAGTCTCATTGAGCACGCTGACCCGGAAAAATACCGCCATTAGACGCAGGGTATTCATGCTCTCTTCATGCTCCCACCGCCGAGTAGACCCGCACACCGGCCCGCCAGACCAGCCGTACCAGCACCAGGCTGAGGATAGCCCAGGCGGCCTGGGCTGCCAATCCTTCCAGGGCCTGGAGTTGGGTCAACCGGCCGAGCACCAGTTCCACCGGGAAGCCCAGCATCCACTGGAATGGCAGGATATCGGCCAGGATTTGGATCCAGTGGGGGAAAAGTGTCAGCGGGGCAATCTGCCCGGCCAGGAAGAGCATCAGGATGAAATAGACCTGGTTGATGGCGTTCACGCGCGTAGTCCAGAAAGCCGCCAGCGCCAGAGTCCATTCCAGCAGGAAGCGCACCAGGAAGGCCAGGATCAACGCCGGGATGAAGGCCAGCACGGCCCACAGGCTCAAAGCGGCGGTCGGGCGGAAGATCACAGCCAGCACACCTGCCACCACCAGCAGAATTGGCATGGTGACCAATTTGGAAGAGAGGTTATCGGAAATATCTGAGTGGATCGGGTGGACCGGTTTTAGCAGGGCAAATGAGAGACCGCCCTGGCGGACGCGGTATTCATATTCGTACATGACCCAGGTATAGGTGACCTGGTTGACCAACATCAGGGCCAAATAGTAGCCCGCAAAACCCTGGGCGGTATACCCGCCGACACTGCCGCCGGAACCGTTGGAGACGGTTGACCACACGATCAGGTAGACCAGCGGTTCGAGCACCTGGGCGATCATCCAGATGAACAGCGAGGCCCGGTATTGCACCATGCTGGCAAAGGTGGTCTTGAACTGCTGGCCGTACAGGCGCAGCAGGCTGCTCAACTCTTCCGGGACGCTCATGCCGGCTCCTGCGTGAAGACCTGGTCGATGACCTCCTCGATGGGCGGATCCTCCACCAGCAGGTCGATCACCGGCAGGTCGGCCAGCAAGCGCTCGGTCACCCGGGCGGTCTTGGCTTTCGGCACCCGCAGGGTGAAGCGCCCATCCTCGCAGTTGAGCACCTCCCCGTAACTGTGCAGGTTGGCATGGCAATCCTCCAATTGGACCACGATGGTCTTGTGGGCGGTGAACTGCTGGACCAGGTCCGCCAGGTCGCCATCGAAGAGCAGCCGGCCATGATGGATGACGATGACGCGCTTGCAGAGGGCTTCCACGTCGGCCATGTAATGGCTGGTCAGCAGGACGGTTGCCCCGGAGCGGTGATTATATTCGGCGATAAAGGTCCGGATGCGGCGTTGCATGGTCACATCCAGCCCGATGGTGGGTTCGTCCAGGAAGACCACCTGGGGACGGTGTAACAGGGCCGCGGCGATCTCGCACTTCATGCGTTCCCCTAGTGACAGATTGCGGACCGGTTTTTTAAGCAGCGGGCCCAGCTCGAGCAGTTCGGTCAGTTCATCCAGCGTACGGCGGAAATCCGCCTTCGGCAGGCGGTAGATGACCCGGTTCAGTTCGAACGAATCGGCCGCCGGGATATCCCAGACCAGCTGGTTGCGCTGACCCATCACCAGGGTGATCTGACGCAGGAAGGCACGCTCGCGCTTCCATGGGACATGCCCAAGCACGCGCCCTTCGCCGCCAGTGGGGTGCAGCAGCCCGGAGAGCATCTTGAGGGTGGTGGTCTTGCCGGCGCCATTCGGGCCCAGGAAACCCACCACCTCTCCGGGGACCAGGTCGAAGGTCAGCCCATCCACGGCCTGGACCTCCTGCATGCGGCGGTGGAACAGGGAGCGCATAGCTGCGCCCATACCGGACTCGCGTTCCGCGACCCGATAGGTTTTACACAATCCGTTCAGATGGACGGCAGGTTCGCTCATAAAGGCACTCCGCTAGGCTGTGTGCCCGACTGCGAACGAATTGGCCGCCTGCGCGCAGGTCTCGATCGCGATGGCTGCCAGGGCTGCGCCATAGTCCAGGTCGATGTTTTCGAGTGTGTCCTTAGTGTCGTGATAGCCGCTGCGGTTGATGTCGTAATTTTCCATGAATAGCACCACAGGTATGCCGACATCTGAGAAGATCTGGCCATCCGTGTTAAAAAGGGAACTTTGCGGATCGTCCTTCGTACGGATCTCTCCAAACAGGGACGGGTGGGCGGCCGTCTCCGGGATCTGGATGCCATCCGGGCTGCGCCGCCCGGGGCCGCAGGCCTTCCTTTCGGGGCTTTCATTCCAACCGACAACCGCGCCATTCCAGGCCATATTCGCCAGGTGCGCCTGCAAAGCCAGTTGCAGGGACTGGGGTGTCCGACCGGGGGAGATTTGAAAGATATTCCGGTCGTTATCCCGGTTGTGGGCGATCATATCCATCAGGAAAACCCCTGCTACCTGCGTAGCTGACAGGTCAATCGCCTCCTTTCCGTCCTGGATTAGCTTCAATTGGTTTTCGATGACCGCCTGGCAGAAATGCCGGGCCCCCAGGCAGTCGGCGGGGAATTCCTCCCCGGTCAGGTGCAGCAGCCAGATATCCTTTTCGAGGCGGCCTTCCCGGGCAAGTTTCAGGTAGATGGGCGCGGCCTGCAGCAGCACCGCGCTGGCCGAGTGGTTGTCATCCGCACCGGCGGCAGAGGCACGCGCCCCGGTCCCGCCGCGCGCTTTGTCATAAAGATCTTCCATGTAAGCTGTGTCGTAATGGTCTGCCAGGACTACCGCTTTCGAGTGGTCCTTCCCGGGGATCACGACCAGGATATCGCGTTCATGTTGTAGATTTTCCTGGTTGCTTTTCCACCCACCATAGAGAGGAAAAGCAAAGTCCGTTTTCCAGCGGAAAGGCAGTTCCCCGCAAAATGCCCGGCCATCCATGCCGGCCTGCTGGATGGATGCCCGGTGGCGGGCGATCAAATAATCACCCAAGCGGTCCAGGTCGCGCAGGGTGCAGGGGGGCTGACCAGAGCTGGCAGGATTCTGGACGCAATCGGCATTGTCCTTATTGCGATATTCCCCCTCGGCCAGCGTTTTAATATCGTTCCAGTAGGCTATTTCGAACTGCCGGTTGGCGGTGAAGGGATAAGTCAGTGGCTCAGGGAATGGCGCGGCCTGCCCCAGTTCTTCCAGCAGCGACTGAAGTGCGGTCTGCATCCGGCGCGCCTGGTTCTCGTCAATGGCGGAGGCTTGCACGGCTGCCTGCCACTCCTGCAGGGTCATTTCTTTGGAAATCCACAAGAGATGGCGGGCGAAACTGTCCGGCAGGGGCCGTTCTCCCAGGGCATGCCAGGCATCCAGGAGGGAGACTAGGTTAAGCGGGGTCTGGTGGAGATAATGGTCATGTGGATTATGAAAACCGGACAAGGCAGAGGAATAAAGCGGGCGTTTTTGCAGGCGCGGCCATAATTCCACCGGCGCATGCAATTCCGGGCGGCCTTTTTCATAGGCGGTCAACACACCCAGCGGCGTATCCGGGAGCAGGCGGATTTCGCCGGAGGCGGAGACATATGCGAGGACCGGACGATGCCAATAGACCTCATGCTGTCCCACCCGGGCGGCCGGGAATTGGAAGCGATACCCGAACAGGCCGCCAGCCAGGATGGCCGCTTCGGCCTTCTTCAATTCTTCAGGTTTTGCGTTGGGGCCATCCAGGAGCAATTCGAAATTCCTCGTCCACAACTGGCAATTCCTGGCCATGGGTTTATCGTACAGTCCCATCACCTCCAGGTCGGTGCTGAAAAGCACCCGGGCGATTTTTTCGAGGCGCGGATTAAGCGCCAGCTCGTCATCGGAGCGCCGGTTGCGATCCCAGCGGTGGCTGCGGGTATACTGGGGCAGCAACAGTTCCTTTTGGATTTCGGCGGGATTCACATCCGGGTGAGGCTCGTGCAGCCAGCCACTCTGGGGCACGCGCACGCCCTCCGCTCCGGCACGCCGGGGCACCAGCCGCAGCAGGGGAATCTGCCCGGCCAGCGGGAGCTCCTTTTGCAGGCTGCCATAGGTTGGCATACCCCAGAAAACCAGGCTGCCGGGGAAGGGCAGCAGATGCAGGCGGCCAGCCAGGTAATTGGCCCTGACCTGGGGCGGAAGGAGCGAGAACGGGCGGAAGGTCAACAGGTAGCGCAGCTTATCCCAGGTTGCGTTGTCATCCACCAGAAACTCGCCTGCCCAGGCGGGAAAAGGAGTGTTGGTGAGCGCTGCTTCGGTTGGCAGGATCCGAAATCCCAGGTCCAGCAGCCTTGAAGGGGGGGATATGATCTGCTCCTGGTAAACCTCGGATAAAAGTCTGCTGATGAAACCGGTAAACGCTTCCGCGGGCAGTTCCTGCTCCGGGGAAGTGAAGAAGCTTTTCCAGAAAACGGCCTCGGGACCTTGTTCGCTGCCCCCGAAAAAGGTCCACAGCAGCCGGCCTTTATCGTCCTGGGTCGGCGAGAGCGCCATCGGCAGGATGGAAACGTAGCGCTCGTGCCCCAGGGTCCCGGCCCGGGCGGCCAGGTCCAGCTCGGGCGGCCAAAAGGGGTTATCCTGCAGGTTACTTTTTTTATGTCCCTCGATGAAACTGTCCGGCAGACCCTGGCCCAATTTGACCACATGGCTCATGATATGGCGGGCGATCCATTCCAGGCCGGGTTTGAGCTGGTATTCTTCCTCCAGCTCGGAGATGGCCCAGCCAAAGGGATCCGCCTCGGAAAAGAGCGAGTCATCGATGGTGCCGGCGGGCAGTTGCCCAAGCTGCGGGGCGGGCATGAATTCCGAATAGGCCGGTAAAGGAAAGGCGCCGGCCCGGTTATACCAGGGATATCCCTCGACCAGACGATGCCAGCCGACTGCTTTCGAAAGAGAGGATAATGATTCCATAGGTAAACCTCCATGCGCATTATACGAGAGAAATGGAGAATAAGGGATTCAGGAACAAAGAAAAAGAGGGAGTAAAAATCGTAAAATGCGCGCGCGAGTGATAAAACGACGAGGAACGAAGCCACATATGGGGGTAACCTAAGGAAACGGTTAATGATCGACCGAATCCATTGACTAAATATAATGCATAATCTACAATAAAGATAGTATATGTACACAATTAACATAAATTTACCACTGGTTGCCGGATCAACCCGGCATAAGCGAGCAGGTTCTGATGAGAAAATTGGTTTTCTTCATGTTGACAAGCCTGGATGGCAACTACGAAGGGCCAGGGCATGGCATCGACTGGCATAACGTGGACGTTGAATTCAACGAATTTGCCAATGCGCAGTTGGATTCGGTAGACATGCTCCTATTCGGGCGGGTCACGTATGAGATGATGGCGGCATTCTGGCCAACGGATGCGGCTATGAAGAATGATCCGGTCATTGCGACAGCCATGAATCGACTGCCGAAAATAGTGTTCTCGCGGACACTTTCCAGCGCAACCTGGCAGAATACCCGGCTGGTAAAAGACAATGTCGCGGAGCAGGTTACGAAATTGAAAAAACAGCCGGGCAAAGACCTGATCATCTTCGGAAGCTCCGACCTGTCGGTGAGCTTGATCCAGGCTGGCTTGATCGACGAGTTCCGGATCATGGTAAATCCGATAGCCCTGGGCAATGGCAAAGCGCTTTTCAAAGGGCTGCCTGGCCGGCTTAACCTGGAATTAATCAAGACAAGGACATTCCAATCGGGGAACGTGGTGCTTTTTTACCGACCCAAAGGAAAACCGTCATGATGGACAACCAAAAAAATCTACCTGGAACCTTGCAAGTGGAAAACCGTGTTGTGGACCACAAACAAGCTGCAATCCAGTTCTTGAAGCTGATCGAGACCGGCCAGATCGAGGAGGCTTATCGGAGGTATGCTGCAGCGAATGGCAAGCACCACAACCCGTACTTCCAGGCGGGGTTCCCGGCGCTGCAAAAAGGGATGCAAGAGAACCACGATCAATTCCCGAACATGCGGCTGACTGTTAAAAATGTCATCGGCGATGGTGACCTGGTAGCCATCCATTCGCAGGTCGTGCAGAGTCCGGGCGAGGCGGGCGTGGCGGCCGTGCACATTTTCCGGTTCCAGGCTGACAAGATAGTCGAATTTTGGGATGTCGGCGAGCCGGTTCCGGCCGATTCTCCGAATGAAGATGGCATATTCTAGTTAAGGAAGGTTGTTCATGACCAAGATTATGACCGATTCGATCCAAACGAAAGAAGATTTATCGGGTAAGTTTGCCCCGGTGAACGGCCTGCAGTTGTATTATGAGATGTACGGCAGCGGGCAACCGCTGATCATGCTGCACGGCGGAGTGGGCGCGAGCGAGATGTTCGGCACCAATCTATCAGCATTTTCTGCAACCCGCCAGGTCATCGCCGTCCATTTGCAGGGGCATGGGCGGACGGCCGATATCGACCGGCCGTTCAGCTACGAGTTGATGGCAGACGACATTTCCGCCATGCTGAAGTACCTCAAAATCAGCCAGGCCGATATCCTGGGTTACTCCCTGGGCGGCGGAGTGGCTCTGCAGACGGCCATCCGGCACCCGGAGGTGGTTCGCAAGCTGGTAGTCATATCGACGCCCGCCAAGCGGGCTGGATGGTACCCGGAGGTGCTGGAGGGCTTTGATCAGATGGGGCCCGAGGCGGCGCGATATATGGACCAAAGCCCGCTTAACCAGCTTTATCCCGATGTCAAATGGGCGAAGCTTTTCACCAAACTGGGTGAGATGATGCGAGAGGATTACGACTGGACCAAGGAGGTGGCTGCCATACGTATGCCGATGCTGATGGCCTTTGCCGACGCGGATGCGGTACGGATGGAGCACATTCTGGAGTTCTTCGGGCTGCTGGGAGGCGGCCAGCGGGATGCCGGCATGGATGGCTCGCTGAGGCCGGCAGCGCGTCTGGCCATCCTGCCGGGCCTGACGCACTACGATATTGGCATGTCGCTCAGCCTGGCGGCCGTGATCATGCCATTTCTGGATGCGCCCATGCCGAAGGATGGTTCAGCGGGAATTGCCAAGATATGAGGAAAGATATGGGGGAGTTGGACGCGCGAAGCACGCCCAACTCCCCCATTGCCTGCTTTGATCGGACGATTGGAGAACGATAATGAGAAAAATAATCGTCAGCGAGTTCGTGACCTTGGACGGTATCATGGATGACCCGGGCGGGGCCGAAAAATCCGAGCGGGGAGGCTGGGCCTTCCAGTTTGAGCGCGGGCCCGAAGGAGACAAATTCAAGCTTGATGAGGTTATGGAAGCCGAGGCGCTGCTACTAGGCCGGGTGACTTATGAAGGTTTTGCGGCGGCCTGGCCCTCCCGAACGGGGGAATTTGCCGAGAAGATGAACAATATGCCCAAGTATGTTGTTTCGAGCACCCTGGTAGAACCAAAGTGGAACAACTCGAGGCTGATCAAAAGTAATGTGATCGAAGAAGTATCCAAATTGAAGGCAAGCCCGGGCGGGGATATCCTGGTGGCCGGCAGCGGCCGGCTGGTCAATACGTTATTGCAGCAAGCCCTCGTTGATGTATTCCGGCTGATAGTTTATCCGGTTATCCTGGGAAAAGGAAAACGTCTATTTAATGAAGGGATTGCAAATCTTCCCCTGCGACTGGAGCAGGCCAAGCCGGTTGGCTCCGGCGTGGTGATCCTGGTCTACCATTATGAGAGAAAGCAATAAGCATCCATCTAAAATTATAGAAGAATCGCATTTTGAGTGCCTGCACTCAAGATGCGAACCCCTCCCAATTATTTGGAAAGGAAATGTTATATAAAAAAAGTAATTTCAAATGACGGTACCGAGATAGATTATGAGATGAGCGGCCAGGGACCTGCGCTTATCCTGGTGGAGGGCGCGCTGTGCTACCAGTCCTTCGGACCCATGACAGATCTGGCCAAACTGTTGGCACCTCACTTCACGGTCACCACCTATGACCGGCGCGGGCGCGGCGGCAGCCGGGACACCCGGCCGTATGCGGTCGAACGGGAGATCGAGGATATT
Source organism: Anaerolineales bacterium (assembly GCA_050014055.1). GTDB lineage: Bacteria > Chloroflexota > Anaerolineae > Anaerolineales > Villigracilaceae > UBA877. The sequence continues at coordinate 1,079 of JBEKEB010000023.1, read as the reverse complement.
GGAGCGCTCATTCAAGAGGCAGGGGGATCAGCATGCCTGTTTGGCACTTCTTCAGGGGCCTGCCTTGCCCTTGAAACCGCCATCAAGCTCGGCAAAAAGGTGAAAAAGCTGGCGTTGTATGAGCCGCCGTACCAATCCGGCAACGGCGCCCGCCAGGCGTGGCGGGATTACCGGAAAAAGCTGGACGAATTTCTGGCTTCAGGCCGCCGGGGCGATGCGGTCGTGTTGTTCATGCAGTTCGTGGGCATGCCCGCCGAGCAGGTGGAAGGGATGCGGCAGGTTCCGGTGTGGCCGATGTTCGAAGTCGTGGCGCCCACCCTGATTTACGACGCAGCCGCCATGGGCGAGGACCGCTCGGTGCCGGTCAAACGGGCTGCCAAGGTGGCCTCGCCGGCGCTGGTCATGAACGGCAGCGCCATTCCGTTCATGCTCGATACGGCCACTGCATTGGCGAAGGCCATCCCGCACGGGTTGCAGCGCACGCTGGAAGGCCAGACGCACAATGTAGACCTGCAATTGCTGGCTCCGCAATTGGCGGCGTTTTTTACCGATCAAAGTACCCATGTCAGGAAAGTATCCGGTGGCGAACCCAACCAATAAATTCAACGGAGATAAACAGAGAACCACAGAGATTACCGAAAAAAAGCCGGTTTATCTCCGTTCTCATCATACCCACAGGGTAGCTCCAGTTATATTTAGATGCAGAAGGCTATTTATCCGACCTACCCGGAGTTCATATGACATTAAAAGCGTATCTCGATAATATCCAGGCTCAAACCGGAAAGACGCCCCAGGACTTTAGAGTCCTGGCCGAAAAGAAGGGGCTGCTTAAAGACGGCGTCAAGACCGGGCAGATCGTCTCTTGGCTTAAAGAAGATTTTGGGCTGGGGCAGGGGCATGCCATGGCAATTGTGTTGACGTTGCGAAATGCCACCCAACCCAGGCTGGCCAATGCGGAGAAAATCGCCAGGCTTTTTAAAGGTGAAAAAGCCCGTTGGCGAAAGCCTTTCGATGAACTGTTGGTCAGGATCGGTAAATTTGGGCCGGATATTAGCACGGCCCCGACCAACTCCTATATC